>JBAYUT010000045.1:0-2553 GCA_041674945.1 Minisyncoccota bacterium | reverse complement strand
ATCCTCTACCGTGACGCGACCTTCGTTTACGTTTACGCTCGCCGACGCTGACGTGGGTGACACGGTAAAATATCAGATTCAAATCGACAATACCGCCAACTTCTCGTCTCCCGTTGTCGACTATACCTCGGCGCTTGCAGCGCAAGGCGAACGTACCTTTACGGTTGGTCAGGACGCAGGCTCGGGCACGTATACCGAGGGCTCCGCAGGTCAATCGCTTACGTCGGGCGCCTCCTACTATTGGCGAGTCAGGACGGTGGATGAGAATGAGGCAACTGGCTCGTGGGTCACTGCGAACGATGGTGAGGCGGCGTTTGTGATTACGGCGGAAGCGGCAGCGGAGGAAGTTGTCGAGACCGTGCGAGACAATGTGAGTACCATGATGCCGATAGTATGGATAAATGGGACAGACACACGTGCGACGAGCACGAACGTGATGTTGACCTTACGGGGGATACCGCGCACGACACAGATGATACTCTCAAACCGCCTCGACTTCGTGGGGGCAGAGTGGGAGCCCTTTGCAGTGACGAGGCGGTGGAACTTGTGCCAGGGCGCGGGCACGCGCTGTTCTCCGGGGGTTTATACCGTGTACGTGACCTACTTCTCCGCACCCGACGCCTTTCCCGCCACAGCGACGGTTTCTGACTCGATTCGCTATGAGCAGGGGAGCGCCGCGCTCTTCGAGAAGAACCTTACGCTGGGCCACATTTCTGAGGACGTACGGCAATTACAGAAAGCGCTGAACAGCTCTCCCGGTACCCAGATTGCCCCTGCCGGCCCAGGATCGCCGGGCAAAGAGACAAACGTCTTTGGTGCACTTACCAAGGCGGCCGTTATCAAGTTTCAGAAGGCAAACACGATTACTCCTGCGGTAGGGTACTTTGGCCCCCTCACACGAGCAAAAATGAACGCAATGCGGTAGAGTGTTTGTGGGCGGTTAGGTTGGTTTGTAGTATGCGCGCTTAGTTTAGCTGGTGGAGGCCAAAGGCCATTTGCGCCCCACGAAGGCAGGTTTAGGTTACATTAGGATAATGCGCGGTTAGGTTAGCTGGTGGAGGGCGGAGCCCATTTGCGCCCCACGAAAACATTTTGAGGTTAAAACAAAATTATGCGCGCTTAGCTCAGTTGGTAGAGCAACTCATTTACACTGAGAAGGTCGGGGGTTCAAGTCCCTCAGCGCGCACACAATGGATTTGCCAGTATTGTACGAAGACGAGGATGTCGTAGCGGTGGCTAAGCCGGCCGGGCTCATAACCCACAGCGATGGTCGCACGGTGGAGCCTACGGCCGAAAACTGGTTTAACGAGAAGTATCCCGCGAGCGGTGGAGGGTATGTGCATCGACTCGATCGAGATACCTCGGGCGTCCTCGTATTTGCAAAAAATCTGGCTGCGTACGAATTTTTACGTAAAGCCTTTCATGATAGGGAAGTCAAGAAGACGTACTACGCGTTCGTATATGGGGCGCCAAAAGAGAAAAGCGGAGTCATAGATTTTGATATTGGCAGGTCGCGAAGCGATTTCCGCTTGCGTAGCGCGCAACCCAAGGCGAAAGGACGCCTGCGCGAGGCGCTTACCCGCTACGAAGTCCTTGGAGAGGTAGAGGAGGGGGGTGGGAAATGGGCACTGCTCAAGATGAGTCCAGAGACAGGTCGCACGCACCAGATCAGAGCCCACTTAAAGGCGATTAACCATCCGATCATTTGCGATCCACTATATGCGCCAAACCATAAGCCCGCGCTCGGTATCGAGAGGTTGGCGCTCCATGCCTACATGATCGATCTGCCTCTGCCTGCAGGCGTTCGTATGGAGATTGTTGCCCCGGTTCCAGGCGATTTGGCCCCGGCCTTTGCTCGTTTTAGTGGCTCGTGGTAGAGTGCGCGAGACAAAGAACGCTATGCAAAAGGTACTCACACCAGTAAACGCTGAAGGACGCGCCGCGCTCGGTATTCGCGCGGGTGACACTGTACGTGTTACGCAGAACATTATCGAGCTCAAAAAGGGTCGTGGCACCGACAAAAAGGAAAAAACCATCAAGAATGCACGCAAGCAGGTATTTGAAGGCCTTGTTATCGCGGTAAAGCATGGCACCGAGGCAGGAGCCTCTTTCACGGTACGCGCCACGCTCTCTGGCGTCGGACTTGAAAAGGTATACCCACTCTACTCTCCCGCTATCGACTCTATCGAGATTGTGAAGCGCTCTAAGGTCCGTCGGGCCAAGCTGTACTTCATCCGCGAGAAGGCTGCTAAGGCAATGCGTCGCCAGCTCCGTAATGCCCGCATGATGCACTTGAAGAGCGATGAGACCATTGCCGTTGCTGAAGCTCCAGCAGCCGAAGAAGTGCCTGCAGAAGAAGTTGTGGTCGAAGAAACTGCAGTAGAGACAGAGAAAGCAGAGGAGGTGGCGGAGGTTGCCGCCTAAGTCGGCGTTTGAGTATTCGGGCGAGATTGCGTATAGTGAGTGAGTTCGAATTGCCCAGGTGGCGAAACTGGTAGACGTACCACCTTGAGGTGGTGGCGCCTGTAATGGGCATGGAGGTTCGAGTCCTCT
>JBAYUT010000044.1:0-2920 GCA_041674945.1 Minisyncoccota bacterium | reverse complement strand
ATGCTTCACGGCCTTGTGCATATAGTGTATTGTGATACAAAGTTACTGAGGCAGATACTCAAGTGGATAGATGAGTATCGCCAAGAATGCGTCGGTACTCAAGCGGTCAACGAGGGCAGACTGTAAATCTGCTGGCATTGCCTACGGAGGTTCGAATCCTCCCCGGCGCACAACAACGAAAGAGCCCATAGCGAAAGCTGTGGGCGACTTTCGTATTGTAGCACCGGGCAGGATTCGAAAGCCCGTCGAGCGCGACGGGTCGCGAGTCGTGGACACGACCAAAAGTGAGTGACGACGAGCTTTTGAGTTGTGGACAAAAAGTGTAATCACGGTCCTGCCCGGCGCACCGATTAGAAAATCCCCCTCCACGGGGTATACTACGAGGGTATGAATGACTTTCTCAAGATGGACATCTTCTTCGCGGTTACGACGGTGGTTACAATCGTGCTGGGTATCGGTATCGCCATCGTACTCTGGCGTCTCGAACGGATTCTTAAAAATGTTGAACATATCTCAAAGCAGATTGCAATAGAAAGTGATAATGTACGGCAAGACCTTGTAGAGCTGCGTAGTAACATTAGGCAGGGCAAGGGCCGCTTGATGTCGCTGCTCAGGTTCTTGGACGTCTTCCCAAAGAAGTCATCTAGGAAGTCGTAGTGCAATTATTATTTATATATCTCTATTATTTATGGCAACAACAAAGAATGTATCGGGTAAGGTAGCCGCCGGAGTGGGAGCAGGTCTTGCAGCGGTCGGTGCCGCAGCCGCAGCTGGGTACTATTATTATGCGAGTCCTGCAGCAAAGAAGCATCGTAAGATTGCGGCCAAGTGGGCGACCGATATGAAGAAGGAGGCCATGCGCGACGCTAAGAGCTTTAAGGAAGATAGTGAGAAGGGCTTTGCAAAAATTGTCGACACAGTGGCCAAGGGGTACAAGGGTGCGAAGGCGATTAATGCAGCAGATGTGCAGCGGGCAGCAATGGAACTCAAATCCAACTGGGACATGATACAGCGCGAGATGAAGCGCTCAGGCAAGAAGACTGCCTCGAAGACGAAGGCGGTAGTGAAGAAAGCTGCAACCAAGAGCAAGCAGGCAGTAGGCAAGGTTGTTGCCAAGGCAAAGAAGGCTGCAAAATAGACGCGCCCGAGCATCGCGCCGGGTAGGTACAGGAGCCACGTAACCTGTGGTATCGTAGGGCAATGAGTGACGCACGACCTATCTTGATAACCGGCGTTAAGCCGACCGGCGATTTACATATCGGCAACTACTTTGCCGCGATGAAGCCCTTCGTCGACTTGGCGGTAACGGGCAAGTACCGGCCGTTTATCTTCGTGGCCGACTATCACGCCCTCAACACCATGCAGGACGCCGAGGAAATGCGTCGCCGTACGCGCGAGGTGGTGATGGCCTATGTTGCGGTTGGTGTGGATCCTAAAGACGTGGTCTTCTTTAAGCAATCCGAGGTACCAGCGCACACCGAGCTTGCGTGGATTTTTGACACGATAACCACCATGCCGTACTTGATGCGCGCCCACGCCTACAAGGATGCTGAGGCGAAGAATAAGGAGATTGGTGTCGGCACCTTCAACTACCCCATACTCATGGCTGCAGACATACTGCTCTACAGCGGGGCGGTAGTCCCAGTGGGCCAAGACCAGAAGCAGCACATAGAGATTGCGCGCGATACGGCAGAGAAGTTTAATCGCATCTTTAAGCAAGAAGTGTTTGGCCTGCCTGAGCCGCACATCATACCGGCCGTAGCCGTGGTGCCTGGTACCGACGGCAGGAAGATGAGTAAGAGCTATGGCAACGTGATCCCGCTCTTTGCCTCGCACGAGGAGCTTACGAAGGCGGTGATGAGTATTGTCACCGACTCTTCAGGCGAGCGCCCAGAAAACGTGTATCAGATACACCGGCTCTTTAGAAGTGAGCAGACGCTCAACCCGCTCTACGAAGAGCATAAGGGCAGCTACAAGGTGCTCAAGGAGAAACTCATCGAAGATCTCGATCGGTATCTCGCGCCCATGCGTGCCAAGTATGAGGAACTACAGGCAGACTCGAGCATTGTCGACGAGATTCTCGCGCAGGGCAGAGTAGAGGCTCGCGCAGTGAGTGAGGTCAAGATGGACGAGGTACGCAGGGCGATTGGCGTAGGAAGCTAACTATTGCTTTAGTGCGCTGGGTTGGTACCATGAGACTCATGAAAACCTTTGTAAGGGGCCTGGCGTGGACAGCCCTCTGGTTCTGCGGCGTTACCTTTCTTGTTGTTTTTTTCACCTGGATTAAATCTGACATAAGTATGGGGCTTCTCGAGACAGTAGGGTTCTTCTCGTTATTTGTAGTCGCGGTATCGATAAGTGTTCTAAATTTCGTCAAGAAATAGCAGTCGAAACTCAATGTAATATATGGAACGCACACTCATCGGCGGTTTGAATAAACATGTGGGGGAGACAGTATCGATAAGTGGGTAGGCATCCTGCAATTAAAGCAATCACCCCGCGGCGTGGTCTCATGACCAGGCCGCGGGGCTTGTGTGTACGGCTGCTCAGACGAGCTCTGCGAGCTTTTCGAGGGCGCGCTCGCTGCGCTTCCTGTCGGTATCGACGCGGACGCTTTCGCGGTAGAACGCTGTCCACCGGTCCACCTCCACGCCGCACCTCGCCTCCATGCGATCCATCATGTTGCGCCACTGCTCGTCTTGATGCTCGCACCAGCTGGCGACCAGCTGCCACTCGGTAAACGTCGCCGCGAACTTGGCCGCACTGTTTCGCGCGTCAGCCAGAAGTTGCATGCCGCGGTCAAACCGTATGATGCCGCTCCGGCTCATCGCAGCCTGCACCAGCTCGCGGGCTTCTGCACAGTGGCCGATGGAGTCTGCTCCAGCAACGATGCTGTAGAGCAGGCTTACCTTGTTGGGCT
>JBAYUT010000043.1:0-3197 GCA_041674945.1 Minisyncoccota bacterium | reverse complement strand
TGCATTTGCGTCGCTCGTCTGGGTAAGCGATTGCGAGGTGACGCCGAGCTGCAGATCAGCGCCTCCGTTCACAATCGAGAGCGCTGCATCTTTTGCGCTGTACTCTGCCCAACCGGTCTGATTGAGAGTGTGCGCCGTTGTGTTTGCCGTTTCGCCGCCTGTCCAGCTGGTTTGCGTAAACGTATATTCAGCCGCAGAGACACTGCCCATAGGCAAAAGTACGGCAATGAAACCAAGGAACGACAAAAAGCGTCGAGCACCACTATTCATCTATATATGCTACCACTTATCGAAATCTGGCGTTTAGACCGCAGTCAGAAACTTTGAGGATTTCACTCTTTGCGTGCATAATCGAAGAGCGCCGAGGTGGTGTAATTGGTAAACACGCTGCGTTCAGGTCGCAGTGAGGGCAACCTCGTGGGGGTTCAAGTCCCCCTCTCGGCACCGACAAGGATTATTTCGACACGCGAAAGGTTATTCGGTAGCCCTTAGGATCTATCTCTACCCCACTCTTGCGATCTGGGGCAATTCCAACAATCGCAATTTTGTAGCCGCCGAACTCTTGCGGCACTTCGTCTGACGGCATGTTTTTAATGACGGTTTGCTTACCATTTGAGAAGCTCACGTTGATGTTTACCGCACCGGCCTGAATACACTGGACGTCGACTGGACAGCGGCTGTCCTGAACAAACGCATTAAAGATAATGACGAGCCCGCCCACTCTCCCTGTCTGACCAACGCCCAATGTTATGTCCGCTGGAGCCGAAGCCGTTGTCGCAGGAGGAGGAGCGGTTGTAGCAGGGCACGCGGCAAACTCGCAATTCGGCCCCGTACGCCCCACTGCCGAACCGTCGGGACATATTTTCGCCTCCATGGTGCAAGCCACCGAGCCGCTCGGCGGCGGGAGACCGTCGGTGTTAGAGCCTGTTCTAGACCACACCCAAAGTAGCGTCAGGCAGGCGACAAGAACCAACCCGAAAACGGTACGCTGTTTCATTTCTATAGTATACCCTCATTCGTTATGTGCCCCGAGCAGGACCGTGATTACACTTATCGGTCCTTACAAGACCAGTACACCTTGCGCATTTTCTGTTCACTTCGTTCCATAAAATGCTCGCAAGGTTTCCGATTCCTGCACGCACGCCTCCCAGGCGTGCTTCGGAGCACGTTCTCATTTCATTCGTTTGTGCCCCGAGCAGGAATCGGACCTACATCAGCGGCTTAGAAGTCCGCGGTTCTATCCATTGAACTATCGGGGCGAACCCCTAAACCTTAACCCAAAGCGCGCATTATTGCGAAGGATCGGCGTAAGAGTAGGTGCCGTCTACATACTTAGCCTCTTCCACCGCGCGCTTCTCGAGCAGGGCGCGCAGAGCCGCCAGTCGCGCCTGACTGTCTTCTTCAGGAGGAGCACTGCGCGCGCTTTCTGTGGTCATGCCCTCTCCCCGCACCACCATCTCAAAGGCCCACACATTCCACGCGACGGTCCCACAAAACGCAATGCCAGCAATACAAAGCAGCAGCCCCCAGTGCAGCTCCGGGTTAGGTCGCATCACCTGCGCGATTTTTTTAAGGTAATCCTTTGCATGCATGCCTCGTATCATAGTGTATGTTGCGCTACGTTATGGGGCCGCAGTTACCACGATACGCACCTCTGCGCGCCACACGCCCCGTGTCTCCTGCGTCAGAAGCAGCGTGCTCACACTGAGGCCGTACGGCGCGTACTCGATTGCTCCCACCGTGCGCAAGACCTCGTCAAATCCGCCGCGTACGCTTATCGCAAGCGCTAATTGCGCATCAGGGCCCGTACCCGTCTTTGCAACCGATGAGACCGCCACTTGCGCACCCAGCGCGCGGCCGCGCCTTTCTATGTCGCTGATAAATGCGGGCGCCTCTCTCTCAGATACAAAATACTTCTCCGCAACGGCTTCGACACCCACCAGCTCCTCGAGCGTTGTATTGACTGCGGTTGCCGCCCCCCGCTCAGCCCCCTCCGCATCCATGACCTCTCGGATGGACGCCGCCACGAGACTGCGACTGACAACCGTCTCATACCACACCCGGTACCCAATGAGGGCCGCTGCACAGACTAGTGCCGCTGTAGTAAGGTGGAGGAGAGATGACTTCATAGAGCGAGAGTTACCGTAATCGTGAAGGCTATGTCCGCATCCTTTGCAAAAGACGATACCGGCACTTCTGCCGTCTCAACGAATGGCGCTTCACGAAGCGCGATCTGATATGCATGGAGCGCATCACGCGACGTTGCCATGCCAGATACAAGCACCGTACTTGGCTTGGACGCTGCGCCCGTCGCGTAGCTCAGACTCGTGAGTGATACCCCTGTTCGGGTTACCGCAAGAATCTTCCTCACCATCTCGCTTACTGAGACTGCGGCCGCTCGCGGCGCCAGGATCGCCACTTTGCCCATGAGCACTTTTCGGCGCTCGATTACTTCTGCATGGCTTACTCCAGTCTCGCTTCCCACGCTCGTGACGCGACCCTCTTCCATGCGAATACTCTGGTCAAGATGCGCATAGGTAGGAATCAGTAATACGCCCGCAACAACGGTCATTGCCGTAACCAGCCCCAAGAATAGAACGCTCAGTCGAATTGCATACTCCCGCGTGGCCCATCGCCTACGCGAGCTGGGGAGCAGGTTGATAGCCTCGTCAGTCATGGTGTTGATATGCGTGCAGCGCCAGCCCAACAGCTGTTGCGTACGCGAGAGACTCGTTGTAGTCCATCGGAGGCAGCCACACGTCGCGGGAGGCACAGTTCGTAAACACGTCGCCCATAATCACAGGGATGCTGAGCGAGCTCTCAAGGTACTCCTGAAATCCGCGAAGGGTTGCATTACCTCCCACCAAAATAGCGTGCGACACGGGCGCATACGTACCTCCGGGAGTCACCTTGGCTTGCCAGTACTCGAGTCGGTTCGTAATTTCATCGCGAATCGCCGCGACCGTTGAGAGGATCGCCCCCAAGCATTCTTCGTTTCCAAGCGTCGACGCTATGCCCTTCTCTGTTTTTATACTCCTCGCCTCTACTTCGGTTACCCCAAAGAATTTCTGTATCGCGAGCGTTATCGCATGACCCCCAATACCTATGGTCGTGGCAAATCGCGGCACCCGATGACTGACAATGCATATCTTGGTGGTCGTCTTGCCAATATCAATAATCAAGACCGTCGACTGGTC
>JBAYUT010000042.1:0-3293 GCA_041674945.1 Minisyncoccota bacterium | reverse complement strand
CGTTGTACGCTTTGATAGCAAAATAGATACAGAACGGAATACCAATAAAAAAAGCAATAGTACTAATAAATGTAAGCATCGGGAAAATAACCCAGAATATCGCCTGCGCCACGAACATGATTGAGTCGGTCATATATATCAACATACCGGATGAAACGATATTTGGGTACCGAGGTGATGGGGATGGGGGTCGCGAGTATGCTCGGGAGGTACTTAAACTCCCTCAATAGCGAGACGGCTGTTGTGTTCGTGGCCCGTTCAGGCGATTCCGTAAAAGGCGTAGAAATCTGCCATGGGCGCTTCTACTTTGTTGGGAAGCGCAGGGAATGCGTCTAAAATATGGTCCGTGTCCACCTCCTTAAGGTTATCGAGGAATTGTTGCGCAAGCTCGGGTCGCACCTCACGTTTGCTATCAAGAAACTGTCCCCAATAGTGCATACCTTGGATCCTCTTTCCCTGCTCAAAAGGTTGTCGCGAATCGCAGTATGAAGCGGGAAAGAGTCGGCGATACTCCTCGCGTTCGTATAACCATGAGGCTCCACGCACGATGGCGGCCTGTGGGTATGTCTGTTTGATGTGGGTAAACATTTCCGTCAATTCTTGTTTCCGTTTCTCGATTTTTTCGTTACTTAAAGGCCCTTTCTCATCGGTGTCCGTATTATTGAAATGAATCTTGACCACCCCGTCTTCCAAAGGAGGTTCGAAGCTGAAGCAGCCAAACACAAATTCGGGCGATCGTGGCGCCTCGCTCGGAGACTCTCGATAAAAAGCGAGCGTGTATTCGACCGGATCGTCCGGGTGCTCCTTCAGGCCCTGCACGTAGGTTTGCCACCTTGGGTTCGAGGTGTCGACAGATCCACCCGAGGCCGCAAGGCCAAACCTTCTAGGAAACACCGTATATTTGAACAAGGCCTCTTCAAGTGGAATCTGTAGTTTCTCGCTGAGAATTTGTGCGGCGGAGTATTGTAATCCAAAGAACTCTTTAGTGCCGGGTTTCATTTCGAGCCCGTATTCTTTCTTTTGGTAGACTCCTTCTCCTCTCATGTAGACAATATAGCTTATGAATGTGCGCTGATAAACATGACTTGCGCGCTTCTCCCCCACTCCCGCTCGGAAAAGAAATAACGCCTCTGGGCGTTATTTCTTTTCGCTCACTCGAGTGCGGGATGGGAGAATCGAACTCCCGCCAACAGGTTGGAAACCTGTTGTTCTACCATTAAACTAATCCCGCCTTCGCTAAAGCTACGGCGGGCAGGCCCGCTTTCACTCATGCGTAATGCGAGGATAACATTTTTAGAGTACCGTATAAAGATGAGGCGATACGTTCCTTATCTCGGTGTCGTTGCTGCAATTGCTGTTGTTGTCTTGTTTGTTGCCAGCACTTCTCCTCTCGAGCCGGTGTATGAGGTGGCACCCGCTCTCTTGCCAGAGCTTTCGCTCGCCACCACTACCCCACCCGCAGTAGAGCTGCTTGCCACCGCTTCGCCTAAGGAGGCTGCGACCGCTCCCAAGCCAGATGTGCTTATCGAGTCTGCGTCACAGCTCCGCAAAGCTCTGGTCAATATTATTTGCTACGCACCCGCGAAGAGCGGCGTGCACTCCATCTCGGGTAGCGGCGTAATCGTAAGCCCTACGGGCATGATCCTCACCAATGCGCACATAGCGCAGTACTTCCTCTTTGCCGATCGCGGCGTTTCGTGTGACATCCGCACCGGGAGCCCAGCGACACCCACCTACAAAGCTGGCCTTGTGTATCTACCTGCGCGTTGGGTCGAGGAAAACGCTACGCTACTTTTGCAAAAAAATCCTATGGGCACGGGCGAGCGAGACTTTGCAGTGCTCGCAATTACAGACGCGACGCAAGCCGTACCGCATGTTGTACTCGCTTCAGCGACACCGGGCGTTAATGAGCCGGTCGCCATTGCCTCCTACGGCTCGCAGGAGCTGAGCGCAGAGCAGATTAGGTCGGGGTTCTACCCTACCATCGTGCTGAGTGCGGTTAGGAGCATCTTCACCTTCGGCACCAAGACTCCCGATGTGCTGGCCTTTGTAGGCACGCCCGCGGCTCAAGAGGGCTCCTCGGGCGGTGGGGTGGCCAATAGTGTTGGTGAGCTAGTGGCAACGATAACCACGAGCAAGATAGACGGCGCGGTCGCAGAGCGTGCGCTGAGCGCCATTACCGCAAGCTACATACAGCGTGAGTATGCAGCCGAGACAGGAAACGCGCTCCAGACCCTCCTTGCGCGGCCAGGCGCGGCCGCCATCGCCGACTTTGCTCCCCAGGCAGAGCTTCTCCGCGGCATACTTGAGAACGCAATTGATCGTAAGTAAATATTGACAGATAGGTAACAGGGTGCTATGGTGCTGCCATGTGGTTTGCTCCGGCTTGTGCCGGCGCGTGAGGCCACTTGTCACCCTGGTAACGGGGCAAAACTGAAAAGGAGAATCGAGTCATGTTCAAACGTATCAGTCTCTGGGCCCTCGGGCTCTTCGTGGCCGCGACCCTCGCGGCTTTCGTCAACCCCGCTTCGGCGGATATCGTCATCGACCGGATTGGGTACATCTGCATGTACCAGGACTACCCCTGGGACCCGCCGCAGTACCGGGAAGGACGGTGCCAGAACGGCGACACGACGGACTTCTACATCACGCTCGCCGGGGACTACATGGAATCCGGCAACGTCATGGTGAAGGTCTCGCATCCCACGCGGGATTACGCGCTGGCCTATTTGGCCAGGCCCCGCTTCGTTCGCTTCACGAGCACCGGCCAACGCCAGATGAAGATCCGCATCCAGGGGATCTACTACTCCACGGAGAATCCGAACAACGTCGCTACGTCGCTTCCGGTCGAGATCGCGGTGACGTCGGCACTGGAACTCGACTTCACCGACTCCTGGCTGTTCTGGATCGGATGGGAGGGCGACCTCTACACGCCGAGCGACGGCAAGGGCCTCCTCGCGAACTGATCGCGCGCTTCGGCGCACCACTGGCCTGCATTCCCACGAGGGGATGCAGGCTGGTTTCTTTTTATACTAAGTTTTGTCGGGGTGCGGAGAATCGGACTCCGTCATCTTGCTCCCAAAGCAAGCGTACTACCGGTATACGACACCCCGTGTTACTTCTTACTTGTCCTAAGTTCGTCGTGGAGAATGCGGTGGCAATTGGCACAAACCACCTCACATTTCTCCACCTCCTTTTTGATTCGATCAAAACCAACGGCACGGCGAAACCCTCCAACGCTGAATAGCTTATCTTCACCTTTTTTATGATGAAAATCAAGGACCCGAGGGTCG
>JBAYUT010000041.1:0-3924 GCA_041674945.1 Minisyncoccota bacterium | reverse complement strand
TTTCAATGCAAAAGCAGCAGCATCTCTGCGTACCTTGGGAGCCCGAGGATCATTGGTATATGCCATGTGGTTCAGAAGCACCTGATTAATGGGTGGGTGTTTCCAAGGTATTGAACCATTACGAGTCGGTTGACAATTATTAATAATTATTAATACGGCGGTATTGTGACGCCGACCGGTCTTTCTGCGTCGCTTCACGTCCGTTCCCCGGGTTCGCAACAGATAATGAGAGGCTCTATGAGGAAGGTGCTGCAGGTGGTGTTGGCTCTCGTGTCTCTGGGTATGCTGTCGTTCGACAGCTATAGCTCTCCGGGAGGTCCTCCCGAGAGAGCGGAACGTCGCGCTTCGCATCGCTCCTCGCCGACGACGGTGGGTGAGCTGATGCATCTCCTGACAGGCGGATAGACCGCTCTGCAGGAGAAAGGCCGCTTCCTCACGGGAGCGGCCTTTCATCGTGCTTGCAGAACAATTTAAAAAGGTCATAATTTAGGTATGAATACTACAATCATTGCCTTGATAGTTGTTGCTGTTATCGTGCTCTGGATCGTGTTCGCCTTTAACCGTTTTGTCCGCCTCGTAAACCAGGCCAAGGAAGCGTGGGCCGACATCGCCGTGCAGCTTAAGCGCCGCTATGACCTCATCCCTAACCTCGTTGAGACCGTCAAGGGCTATGCCGCGCACGAAGCAAGTGCGTTTGAAAACGTGACTAAGGCTCGTGCCGCAGCCATGGGCGCTACCGGCACGGCTGACAAGGCAGAGGCCGAGAACATGCTCTCCGGTGCTTTAAAGAGCCTCTTTGCAGTCTCCGAGGCGTATCCAGACCTGAAGGCCAATCAGAACTTCCTCCAGCTCCAGCAGGAGCTTGGCGACACCGAGGACAAGATACAGGCCTCACGTCGCTTCTATAACGGCACCGTGATGGCGCTCAATACCGCCCTTCAGACATTCCCTAACAATGTTGTTGCCGCCCCATTCGGATTCAAACCTATGGACCTCTTTGAGCTTGGTGAGGCAGATGCTGCCGCTAAGGAGCCAGTGAAGGTGCAGTTCTGATGGATCTCTACGCACAGCGAGCGAGCAATGTGCGCCGGACCTGGGCGCTTATCGTCGGCTTTCTTGTCGTTGTTATTGCCGTAGGCTATGCCGTCTCCTGGTATCTGAATGATCGGGCTATCTTGTACGTCGCCGTGACGATTGCTGTCGGTACCAACTTCTACGCGTACTGGTTCTCTGACAAGCTGGTGCTCAAGATGAGCCACGCGCGCCCCGCAACGCGCGAGGAGCACTTCGACTTCTACACCGTCACCGAGAACCTCGCTATTACGGCGGGGCTCCCTAAGCCTAAGCTCTATGTGATAGACGATGCGGCGCCGAACGCCTTCGCGACCGGGCGAGACGAGGCTCATGGTGTGGTGTGTGCGACTACCGGTCTACTCGCCATGCTCACTAGAGCTGAGCTTGAGGGAGTAATAGCGCACGAGCTCTCGCACATTAAGAACCGCGACATCCTGGTGATGACGGTAGCAGTGGTGCTCGCTGGCTTTGTAGCTATCGCCGCAGACTTCTTCCTCCGTATGGCGTTTTATCGTAATGGCGATCGAGATGTGCACCCGGCAGTGCTTATACTCGGGCTTGTGGGTATAGTGCTCGCGCCGATAGCTGCGCAGCTCATACAGCTCGCTGTCTCTCGTCGCCGAGAATACCTTGCCGATGCGTCGGGCGCGCTCCTGACACGCTATCCGGAGGGCCTCGCCTCGGCACTGCGCAAGATAAGCGGGCAGAATATACCGATGCGACACAAGAGCCACGCCACCGCGCATCTCTTTATCGACGAGCCGTTTGGCAAGCAAGAAGGGAAGGCCGCGTGGATAGAGAGCCTCTTTGCTACTCACCCTCCCGTTGAAGCACGTATCAAGGCGCTTCTTGGTAAGTGATACGCTCTCTACATGTTTGAGGCATTTAGAAAAAAGAAAGTTGTAGAAATTAGCCCTGAAAAGAGTGGGGAAATGGCTGAGGCGGTCTTTCATTAAAAATATATGATTATTAAAATAATATGAAATCTACGATTGTTATGTTAGTTGTGGTGTGTGGTTTGGGGGTTGTGGTGATGGCTGTGGGATGGCTCTTTATGAGCATGTTCAATGATACTGGGGACAAGGTCATACAACACGCGCTTAATAATGCACTTTTGTGGATCACTATTGTGGCGCTTGCTACTTGGCTATTCGTTTTAAGGTCGCCCGTATTCTTACAGAAGGATTGGATTCGCTTGGTTGTAGCGCTAGTCGGCGTTGCAACAATATTTATCATTTTTTATTCTCTATTCTATATAACGCTACCTAAGATTTTTGCTGAGAATAGAAATGAAGAGGCAAAAGTGCAGGCAGAAAAAAAGGCAGCAAGAGACCATGCTGTCGAGCTAGTGCGAGCATTACCTGAGATCAAAGTCTGGGAGAAATTATTTAGCAACTCTGATGGTACGAATCCGAAAACTGGTGGACAACCCGGCTTTGGTGTAGGTGTCGCTTACGATGCTTACATAGTTAGTGTTTATGAAGATGTGTATACTCACACTGTTCTCTTTGCGCACTACCGTGTGGACCGTATTACCGGACAGGTAACGAAAAGCCGTAATGGTTTTTAAAAGTCACGCGTGCGTTGTCATGCGGCACAAGAGCCACGCCACGGAGCATCTCTTTATCGACGAGCCGTTTGGCAAGCAAGAGGGGAAGGCCGCCTGGATAGAGAGCCTCTTTGCTACTCATCCGCCCGTTCAGGAAAGAATCCAAGCTTTGCTTGGCAATAAGGGCACGTAGTGCCGCACCGAGGCGAATCCTTGAGCCGAAGTGCGGCCCCCGGTCGAAGCGCGTATCAAAGCGCTTCTTGGTCCGCAGGCGTAAAAAAGTGTTTTCTGTTAAAGTTTTGATACGGAGGCGTCGCATAGTGGTCTAGTGCACCACCTTGGAAAGGTGGCAGGCTCGAAAGGGTCTCGGGAGTTCGAATCCCCCCGCCTCCGCAATGATTCGCAAAGACAGCTGGGAGCTGTCTGAGCGAAGCATCATTGCGCGAGATGCGGAGGATTCGAAGGCCGGAGCACGACGGTGCGAGGCGGGGTGGCGCAAATTTCTAGCTAGAAATTATGCGTGACCGAATCCCCCCGCCTCCGCTGATGGTATAGTTTGACGAATGAAGGTCCAGAAGCGACACCTCATACTTGTAGCGCTGTTGGCAGGGGCCACTCTTCTTGTTGCGGCAACGGCGTATTCTCTTTTTACGCCGTACGAGCGGGTATCGGACGACAGCAAGACGACTGCCGTCGGCACGATAATTTCTGAAGCCGACGCCATTAAGGCGGTCAGAAATTTGCCGGAAGTGAGTCAGTGGATAGCATTGTTTAATGACGCAGGTGGCACAAGCCCTAAGACGGGCGGCAAGCCGGTATTGGCTGT
This sequence comes from Minisyncoccota bacterium, assembly GCA_041674945.1. Lineage (GTDB taxonomy): Bacteria > Patescibacteriota > Minisyncoccia > Phycocordibacterales > Phycocordibacteraceae > C7867-001. The sequence goes on along the minus strand of JBAYUT010000041.1, from coordinate 475 downwards.
CGATTCCACGGTGGATAATTCGTATTTTGTGCATGTGTATGAAGATATGCCCGATCATATATCCACGTTGGGATGGTATGTGGTTGACATGAAAACTGGCGAAGCGTTCCCATACGAAGATAGTCCACTGTTCAGCAAACATGGGCCGTGCTACGGCCCCCCGGAAGGGGAGTGCGGGGAATAGAGTGCAACATTCGAAAATAGCTTTTACTAATCCTAAGCAAAACGTACGCCAGATAATCAAAATCAGGTTCCTTGATTCCATAGGTCCGTCCTCTGTATAAGCCTGCGCACGCCCACGTCAGCGCAAAGGCAGTGTGCCCAAAGTCAGTGTTCTTTTGTATACTGCACAGACAGAATGTCGCTCTCTATACTCACGTTTGAAAAGAAATTTTGGGCACTCTCGCCAGAAGAGGTCTCTCACGCGCTCGAGACCGATACTGAGCGGGGATTGCCTGAGCAAGATGCGGTCGAC
>JBAYUT010000040.1:0-3954 GCA_041674945.1 Minisyncoccota bacterium | reverse complement strand
GACGGTGGGCGATAGCGATGACCGTCTTCCCCTCCATCAGTTTTGCGAGCGCGTCTTGGATGAGGGCTTCAGACTCTGAATCGAGGCTCGAAGTAGCCTCATCGAGTACGAGTATCGGCGCATTTTTCAGAATTGCCCGCGCAATGGCCACGCGCTGCCGCTCGCCACCCGAGAGCTTCACGCCGCGCTCGCCCACGTAGGTGTTGTACCCTTCGGGCAAAGCACTTATAAACTCATGGCAGTGCGCCGCCTTGGCGGCCGCAACCATCTCTTCTTCCGTCGCATCGCGCCTCCCGTAGAGAATATTCTCGCGCAACGTACGGTGGAAGAGCGCCGGTTCTTGAGGGACAAAAGCGATTGCCTCATGCAGGCTGTCCTGTGTCACCTCGCGCACGTCTTGTCCGTCGACACGCACCGTTCCCTCGCTCACGTCGTACTGGCGCAGCAATAGCTTGATGACGGTCGACTTACCAGCACCTGAGGGGCCCACCAAAGCAATTTTCTCCCCGCCGGCAATATCGAGGGCAAGATCCTTGAGGATTGGGCGGTCGGGCGTGAAGTAGAACCCGACAGAATCGAAGTTGATAGCGCCATGCTCGACCGTGAGCGCCGGCGCCTGCGGCGCATCGACAATCGCTCGCGGGAGCTCAATGATATCAATCATCTCCGAAGCATCTGCAAAGGCGTCGTACAGTCGACGAATGTTGTTGCCAAAGGACCAGACCTGGTCAAAGAGGCCAATCACATAAATCTGAATGAGAATAAAGTCGCCAACGGTTACCAAGCCACGTTGCCAGAGCACGACGCCAATCCAGAGCAGGGCCACCTCGATCGCAATACCGAGGAAGTGCTGTATGCCGTTGATAATGCTATCTGAGTTCCAGGAGCGCATCGTGGCTGCGTACCAACGGTCGACAATAGCGCGAAAGATTGTGCGCTCATGCGCATCTGCAGCGAAGAGGGTTATTGCCGTGTGGTTCCCTACCGCGTCTGAGAGTGACCCCGTTATCTTGCTGTCCTCGATCGCGCGTGCCACACGTAGCGGCTGGCGCCAACGGGTGACCACAAGCTGTACCGCAATGAACCCGAGCACCCAGACAAGCAGCGTGACACCAAGGACAGGATTGCGCGCATAAAGGATACTTACGCTACCGGCAGAAAACACTACCAGCGGGATAAAGTTGAACATAAGACTGTCATACACTTGCTCGTAGGAGCGAGCAAAACGAGTAACGCGACGCGTAAGCGTGCCCGCGAAGTTCGATATGAAAAAGTCGTGCCCATGCGTAAAGAGCTCGTCAAATCCATAATTCGCGAGGTCGCTCATAACCTTGGCCTCCATCCGTGTAAGCGAGGCTCTCTGCACGCGTGTGGCAACCCACTTCACCATCGAGAGTCCGGCATACGCAACAATCACCGCAGTAAGAGCGGTGACCGTTGACTCTGTCGGGCTGCTCTCACTCAACGTATCGACCAGGCGCTTGAGATAGAGGGGCGTCGCGAGATCAACATATTGCATCACGCCGAGGCCGATGAGACCGATCAAGAGTGTCCATGGGTAGCGCAGTGTCGCGCGCGTATAGGCACGCACGACCGGCCATATGCGGGTTGGTTTCTTTGCTTCCTGTGGCATAACGGTCAATTATACCACTCTTACTAAACTAGCGCGCTAAGAAGAATAGGCCGACTGCCGGGCCGGCAAACCACCAGAAGAAGTACTGCTTGGGGGCGAAAAGAGCGTCGACTGCCGAGGAGAACTGGTAGATCGACGTGGCGTCGAAGGTGTGGTACCCGAGCGCGATGAGAAAGCCTGCACCAAGCAATGCCAGTATGGCGAGGCCCAGCACGCTGATATAGAGAAAGTCTGATACCACCACGCGCCGCAGGATTAGATAGAAGCCAAACGTAAGTGCCGCATAGAGCCCCACATGCGAGAGCACCGAGGCCGATGCCGGTGAGGCTGGCAGAGACGACATGTACGGGAAGACGGTATACACCGCAAAGGCTGCGTACAGCGAGAGCGTCATCGCCACAAAAGGTCCGCGTCCTATGTACCACGCGAAGAGAAATAAGATTGCGACGAGAATGATGACGACGAGAAAGTCGCTCGCGAGATTCATCACCGAGAAGGCGGTGTTTGTCGCAAGCGCGTTCACATCAGAGATACTGCTGCTAGCATTCATTGCTAATAGTATATATCACTCACCCTACGCGCGAGCACAATTCTTACGCGCACCTGTGATTAGAGTCCCTCCCCTTTCAAATCTTCGAGCGCTTTGCGAGCCTTGTGAGAGAGTTTTTGTGGGAGAGCTGTCTCGAGACGGATGATAAGGTCACCACGGCTTGAGCCACTGGTAGGCACGCCCTTGCCGCGCACGCGGAGGAGCTCTTCAGCGCGTTTCATCGGCGGGATCTTTACCTCAAGCGTCTTCCCTTCAAGTGCTTCGATAGAGACGGTTGTGCCGAGAAGCGCGTCAGTGAGCTTAACCGGTAGATCCATAATCAGGTTTGACCCTTCGCGCTTAAAGAGATGATGCGGCTTCACATGCACTTTGACGTACATATCGCCCGCAACACCGCCCTTCACTGCCTCGCCTTGCTGATTCATGCGGATCATCTCGCCGTTGTCGATGCCGGCAGGGATACGTATCTGAATCTCTTGCTCCTTGCGCTTGGTGCCGTGGCCCTTACACTCATGACACTTCTCTTTGGGCAGTTTGCCACTGCCGTCACACGCGGTACAGGCGCGCACGCTCGAGAACTGGCCGAGTATCGAGTTGCGCATCTCATGCACGCGCCCACTGCCCGAACAGGTCTTGCACTGCTCGAGCTCAGTGCCCGGCTTCGCGCCGTTACCATTGCATACCTCGCAGGTAGCAACTTTTGCAATCAAGACTTTACGCTCGGTACCAAAAACGGCGTCCTTAAAAGGCAGCTCAATGTCGATAGAAATGTCACGCCCGCGCGGAGTACCGCGCTGCTGTGAGCGGCCACCACCAAAGATATCGCCGAAGAGGTCGCCCATGTCGAACTCCACTCCCCCATTGCCAAAGCCTTGTTGGAAGCCTGAGAAGTCGAACCCGCCAAACCCGCCTTGCGGGCCGCCCTGTGGCGCACCGCCCGGGAACGACTGGCCGTACGCGTCATACTCCCGGCGCTTCTTGTCATCGCTCAAGACCGAGTACGCCTCGGTTATCTCTTTAAACTTTGCTTCATCGGTACCTCCCTTGTCGGGATGATACTTATGCGCGAGCTTACGAAAAGCCTTTTTAATATCGTCGGGTGACGCTTTTTTATCGACGCCCAATACGTTGTAGTAATCCTTTGCCATTTTTGTGATTATACCCTGTAGTGAATTTTCGCAAAAGGTCGGCTCCCCGCGCCCATGGCGCATTGCGAAAATCTACTACAGGGATACTCGTTAGTGTTTTTGTATGCAAAAAATCAAATATAAAGGGCGAGGGCCGCACAACGCAAAGTTGTACGGCCCAAAGACCAGTCATCCGCACGACAGGTAGGTATTTGAGGGCGTCGTCAGGATGAAGCCGGGGTCACGCCAGTCCGGACCGTAGTCCGTGTAGCATCCGACCCCAAGTTCTCTGCTCCGATCGCATCGTTTGAAGCGCTCTGCCGTCGACAGATCGCACAGTTGCGTCCGAAATGCAGCCTCGGAGGCCAGTTGTGGCTTGTCACCACAACCGACGACCGCCAGCGCCACGAAGAGTGCGTAGATGATGTTGTTGAACATGGTGGCATTCCTCCCAAAGAGCTAATTTTTCAGACTCGATCTTACCAATATATTATACACCCAACAGTACCAAAAGTCAAGACCCGCGTAATGGTTCAATACCTTGGAAACACCCACCCATTAATCAGGTGCTTCTGAACCACATGGCATATACCAATGATCCTCGGGCTCCCAAGGTACGCAGAGATGCTGCTGCTTTTGCATTG
>JBAYUT010000039.1:0-4001 GCA_041674945.1 Minisyncoccota bacterium | reverse complement strand
CGTCGTACGTATGGCCGATAAAGCGCTTGATCTGGAAGATTGTGTTCAAAGGGTTCGTCACCGACTGGCGCTTAGCAAGCGTGCCCACGATGCGCTCGCCATTCTTCCCCACCGCGACAATCGAAGGCGTGGTGCGTGCTCCCTCAGCATTCTCGAGGACACGGGGCTCACCACCCTCCACGATCGCTATCGCGCAGTTTGTTGTACCGAGGTCGATTCCTAGAATTTTTGCCATATTTTTTATAAATTATTTATCGAGTAGTAATTTTACGTAAACGCCCAATCGTATGCAAGTCTAGCCCTGAAATTGTGCTACACGCACTTTAGCCGGGCGGATAATCTGCTCTCCCACCTTCCACCCCTTCTCTAATACGCTCGTTATCGTGTCGTCTTTCTCTTTGCTGTCGGCCGCATCTTGCCCAAAGGCTTCGTGGAGCGCTGGGTCGAAGGCATCGCCCACCTCACCCACTGCCACAAGCCCGAGAGAAGCGAAGGCGCCCTCGAGCTGCTTAGTGATACCTGCGAAACCTTCTGGCACCCTGCCGTGCTCCTTCGCGCGCTCGAGAGCGTCAAATGCCGGAAGGAGCGTCTCGACTGCCTTAAGCCGGCCCTTTAGCTCTGCCGCCTTCGTCGCCTCTTCGTTACGCTTAAGCAGGTTCACGTAGTCGGCCTTGGCCCTCTGCCAGCCGTCGAGGTTGGCCTGCTTCTCGGTGAGCGCCGCATCAAGGTCGGCTTTAAGCTTCGCCACCTTCTTCTCTGCGTCGCCGCCCTTGGGCGGCTCGTTATTCTCTGGTTCGAGGACTACGTCCTCTGCATCTATGTCATCGCCTATCCATGTTGCCATGCTTCTACTATGCCTGATTTAATGTGCGGAGTCAAAAAAGCACTTAGCGAACAAGAATAAGTTCGCATTTGCTAGCCGACAGATTAAAGAGGCTAGGTACAATCGCTGAGCCTACAAAAAGAAAGATATAGGCCACAACGAAAAGGAGAATAATCTGCGAAACACTTTTCGTAGATTTTTGAATCTGCAATGAGCCACCAATTAGTATTAGACCCGTCAAGGATACGATTAGCGTTAACGCATCTACGCATTCGAGACGACCCGCCATGAAGAGGCCGAAAAGAAAGAGTGCTCCGAATACCGCGAACAAAAAAGTTCCAAACAATTGGCCTAAGGTATTTAAGAGGCCGTACATGAATCTTATTCTACACTGATTTAGAAGGCCCGATGTGTGCTTCACGAGAAGAAGTTCGTGCTCCCTAGCCCAAATGAGCGTGGTCGTTGTAGATCCAGAGCTTCCAGGTCGGGATACCTTCCCAAGTATTCTCGTATTTAAATACTGTCAAGCCAGTGTTCTCGCAAAGAACTCTCTGTTTAATATTCATAAAAGCTTTGTCAGTAAGCGTATTGCCAAGCAAGACTCGCGCCATCATGGTTCGCAGAAAAAAGCCGTGGGTGACAACAACGAGGTCGTGCTCGGGTCGTTGACTTAGGTACGCTAGTGCAGCATCGGCTCTCGCGACCAGGTCATCGTAATTCTCGCTATCCTCTACACGCATACCAGAGGTCGCGAGACTCATTTCCCACTCTCGGCCTAGCTTCTGCGCCTCAGGGTCAGTGTGTGCCCTATCGACGATGCGACTTGGCTTAACGCGCTCTACAAACAGCGGCGAATACTCTATGGTCTTATGCGTTGCCCTAGCGATAGCTTCAGCCGTATCTTTCGTCCTCGGGAGTGGGCTCGAAATAAGAGCATCAAACTCAATCCGCGTCAGACGTTCTGCAATCTGCTCTGCTTGCTGTATACCTTTCTCATTCAACGGTGATTCTGTGCCTTGAAAAGCTGGCGAGACATTCCCTACACTCTGCCCATGGCGCACGAAGTAGACGGTCTTTTCTCCTGCGACTTGAGTATTCATCTAGCAACTGTACAGGACCGCACGCATAAGGACAAAAATGATAGCTCGAGCCGTGGAAACGGCGCGAGCTATCGGCAGTAAACGTGAATGATCTCTTCCCAGCTCGAGACGACATGGACTTGTGCCAGGTCTTCGGGAGTGCGTTCCTCCTCGACGACCTCGTCAGGTGGACAATACAAGAACAAGTGCTCGACCTTCCCAAACGAGTACTTCAAGACTTCGAGTCGATTGTCGCCCTGTACCGTAGTGCCATAGTGCGTGTCGCTCTCCTGCAAGAGGTGCGCTGTCTTATCGCGCCCGGTCGCCGTGCGAAAAACGCGTTCGCGCGGTATGCCCGTACGCTCATGCAGCCTCCTGCAGTCGCACCACCGCTGGATCCGCGCGTCGGCAAAGCGCGTGGCATTGTAGACAACCGAGACATTGCCGCCGAAGAACTCGTTGAAGAACCGCAGCCCCTCAAACGCGCCAGTCTCTTCAGGCACCAGGTTGTAGTCGATGGTTGGATAGTTCTCTTTTGTGATCGGGATGGGGCTTCTGCGATTTGCCGCGACAAAGTCGCCAAAATCGAAGAGCGCCCCGCCAAACTGCTTGCTCATGGGGTCCTCCTTTGGACGACTGTCCTGCGCCATCCAAACATACTTTTATATGCCTGTAAACAGGGGCTTCTTCACCGAGGCAAAGGAGTAGACCGACTAGGTATTACCTGGTCGGTTCGTAGGCGGTTTCCGTTGACGACACGTTGGTATCATGTCACACTACATGCATCATCGGCCGCGTGGCCGGAGAAAGGAGGCGCCCACTGCTGAGTGTGGGAAAGGATGTTCTTTGTGAAGGAAATGTCTGCGAAAGAAACATGGTACGCGCGCGGAACTTCGTGGGGCGTCAATGGCCTGCTTTTAACTATCGGTGTGCTTGCGGCGCTCACCTTCGCCACTCTCCCCCCGAGAGCGGAGAGCGTCGACGTGAAAGAGGTCGAGCAGCTCAGGCTCGCCGCGCGGGTGCGAGCACTCGCCCCAGCGACCAAGGGCGACTACCTCACTACTCCCTCGGGGGTGGTGGTACGAGTTGCGGCGGAACGCCGCACCGAGCAAGTGGACATCGCTATCGCCTGTTCCATCGGGTGCGAGCGGGAGGGCTACCGTACCCTCCGCGCGCTCGCGGAGGAAGGGGTCACCCTCATGCCCGCCAAGGAGCGAGACAAGGCGGCTCGAATCTGGGCGGAGCAGGACCCCGCACTTTGCTGCAGAGTCATGCCACAGTAGGCACACGGCCCGTAGGGAGAGGAGATATCCTCCTCCCTACGGGCTCTTTTTGTACCCAAACAAAAACACCCTCGCTCGAGGGTGTTTTTGTTAGCACTAACGCTTTGACCACTGCTTGCGCTTGCGAGCCTTCACAAGGCCTGGCTTCTTGCGCTCCTTGGCACGTGGGTCGCGGGTGAGATAGCCAGCGCTCTTCAGCTTTGCGCGTGTGTTTGGCTCTGCCTTAATTATCGCGCGTGCTATAGCGTGTCGAAGCGCATCTGCCTGTGAGGCGATACCGCCGCCCTCGATGTGTGCCTTCACCTCGTAGTGCTCTGCACTCTCGGCCATGGCGAGCGCCTCTTCAGCGATCTTAGTGCGGACGTCTGTCTTGAAATATTCTTTTGGCGTCATGCCGTCGATAACGACACTCGACTTAGACGCAACGCTCATGCGCACGCTCGCGCTTGAGGTCTTGCGACGTCCTACTGCAGTGATAAAAGTGGTTGCCATAAATTTATGCCTTAACGATAAGATTCTTCATACGAGGTGCACGGAGCTTGTTACGAGGGATCATACCGTCAACCGTCTTCTTGACCACCTCTGCAATACCCTTCTTGTCGATCATCATGCCCATGCTCACCTCACGCTGACCACCCGGGTAGCCGGTGTAGTGCTGGTACGTCTTACCCTCTACGCGACGCTTAGGGAGGTGCATCTTCGAGGCATTGGTGATAGTGACGGTTACCGGGAGGGCCTGGTTCTTAACGAAGTGCACCGAGCGCTTGCCGAGCAGCGCGTGTGCAGCCTCGCTCGCCACGCGTCCGAGGGTACGGT
>JBAYUT010000038.1:0-5262 GCA_041674945.1 Minisyncoccota bacterium | reverse complement strand
GCAATTCAAAATCCGCTCCTTTTGATTCTTTCTCACTGGCAGCTGGGCGCTCGATCATGCGACCATTCTACCCTACGCTCACCGCCAGAAGCGGATTTATATCAAGGACTACCCTTGCTACGCCCACGGCGGGGGTGGGGCGGATATTGTGCGGTGGTGGTGGACTTACGTATGGACCTTGCTGCCTACTCACCAACGGCAGCACGTAGCTGCTTCAGAATTTCATCTTCAATCTCAATCACTCCCGCATCGATGATTTTCTTTACGCGGAGTTCAGTATCGTACCCGGGAATGTGAGGAATTTTGCCACTCTTTGTCTTTTTACTCTTAACCTTGCGCACAAGCTCAGAAGAGTTTTTCTTGAACTGCTCGGTGCCGATGAGGAGATCAGGATTGATGGCGATAAACAACGTGCCCCAATCGTCTGTAGCGTCGCCCTTATCGAATACAAAACTCGCTCCCGTCAATGCACCCGCGAGAAGCTCTACTACCATACCGAGGCCAGTGCCCTTGTGTGAATTCCCTTCCGGTAATATCGCACCGTCCATCGCCGCCTCAGGATCAGTCGTGACGTTACCATTAGCGTCGATTGCGACATTGTCTGGCAACTCTTGGCCAAGAGCCTTGGCTCGCACAAGGCCGTACCACGTGATAGCTGCCGTCGACATATCGAAAACGATCGGGAACTCATTTGTTGGGAAGCCAAATGCCATGGGATTAGTTCCATACACCAGCTCCAACGCGTCTGCGAGCGCAACGCTCCGCGGGCAGTTTGCGAACACTATCCCCACAAGGCCCTCACTAGCCATCTTCTTGGCGTAGTACCCAATAGCTCCGACACTGGAATACGTATTATGTAACCCAACGATGCTAAACCCATTTGCTTTGCCGATACGGATAGCGACGTCAACAGCAAACTGAGCAGATAACGGGCCAGCCGCTCGCCCGCCATCAATCAGTGCCGAGACCTTCGTTTCTTTAGTTATTTTTGCTGGATACGCCGATCTGATGCCCTGCGCTGGCTCTGAGCCAATGAGCTTAAGTACGCCCTGAGTGTCTTTGCCTGCGAGTTCTGCGTACATCAATACTTCAGCAATCTTCTCTGCTTCTTCTGTGGCATAGAACTTTGCGGAGAGGATTTCAACGAGCAATCGCTCTAGTTCGGGAATCTTAATCTTCATACTATGCGAAGACAATAGCATACACGGCGGACCGGCTGACGCGAGCAGACTTCGTAGCAAGGGCTACCCTTGCTACGCAACTCGTCGGCGCTGGGTCCAAAATTGTGCGGTGGAGGTTGGCTTAGGTATTGGCTTTGGCGAGTGGGCGCTTGCGGCCCAAATTAAACTTCACGCGCATCTATTGAGTGTCATGGGGAGCTGCCTGTATCCATTTGTCTCGATTCTTATTTGGGAAAAATAATTTATGTAGCTTCTTCGGATTAGCAAACCTCACTTTTAACTTCCCGGTCACATGTGCTCGGTAAATTGCTTTCGCATATAAATCCATGACCTCAACGTCTCCTTCCAAAACCGTCCTGAATCGTCCATGTTGAATTGAGCTATTAAGCAACAATGAACTTAAACTAACTGCATTTGCACCTCTCCGTACTTGGTAAGCTGGCTTGAGACAGTCTGGTAATGTGTCCGAGTCTTTTATGTCAAAAACGTATAGATTTCTGCTCATTCCAGGAGCTGGGGGCGATTTAATTCCGAAGAGCTCCTTAGCAATCTTCGTGTTTAGCTCTTCCGAAAAAATTAATAGGTTATCAATGACTTCAATAAGATAAGGCATATCTACGGACAACAATTTGGCTGTTGAGCTATATCTATGCCGGTAGCCATCATCGACTTGACCAAGTTTATGCACAAGAAGGTGTCGACGATCGTGATATTCGTTAAGAACATTAATCCCAGGATGTAACGACCTGTAATCGATTTGGAATTTGCTCCTATAAAACGTTGTAATCTCCTGAAAACCTCCGGACGAAAGCTGTCTACAGTCTTGGTCTATAAGGGAACGCTGCAAGTCGTCCATACTCGCAAACGATAAAATTTGCTCGCGAGTATAAGAAATAGGGCCTTGCGTTTTTAGCTTTTCCGGAACGACTCGCTCTAGTTCTCTAATTGAGTCTATTAAAAATACTTCCAAGGCGGAAATGGACCTAGTAAATAGAAGCTCTTGAAGATATCGGGGCGCCTGCGACTTTAATCTTCTGAGGATTTGATAGGTTTCTGCTGAATCGCCAGAACTCTTACTTAAGACTATTTTCAGGTCTTTATTAAATTCCGGCTTTCTGGTCTCGTCAATAAGAGCCTTGCTAGTTTGATCGAAAGAATAAGTCGCCATAAGCGCCAGTTGCTTTAAACGCTTGAGCTCAACCGTGAATATCCTTTGAGAAATTAGTTGCATACGGCTATTGTACCGCTTTCAACAGTTTTGCTAAGCGCAGTGGCTCTACCGCTATAATTTCAAAACAGACCTCGCCGGAGCTAAAACGTTGTGTCGCAAGAGGCGGAGCGGGTGAAGCCCGCCGAGGTCGCGGCGGCCTCGGTGCAGAAGAAGGCCTCGCCCTTGCGTGGGTCGACCTTAATGCGGTTGTAGTTGGGGCAGCCCTCGAGGAAGTACTGCTTGCCGTACCCCTTCTCTGAGATATTGCCCTTGATGATGCATGAGGCACTTGGTGGCTCACTGCCCCGCTCTCGCAAGGAGACGGCGCTCTGGTACTCGGCAAGGTACTTGCAGGCACTGCTCCACATGCCCCTCTTGGCTGCACGCGCGCCGGCCTCGGCGCGCGCAAGCAGGTCGTGGTAGCGGGTGTCGGGGGCGATGCTCTGTACCCGCGCATACCCCTGCTCTACCAGCCACTGGTCGACAAAGATGTCGTCCTCTTCGGACCTCTCTGATGGGAGATAGAGGTAGCGCAGAAGGCGGTCGTAGCGGTCGGCTCCGGTAACATCTTTCTCGATGCGAACATCCTTGCCCTCGACGAGGGCCTTGAGGGCGGCTCTCGACTCCTCGAAATAGCAGGTGCCCCGCTCGGGCGCGTCGATGCCAAGGAGGCGGATGCGGCGCTCGACCTCGATGTCGAGCGTGTCGCCGTCGACCACCTGCATGACGTGGTGCACGCTACTCTCGAAGATGTCGGCACTCTTGTCTTGCACGACCTTGTACCCGCCGAGCGAGCCGCCCGCAAGGAGCGCAGTAAGGATGGCGGCGAGGACCGGGCCCTTGTGCTTGCTCTTGGGCTTACTCTTAGGCTTGGTCATATGAAAATAGTAGCACTGGTGGAGACGCTAAACCCCTAAAACGCAGGGCGTTTTAGGGGTTTACGAGTGCAAAAACTCAGGGCTCCGGACAAATGTCCGGAGCCCTTGCGACATGCGCTGGCTGCTACGCAGCCTCCATCTCGTCCCACACGTCGGCAGCGATGTTTGCGTGGAACTCGGAGGACGCGAGGCAGTAGTCTGCGAGCATCTCTTCTGCGACCGCGACGAGGTGCGAGATGAACCGCTCATCGACATTGTCGATGTTGGCGAAGTCGCCGCGGAGGTACTTGAGCGTAATCGCGAACTGGTCGGGACTGCAGAGGACGATGCGCCGGTCCTTTGCCGCCGAACGCAGCATGGTCGGGCCGCCGATATCGGTCTTCTCGAGTACGGACGCCAGCGTGGCGCCCTCTCGCGCGATCTCCTCCTCGAGTGGATAGAGATCGACGTAGACGAGATCGAAGCGCGGGATGCCGAGCCGCCTCAGCTCTGCCGCGTCCCCGGGCGAGTCGGTGGGCGCGACGTCTTGCACATAGACACCGCTTGCGACGAGGTGCGGCGAAGTGTCTTGCGAGGCATACACGTCGAATCCGAGCTCGATGAGCGCTCTCGCGAAATCATCAAGCCCGGCCTTGTTGAAGGCAGAAAGAAGCGCATTGCGCTTCAAAACGTTTCCACTCATAGGCTCTTGTACTCCCTTCTCGTTTGATTGGTCCGGTGTTGACTGTACCCGAACACGGACGGGTGTCAACGACAGGGACAAACGCTTGCTCAAACCCCTAAAACGCAGGGCGTTTTAGGGGTTTGGGGCATAATGAGCAGAGCCTTTACAAATGAGCAAATTGGTGTATATTGAGTATGGAAACGAGTCCCGAGGTGGCGACACCTCATAACTGGCACGCGAGTGCTCACAAACCAGACGAGCGGCGACGCTCGCTAATCGTGCGCGAGCACGAGGGAGACTGAGATGACTAAACTAAGTGCAGAGGCGATTGTTGCGGGCGCACGCGAGCGCGACCGTCAAGCCGCGATTATCAACGAACTGATGAACCGGCTGGTGCAGGAGGTCTGCATCTCCTACGGGACGCCTGTTTTCGCGTTCGATCATGCAGATCTGGCGAAAATCGGTGAAGTTCCAAAGAAGTTCTACGTCCGATTCGGCATCGTGCAGTGGCGCGCCGCCTTTCTTCAGATCGACGGACTCGACCCAATGCGCACGTGGCGCTGGCGCTCCTCCGAAGAGGATCGGTTTTCCTTCCCCGACAGGTCGCTCTTCGCGCTATGGAAAGCGAAGGACGACATTGCGGAGATGGTAGCCTCCCACTTCCCTGAGACGCGTGAGCGCCTTGAGATGTGGTCGAGCTACGTCGAGCCGCAGTAGCCCCAACGCCTCGTGCACTTCCCTTCGGGGCGGTGCACGGGGCGTTCGATTTTGTATACGAAAAGGGCAGACCGCTAGGTCTGCCCTTGCTCCGCACACACATCTCCTGCCGTAAGCTCGAGGTACTCTTGTTCCTCCATCGCACAAAGCAGGTAACAGTGATCCTGCGGGTCTTCCTCGCGACAACAGAAGCAATCACACTTCCAGTCTGGTTCCCAGCGGTAGTACTGACCCTCTGGCGTCTTGATGATGTGCACGTCGTGCGGCGGCCCCTCTCGAATACACTCCGCCAGATAGCCGTCACAGCGCTCTCCAATCATATCGCGCTGTCGTGGAGCAATGGTTCCACACATAAGCTCATACCTCCATAGTAGTTACTTCTCTCCCGAGCTTACACCGAAACACGCACAAAAACACCCTTTCGGGTGCTTTGTCTTGAGTATTTTAAATAGAAATGCGCGCTGTGTTGTTCCGCCTATTCTGCTCCCACTTGAAGGCTCACGTGTGGCCTTCAAGCGACCGCCGGGTTACGTTATCCGGCTTCCGTGTGTTGTTTAGAGACAAACACAATCTCTCTTACTCGCAAGAGTAAATCGACTTGATATTCCTTTC
>JBAYUT010000037.1:0-5354 GCA_041674945.1 Minisyncoccota bacterium | reverse complement strand
GAATCGACCGACTTTGAAGCGAGACAACTGCTCTATGCGGTGGCTCCAGCGACGCTTGAGAAAGCCCTGCGTCTCGACCTCAGCACATTGCCTACCCAGACAAACGACTACTAAGTTATCTGTCGTTACTGTGCCGGCACGAAGTCCAACTCTTTTTCGGCTATACGTGCTGCAGTGAGTTTGACCTTGATAGGGTCGCCGAGCTGGAAGGTCTTATGCGTGCGGCGGCCGACAAGTCGGTAGTGCTTCTCATCGTATTCAAAATAATCATCTCCCACATTGCGCACGAGGATCATGCCGTCGGCATGCGTCTCATTGAGCTCGACATAGATACCGCGGTCGGTCACACCGGAGATGACCGCTTCAAACACTTCGCCAATGCGGCCCGCAAGGTACTCGACCTGCTTCATCTTGATAGAGTCGCGTTCGGCGCTTGCGGCAGCCACCTCGCGTTCGCTAGCATGGAGTGCGAGCTTGTCGAAGCCGTCCATCTCTTCTTCAGTAACCTTCTCGCCGCCGGCAAATGACTTAACTAAGCGGTGGATGATGATGTCAGGATAGCGACGTATCGGTGAGGTGAATTGGGTATACGCGCCGAAGGCAAGGCTGAAGTGCCCGATATTGCGCGTGGAGAACACGGCCTTGCTCATCGAGCGTAGGGTGGCGGTCTTTACCAAATATTCTTCGGGCTTGCCCTTGGTCTGCTCAAGCAGAGAGTTTAGTTCTGGCCCAGAGACTTTGCCGCCTGCTATCTTGAGATGGTAGCCCATGATGCGCAGGAGGTTTGCGAGATTTTCGATACGGTCGGCGTCGGGCGCATCGTGGATGCGGTAGAGCGAGACGAAGCTGCGACCTCCCTTCTCGGTGAGTTTCGCTAAATGCTTCGCTACTGATTCGTTAGCGAGGAGCATGAAGTCTTCGATCAAGAGGTTGGTGTCTATGCGTACCTTGAGGTGTACCGCGATGGGCACTCCTGCGGCGTCGAGTTCTATTTTAACCTCGGGCGTATCAAACTCTATGGCACCATTGGCCTGTCGACGAGCACGAATTTTTTTAGAAAGGGCGAGCAGGGTAGCAAGCTCAGTGTGTAGGTCGCCTGCGCCCGTGTCGAGAGTCTTCTGCGCATCTTCGTACGTGTAGCGGCGATCAGAGTGGATGACGGTCTCGCCGTACCAGACATCGAGAACATTGGCCTCAGCGTCCATAGTGAAGACTGCTGAGACCGCGAGGCGGTCTTCATTTGGCTTGAGTGAGCAGAGGTCATTCGACAATACTTCTGGGAGCATAGGTATCGTGCGGTCGACCAAGTACACGCTGGTGGCGCGCTCAACGGCCTCTTTGTCGAGCGAGGTGCCCGGCTTAACAAAGAAGGAGACGTCGGCAATATGCACGCCAACTTCTATCTTGCCGTCGGGCAAAGTGCGCACCGAAAGGGCGTCGTCGAAATCTTTGGCATCGAAGGGGTCGATGGTGCAGGTGGGCACACCGCGGAAGTCGGCGCGAGGGTTGCGTGCGATGCGCGCCGTAGCTTCTTCAGCGAGCATCGTGCGACCGTGCTCTTCGAGGTTTTTCGCATCTGCCTCAACACCAGGAGGGAAGCTGCTTGAGAAGCCGGCGCCGAGCGCAAGTGCGCGCATCTCGACATCGTGCTCGCCGACCTTACCGATAACCTCCTCAACAACGCCCTCGGGGTAGGGTGCGCCGTCTTGCCACCCCGTGAGGCGCACGAGTACTTTGTAGCCGGTGCCGGTGCCTTTGGTGTCGGTGATGAGCACAGGCACATGCATCTTCTTGTAATCAGGCGCGAGCATTGTCTTGCCCTCCTCTTCGATGAGAGCGCCAACAAAGGTCTCGCGGGCTCGAGAGATAATCTCGACCACCTTGCCTGAGGCTCGGGCGGGCATGCGGCCCGAAGGGTCTTGGTACATCCCGGCAGGAGCCACCCTCACGAGATCACCTGAGAGCGCGTGGTTGGTGTACTCGGGCGGGATGAGGAGGTCCTCTTTGTCCTCCCCTACGACAAAAAAGCCAAACCCTTTGCGGGTCATGGCGATAGGGCCTTCGAGGAGTTCTGTATCTGACATTTAGGTTACTCTAGCAATATAAATGGGGTTCTGCTATAGTCCCTTACATGTTGATGATTCGATTTCAGCGCATTGGCCGGGCCAACGATCCGGCTTTTCGCATTGTAGTTTTGGAGAAGGAGCGCGCCGCAAAGGCGGGTAACATTGTCGAGCAGGTGGGTACCTACAATCCACGCAGCAAGGCGCTTACCCTTAATGCAGAGCAGGTCAAGCACTGGATAGCTATGGGCGCCCAGCCAACCGACTCTATTCGCAATCTCCTTATTAATCAGAAGGTTATCGAGGGCAAGAAGGTGAACGCACTTCCTAAGAAGACCGTCCAGGTCGACGAGGCAGCTGTCGCCGCAGCAGCAAAGGCAGAAGCTGATGCGAAGGCAGCTAAAGAGGCCGACCTGTCCTCCAAAGCGGCAGCGGAGGGGGAGAAGAAAGCCGCTGAGGATGCAAAGGCAGCCGAGGAGGCCGCAGCAGCCGCTCCGGTAGTTGAAGAGGCTCCAGCAGAAGGGGCATCTGTCGAAGAGGCTCCAATGCCAACTGAAGAAGAAGTGGTAGCCGAGGCTGAGCCAGCTGTTGAAGCAGCTCCCGCAGAAGAGGCCTCAGTTGTTGAGGAAGCGCCAGCCGCTTAATACTCTCGCGCCATATGGCGCACTAACTATAAATATCCCGCTATGGAACCAGATCAAGCATTTCTCGAATATGCAGTGAAGGCCCTTGTCGACCATCCAGAAGCGGTCGAGTCTGGCCGCGTCATAGACCAGATGGGCGTGCTCCTCACACTCACCGTGCATCCCGAGGACATGGGCAAAGTAGTCGGCAAGAGCGGTAAGACCGCCGAGGCATTGCGTATCCTTTTGCGCATAGTGGGGATGAAGGGCAATGCGCGCGTCAACCTCAAGATCAACGAGCCGATGGGCGGCAAGCGCGACGACGCGCCCAAGACGGTCGATCAAGTCGTTGATGAGCTCTAATCTCACTCAAGATAGTTACTCGAATCGAGCGCAGTATTTTTCTGCTGAAAAATCTGCTCCTCTCGGCTCGACAGCCTGTGAGACTCGATTCTCGTAACCACCTTTCGTTATTTATGAAATTTCACCTCATCACTCTATTTCAGGAAGCTTGCGATGCATACTTGAGCGCGTCGATACTGGGTCGTGCTCGCGCGGACAAGAAGATTTTAATAACGTATCAGAACCCGCGCGACTTTGTGATTATTCCAAAAGGGAAGTCGCCTGAGGGCGCATACAAAAAAGTAGACGATCGCCCGTATGGCGGCGGGCCCGGCATGGTGATGCAGGCTCTGCCAGTAATTAAAGCAGTGGAGAAAGCATTGAAAGGCAAGAAGGCCAAGCCAGTCGTTATTTGGTTTAGCCCGAGCGGTAAACAGTTTACGAACAAAGATGCCGACGCGCTCGCCAAGTGCACGGACGTGGTGCTGGTTTGTGGGCGATACGAGGGTATCGACGAGCGCGCGAAGAAAATCATCAAAACGCTCGCGCCCCTGAAGGAGTTTGCAGTCGGCGAGGCCGTCTATACAGGCGGAGAGCTACCGGCCATGGCGATAGTCGACGCAGTGACGCGCCGCTTGCCTGGCGTGCTTGGCAAAGACACTTCGGTAGAGGAGCGCCGCGTCGCCTCGAGCGCGGTCTACACCCGCCCCGAGACCATTTCATACAAAAAGAAGAATTATAAAGTGCCCAAAGTCCTCCAGACCGGCCACCACGCCAACATCGACGCTTGGCGCGAGAGGAAGTGAGTCTAGCCGTTGACAAGCGCGGATTATTCGGTATGATACACGAGCGACACGAGAAGTGTCTCTTGTCGTAGGGCATACCAGTCTAAAGAGGGGCGGGTAGAGGAAGGAAGATGAGCGATAGGAAGCTTAGCGAAAAAGAGATAGCCACAATTTTCCGCCGTTTGTACAGCACGCCTGCGGCGATACAGAGACGAAGCGTGGCGCAAGCAACGAAGGAGCAAGTTCGGGTCTGGGGGGCGAACCAGCGCGGTTCAGGCGAATGCGGGCGAACGAGCACGGACGGATACCCGGGCGAAGGCGTCCGTAGGCGCGGGGCGCCCTGAACCTGCGGATACTGCGTAGGGTGAAGGGGTCCGGGAGCGTACGCGCTCCTGGACCCCCTTTTTACTACCAAGCGAGCGAGCGAAAATGAGATTCTCATATCATTTTCCGAGCGAGCGCAGGGAGGAAGCTTGCTTATCCCCCATGGGGGGCCTAAAGTACTGCCGTTTCCTACCCACCCCGGAGTGTGGACAAACGGGTGCTTGCGCCCCAAAGGGGTAGGATGCTACAGTAGCCGTACGAGATACGAGTAAGTTACGGAGGGCCGGGCGCGACAGACACATACGGGAATCAAGAAAACGCCAAAGCGAGTTAGCGCCTTTGTCCGTGCGTTTGCATTTATATACGTTCGAAACCCATTAACAAATCCTCACCGCCAACCACATGCACAAAAACCTCGTTCAAAAGACCTTCGGTGCGTTCCGGGCCCCACGAGTCGACTTCCCAGATTTGGTCGGCCATCAGCGGGGCTCTTTTGATTGGCTTTTGACCAACGGCCTTGCCGAGCTTTTTAAGGAGTTTTCTCCTATCACCGACTACTCGGGTAAGAAGTTCGAGCTCCAGTTTGAGAAGTTTGAGATTGGCGCTCCTAAATACGACGAAGATTTTGCTCGTGAGAACATGCGCACCTACGAGGCGCCAATACGTGCCACCATTAAGCTCGTCAACAAGACCTTCGGTACCGAGAAGTCGCAGGAGCTCTTCCTTGCTGACATGCCTATCATGACCCCGCACGGGTCGTTCATTGTTTCTGGTGTTGAGCGCGCTATCGTGCCGCAGCTCGCCCGCTCGTTCGGTGCCTTCTTCGTCTCAGAGCTTCTCCGCGGTAAGCCGTACTTCGGCGCCAAGATTATCCCACTTCGTGGCGTATGGATCGAAGTCGACTCAGAGGCCGATGGTGCAATCTTTGTAAAGATTGACCGTAAGCGTAAGTTCCCTATAAGCCAGCTCCTCACGGTCTTCGGTGGTGGCCTTGGTAAAGACCTCATGAAGCACTTCAAAGACGAGCCACTCGCACTCGCTGCTATGCAGGCCACGCTTGCGCACGACGAAGCAAAGTCTGTCGAGGATGCGTACATCGAGATCCACCGCCGCATGCGCGATGGAGACCTTGTCACCTCTGAAAACGCGAAGAACTTTGTGCAGTCACTCTTTGCGGTAGAGCGTTACGACCTCGGCAAGGTTGGCCGTCACCGTTT
>JBAYUT010000036.1:0-5459 GCA_041674945.1 Minisyncoccota bacterium | reverse complement strand
TATCGAAGTTTTCTCTCGGTGTCTCGGGTATTAAGCAAGAGACCGCAGCGGCCATCGAGGCGCATGCGAGCGACCCGTCCTCGCCACTCTACCCTGGGGAAGGGTATGCGCGGCTCATTGCGTACCCGGCCGGAGCAGACCGCGACGAAGCACTCTTTAACCGGCTCACCAACGAGAAGGATCATTACTACTCGTATCTCTACACCGCTCTTTTTATTAAGGAGGTCTTAGCGCAGTGGCAGCGTGCGGGGTACGACATTTCTGATCGGCCCGAGATTGTGGCGACTATATTTAATCTTGGCTTTGCCGGCTCGGTGCCCAAGCCCGCTCCACAGGCTGGTGGGTCTACGGTCACGGTGGGGGGAGTGAACTACTCGTTTGGCGGGCTTGCAGAGGCGTTTTACCGGTCGGGACAGCTTCCCGCGTTACTGCAGTAGCGCGTGGTGGTGCGTTGATGTTACGCTGGTGCCAGGCCAGCACATTGGTCGAACCCAAATAAGCCGTGAATCTCTCATAAGACACGCATGGGATGCGAGGGAGGGCGATGCCTCAATCAGCGATCGAGAGGCCGCAACTCATCGACCCCAGGCTTATTAGGCCGAGGTCGGAGGGACAGCCACGAACCTATTTTCTCAAAGTACGCATCGAAGAGCTTGCCAAAAGTATTGCCCACGAAGGACAGCTCGAAGCCGTTCAGGTTTTCGAACTCACTTCAGAAGAACAACAGGCAGACTCGCGCAGATGCCGCTACGAGCTGGTCTTCGGCGAGTACCGATGGAGAGCCTGTCTGAAGGCGGGCATCGAGCTGCTTTGTAATGTCGTCACCAGGCCCGACCGCAAGGCGACGTATCGGAAAGCGCTCGCTGAGAACCTGCACCGTAACGATCTGACCCTGTACGAGCGGGTACATGCGGTCACCAGACTGTATGCGCTCTACTCCGAGGGCGGGCCGGTTACCGAGCAGGAGCTCGCAGACGAGATCTGTATCAGTCAGGTCGTCGTCAACCGCTATCTCCGGATAGGGAGGCTGCCCGACGAGGTAGTAGAGCTCTTCAATCCGCGACTTCCTGAGAAGGAACGGTTGCAGTCCAAGGTGGCGCTCGAGCTCGAGAAATACCCAGAAGCCGAAATGAAGGCTGTCGCGCCATTGCTTGTAGGGCTCACCCTCGAACGGGCGCGGCAGGTGATCAAGGAGAAGGGATGTAAAGCAAAAATCCCGACACAGCGCAAAGGCCGGATCCCATCAGACCTGGCGTGCGAGATGATGGCGGTCGCAAAACAGACCCACAACGCGATCGCGCGAAAGATGTGCATTCCTGACACAGAACTAGACGAGAAGCTGTTGCAGGTGAGCGCCGACCGCCTCGCCGAGATTGTCGCTGCACTGGAGAAGGTGGTGACCATAACGCGGCGACTACAAGAGCGCCTGGGAGAGCGGCACAAAGCGGTAACGCCAAGGCCGTCGAAGGTCACGTCAATCGGAGCGCATCTCAGAGTAGCGCGCCCAAGAGAGGAGCAATAAAGGAGGTACCGTCCGCCAATGGCAGAGAGTCTGCCATTGGCGGATTTTCTGTTTGGGGCACTTTCTTAGTGAATCGCGTTGACCACGTCACTCGTCCAGGTATTGCAAACTGGGTGAAGTGTGCTACAAAGTAGTCTGAAAACTAGAACAAGGAGGGATTGGGATGGAGTGTGATGTCAATAAGGCGCTGGTCACCGCAAGACGGGTTCGGCTGAGCTATCGCAGCGAAATCGCCCAAGCCGAGAGCGCCGTTCCCGCGGTGGCCCGGCCGCACTACCAGCTGCGCGCCACGAGCCAGCTCGCGTACCTGGACAGCGTCATCGATTCGGCGCTCGTCAGGTACGGGCTCGTGGTAGAGCGTCGGTGCGCTCGTGACGAGGGTGGCGACCAGCTCAGCGCCCTCGACCTCGACCAGCTCCGGCTCGGCGACCTGCAGAGGTCGATCGAGCTCTGCCAGAGACTGCTTTGGCGGTTTCTGCGAACGTGGGAACGGCGCCAGTAGGTCCGTTCTGTAGAAGCAACCCCGCACGATGGCACTGGCCATCGCGCGGGGTTCTCAATTTTGTAATAAGGCGTTGAGCCATTCGGCATTTGTTGCACACAGCGTTATAATGAACCTATGAAAATTTTACCGTTCGAGCACCGACCGTGTGGTTGCCGGAGTGGCGGGAGGGGTCGCAGAATATTTCGATATTGATCCGGTTATTGTGCGCCTGGTGTTCTTTGGTCTCCTGTTCTCGGGCGCGTTCCTCTTGGCCTACCTTGCCGCATGGATCTTCGTGCCTGTGGCACCCCCGAGCAGAGTAGAATAAGCACATGGAGAGCAACACCTACAACTGGTACTCAACACTTATCAAACCAACCTGGGCGCCACCGAGCTGGCTCTTTGGACCTGTGTGGACAGTGCTCTACGCGATTATTGCCGTCTCCTTCGGTACGGTGTTTTATCGAGCCTTCATCGGCAAGCTCGCGTGGATTGTGGCATTGCCGTTTGCGCTCAATCTCGTTTTCAACGCCGCTTTCACTCCCATACAGTTTGGCCTTAAGAACAATCTCCTTGCCGCAGTCGATATCTTGCTCGTCGTCGGCACGCTCGTGTGGGCGCTCTACGCGCTCTGGCACGCGGCACCCGAACTGCGCTGGGTAGTGTACGCCAACCTACCGTACCTGCTCTGGGGTACCTTTGCTACCGGTTTGCAATTAACGATTACGTATCTCAATGCTTAAAAAAATGCTCAATATACTTATAGCGCTCGTCGCGCTTGTACTGCTCTGGTCTGCGGCAGGTTTTTTTGGTTCTGATGTAGAGCAAGCGGACTATACCGTAGAAAAAAAGATGGATGGGTACGAGATACGAGAGTATCCGGCACACATCGTGGCGCAGACAACCGTGCAGGGTTCGCAGGGAGATTCTCTGAGTACCGGGTTTAGCATTGTGGCTGGGTATATTTTTGGGGGTAACACGAAGAAAGAAAGTATTGCCATGACTGCTCCGGTAGTAGCGCAAAAGGTTTCAGAGAGTATTGCTATGACTGCGCCGGTAGTGGCGACTGAGGAGGGTGATTCGCAGATCATATCCTTCGGTATGCCTCGCTCATACACCATGGAGACACTGCCAACGCCAGATGATTCGCGCGTTAAGATCGTAGCGGTACCCGCTAAGAGGTTCGCCGTGATGCAATTCTCTTGGTATCGCTCAGATGCGCGGGTGAAGCAGATGCAAGAAAAACTACTCTCGCTCCTTGCCCGTGACGGCGTCGTGGCGAAAGGGGGTGTTGCCTATGCCGGCTACAACGCGCCGTGGACGCCACCATGGATGAGTCGCAATGAAGTATTGGTAGAAATTGCTCCGTAATCATATTTCTTATGTTTATAAAACTGTACGCCATCGCTCTCCCGGTATTCTTTGCCATCGATATGGTGTGGCTTGGGCTGGTGGCAAAGGACTTCTACCGAGAGCAGATTGGCTGCCTGATGAAGAGTGATATCAACTGGCCGGCGGCAATCATCTTCTACCTCTTGTTTATCGTGGGTCTCGTGTTTTTTGTCATCACGCCTGCCGTGGAGAAGGGCTCATGGACGTACGCAGTGCTTGCGGGCGCACTCTTCGGTCTTGTCTGCTACGCCACCTATGACCTCACCAGCCTCGCCACGACAAAAGATTGGCCGCTCTTGGTAACAATAGTTGACCTCGCTTGGGGCGCAGTGCTTGCCGCCTCAGTCTCGACCGTAACGTACTTCATTGCAAGCAAAATCGGCCTGTGACCTACTACCTCGCCCTCGCCGCAGTGCTTCTTGGGTACATGAGCCTCTGGTTCGTGGTCTCACTCCTCAAGAAGCGTAACGATGTTGCAGACCTGGCGTGGGGCCTCGGGTTTGTGCTCATGGCGTGGGCCGCGCTCTACCTCTCGGGTACGAGTGAGCCGCGGCAACTTGTGGTGAACGCGCTGGTTACCGTGTGGGGCTTGCGACTCGCGTCGCATATCTACGCACGCAACAAGGGCAAGGCAGAGGATTATCGCTACGCACAGTGGCGCAAGGATTGGGGCAAGTGGTTCTACCTCCGCTCGTATGCACAAGTGTATCTCTTGCAGGGCGTACTACTGTCTCTCATCGCTACGCCGGTGCTGCATATCAATTCGAGCGGTGGCTCCGCACTCGGCGCGCTCGATGTTGTGGGCGTTGCGGTCTGGCTCGTCGGGTTTTTTTTTGAAGTGGTGGGCGACGCGCAGCTCGCGCGGTTTATACAAAACCCCGCGAACAAAGGCCACCTCATGCAGAGCGGGCTCTGGGCCTACACGCGCCACCCAAATTATTTTGGCGAGGTGACACAGTGGTGGGGTATATGGCTTATCGCACTCTCGGTCGCGGGTGGTGCGTATGCGGGTATCGGCCCGCTCACTATTACCTTCCTGATCCTCAAGGTCTCTGGTGTGCCACTGCTCGAGCAGAAGATGGCAGAGAATCCAGAGTTTGCCGAGTACAAAAAGCGCACGAGCATGTTTCTCCCGCTGCCAAGAAGGGTGGGCTAGGTGCTCGGGGGCGCGGCAGAAGATAACGAGAAAACCGCTCACCAACGGTTTTCGTTGATGAACGGTTAATGCCGTTCGGCACGTGAGCGCCGTGCTCACAGCGCGAGGATTGCCTCGCGCACGCGTTCTGCGAGCAGCTCCGCGTCGTCGCCGGGCGGTATTGGTGCCCCGAAGGCGACGACGATCTTCTTGCCTCTCCTGAGGGCGAGGAACGGTCCCTTGGGCAGCACTTCGTATGCGCCGTCGATGCGCACCGGTATCACTGAGTAGCCACCCTCTATGGCAATCTTCATCGCGCCCAGCTTGAGCTCCTGCACCGTGCCGTCGAGCGACCGGGTGCCTTCGCCGAAGAAGACGAAGTTGAAGTCCGGCGCTTCCTTGACTGCAGCGCGGATCACGTCCATCGACGCGCCCCGCTTCTTGTAGTCGATGAAGATTTGTCCGGTCAGTCTGCCCATCCAGCCAATCGGGCTCCGCTTCACCGACAGCCTACTGATGAAGCGGAAACACCACACCACCAGCATCGCGACGACGTCGAGGATGCTTCCGTGGTTGGCTACAAGCACGTAGTTCTTGCTGTCTGCGATGTGCTCGAGCCCGCGATACTCCACCTCTGTGCCAAGTAGCTTGAAGATTAGCGGCCCAAGCCACGTGCGCGTGAAATGGCCCATGTGCATGTTTCGCTCTCTGAGCGACCACCGGTGGCGCATGCTCCAGAGCAGCGCTGCTTCGCCTGCGCTGCAGAGCCCGACCAGCGGCAGCAGAACTACTGCGGTACAGGCGCGTAATCTAATCAATACCTTGGAAACACTTTAGGTATTTAAGCGGCGTGGAAAGGTTCAGACCGAAGTGGTGTCGCGTGGTGTTGTATCGCTCAAGATACTCGGGCAACGCTCGGTTGAGTT
>JBAYUT010000035.1:0-5809 GCA_041674945.1 Minisyncoccota bacterium | reverse complement strand
TACGTGCGAATGTCTCAATCTCTGGTTCAACGCGTTTTGACATAGTTATTGATTAGGCCTGTTAAGGGCAATGATAGCAGAGCCAGACAATATGCAAATATTGACAAGAACCGAATACGGTTCACGCTTTAGGGCAAGAACTGGCGGAAGAACTTACTAAACTGCGCACCAACGCTCTTCCTGGGAGCGAGCGTCTCGCCGGTAAGACCCCAGAGGGCGAGTCCGTAGGCTACGGCCCACGTGGCATCGCGTACTTTCGTGTCGCTTGAGAGCCGGAACTCTGCGAGGCGTGCGGGGAGCTTGAGCGAGCTCCGCGCCACGTCGGTAATATTGCCGATACCTGCGCCACCGCCGGATATGACCATGCCGGCCGGGAGCGGTGCGTTGCGTGCGAGGGTCTTGAGGTGCTTCTCGATAAGGGAGAACATAGATACAAGGCGGCTCGCGATGAGGTCGTCGACTTTCTTGCGTGGATACATTTGCCCGGAGAGTCGCCCCAGCTTAACGCGCTCGGCCTCCTCGAGCGAGATACGGAACCCGAGCGCAATGTCGTCGGTAATGTGGCTCGAGCCCATGGGGAACACCTTTACCGAAATGGGAATGCCTTCGTCATAGACTACGATCGAAATAGTTTCGGCGCCGATATTTGCGAGCACGCAGCCCTTCATCTTCTGTTCGCCATCGAGTAGCACGTAGGAGCCTGCGAGCGGAGAGGCCATCTGGTCAACGATCTCAATGTCGGCTTCTTCGACCGCTTCGGCCAATACGGACTCGTGCTGAGAGAGGCAGGTGATGAACAGATACTCCACCTCTAGACGAACACCCTTCATGCCAATGGGCTCGCCGAGCACCTTGTTGCCGTCGATACGATACTCAAGGGGGATGCTGTGGAGCACGTAGCGATTGAGGAACCCTGGCCCCGCTGCCTCGCGCGCCACCTTGGCGACCTTTTCGAGGTCGAGCGCGGTGATCTCTTGATCGGCGCGCGAGATAATAACGCTACCCGTGGCGCGCGTCTCGTCGAGGGAGATGCCGCCCACCGCGAGAAAGCCAGTGCGGATAGGTACGCGCGCCGAGGCCTCGGCCTGCCGCTTGGCCTCGCGGATGCATGCGACCACCTCTTCCTTGTTAACAATATAGCCGTGACGTAAGCCCTTGCTCTCGGCGAGGCCGGTACCGAGTATGTGGAGCGAGCGCGCGCCACTCTTCTCGGTAACTTCTTCAACGACGACCAGTTTGACCTGGTGCGTGCCGATGTCGATGCCGGTTGCGATGCGTCGTGACATGGCTAGTACGCGCAGAGAAACCCGCAAATCTTGCGAGAAGTTTTTGTTCCCATTGCTCCATGGTAGCGCCATGCGCCCTCCCCGCCAAATGCAATAAACCGTGGATAAATAAATACAGTACGAAACGCGACTCGCTCATCTCGTATCGAGGTGCCTGTCGTCGCACCTCAGGAAGACAGATAATAATTTCGCCGCTCTTCTTACCGAGGGCGTAGGAGAGCACGTTTGGCACATACGACTTCTTGCGCAGGCGTAGATTGAGGCTACGCGCTCGCGTTGCACCCGCAAAGACGAGAGAGAGCTCCCAGCCGGGCAACACGGCCTCCGCGATCTTGGTAAACGGAAAACCCGCCCAAACTCGTGATGATTGGCGGGTGAAGTTCTTTATCGAAACGGAGGCCATTCGTTAGCTCTTTTTTGCGCCTCGGGCGTTCTTCTTGGCTGCGGGGTCTATCTTGCCGAGCTTTACGAGCTCGTTGTAGTTCTCACGGCGGGTCTTAGAGATGAGGGCGCGCTTGTGCTCGACGTTCTTAGAGAGGGCGCGCGACCAGTAGCGGTTGTCACGTACTTCGCGTACAAGACCTAGGTCCTGAGCGCGGCGGGTAAAACGACGAATAAGCGCAGAAGAACTCTCGTTCTTCCCGCGGACTACCTCGACGCGTGTTCCTGCTGTCATTGGTCAGAATATAACATATTGGCCCCTGGATTGTCTACCTACTCTTACGCAACGGCTTTCAAGCGCTCGGCGAGGCCGGCAAGGGGGAGGATCGTTTCTTGCTGAGTCTGGCAGTTGCGGAGTATTGCGGAGTTCTCGAGTGCCTCGCGGCGACCCATGATGAGGAGATAGGGGCTCTGGCGCTGCTCTGCAAGGAGCATCTGCTCGGTAAGCGACTCAAGCCCGATGCTCTGAATGAGGGGTACTCGTGCACGTTTGAAATCCTCGGCGAGACGTATCGAGAGGCGCTTTGCCTCATCGCCAATGTGTATGAAAGAGAAGCGCAGGCGTGGTTCTGAAGGTTTCTTGACGACACCACCCTCGCTTGCGATCTGGAGCACTGCGCCCACCGCAGGGAAGGAGGCAGACGGGAAGTACCGCTTAGCGAGGTCGCTATACCGCGAGCCCCATGCGACGCGCTGCCCGTGTACGGTGATCTCAAAGCAGGTGTCACTCCACACGCCGCCACGGCTTATGAGGTTGCGGGCTAGCTCGTACGGCGTCTCGGTCATCTCGAGGTACTCGAGCAAATCTTCAAAGCGTTTGCGGCTTGCATCGGAGAGGTGCTCGGTGGGTGCAGGGAGGTCCTCGGCGCACTCGCGCGCTATCGCGAGCTCGGCGGCCGCAAAGGCGTCTTGCTTGGCGCAGTTGGTACACTCCTCGGGCAGTGTTGCGGCTCGCTTCTTGAAAAAAGTTCCGAGCTCGCGCGCGTATCGTGCGCGTGTCTCCTTATCGCCCATCGAATTAATCCGCACCGTCGGCTCAGTGTGGAAGAGGTCGCGCACCAGGGCGATAAGCGCGCGTATGACTACGGCGTCGGCAAGCGCCCTGTCGGCCCCGAGCGCATGGAACTGGACGGTCGCCTTCTTGGGTGCGGGGCGGCCGTGCGCGATGTTGGTGTGCCACAGGAAGAGCGGCTGGCGCGGTGTGGGAGCGAAGACCGCGTTGCGACACTGTTTCAAAAAGCCCGCGACCGTCTCGGCGGTAGGGTCGAGCGTGAGGCCAGCGTGCAGCTCGGCTTCGTTAATCGCTGGCCGCGCGGTCCCGCGCGCTTTAGCTGCAAGGGTGCTGAGAGGAGCAAACCCATAGTACTGACCAACCGCACGTACCTTGGTGACGAGTTCTTCAGCCGGGATAGAGGTGCGCATCATTGTACGGCAGTGGTAGTGGCGGTTGCGTGCGGATAGAGTGCTACACCGGGGAAGAATCCTGCTTGCGTAACGGGGAGCAGTCGTAGGTCGACGCGGCCGATAATATTTTTGCGTGGCAAGGTGCCCCAGACACGGGAGTCGGAGCTGTGGGGGCGATTGTCGCCCATGACGAAGTATTCGTCGGCGCCGAGGGTGGTTTTCTTGGTATAGGTTGCATCCTCGTTGACGATGTATGGCTCGAGAAGTGCCGTGCTGGTGCCGTCTTCGTGCACAATGTTCACCACGCCATGATTGATAGCCACGATCTCTCCGGGGAGACCGATAATGCGCTTGATGTAGAAGACTGAGGGGTCGTTCGGATAGCGGAAGACGACTACGTCGCCGCGCGCCGGTGCCTTAAACCGATAGATTATTTCGTCGATGATGAGATAGTCGAGATTGGAAAAGGTGGGATGCATCGATTCGCCGTCAACGATAAATGGAGAGATAATAAATACCCGAATTGGGATGACGACAACGATTATGAGGAGCGCAAGCATGAAAAGATCCCGCAAAAGACCCTTCCAAGTATCATTCATACACGCATTGTACGCGCACTGAAATCGTACGCAAGTTTTAGCGGTTTTGTGTTAGGATTCTCTGCATGGCGCTCGTGATTATTGGGCTCGGTAACCCAGGCAAAGAGTACGAAAAGACGCGGCACAACGCAGGCAGGCTTGTGGTAGAGCTTGTGGCGAAGAATGCTGGCCTCGACGACTTTGTTTTTAATAAAACAGCGAACGCGCTCGTCACCAAGGGCGACGTCGAAGAGGTGAGCGCGACACTTGTTCTCCCCGAGACGATGATGAACCTCTCGGGCAAGGCGGTAGTGCCGTTTGTGAAGTCGGTCAAGGCGGCAAAAAACCTGCTCGTCGTGCACGACGACCTCGACCTGCCTCTGGGCACTATCAAAATGGTGTTTGGGCGCGGCAGTGGCGGGCACAAAGGTGTTGAGAGTATTATGCGCGCTATCAAGACGAAAGATTTTGCACGGCTGCGCATTGGCATCAGCGCAGCGGGGAAGAAGAATCAGGCCAGGAAGGTAGTGGGAGAAGAAAAAGTTATCAAGCTCGTCATCGGCAAATTTAAGCCCGCCGAAGAACCCATACTTAAAAAAGTTTTAAAAAAGTCTGCTGAGGCCGCACGGATATTTGCTGCAGACGGAATCGAGGCTGCAACGATGTTTGCGAATACGAAGCAGTAGGCTCTGCTGGTGGTGTTCTCGATCGCCATAAGGTATGCTCGATTTGGACAAATCTTTGATTCTACAGGAGGCGATTAGTGAAAGAAGTTCCAGCGTTTGAAATGACGGGACGGGTGGAGGCGGTGCTCATCACGAGTCCCCGCGGTCAGATCGTGTCCGAGGTGCACGGGAGTGGCGCGCTTGAGACTCGCTCCGTCGAAAAAATTCACATCTTTTGCGGCAAAGGGATACGTGGCGATCGGCATGCGGGCCGCCGACTGAGCGATATCCGTGACAAGAAGATGCTGCAGTCGTTTGGTCTCCCGAAAGGGATCGAGACGGCGAACCTGCGAGAATTCTCAGCCGTGTCAGTTGAAGATCTTGCAGAAATCGAGAGGTCCATGGACCTTCCTGCGTCGATTCCGTTCGGATGTCTCGGCGAAAATCTCGTCGTAAGCGGTATCCCAAGATGGAGTGAACTGCCATCGGGCACGAAACTGTTCTTCCGTAAAGGGACTCAGATTCGTACGGCGGTACTCGTCATCTTCGAAGAGAACAAGCCGTGCACAGGTCCCGGCGAAGCGATGCAGATCTGTTTTCCGGACCTACCCGATCTCGCGAGCACTTTCCCAAAGGCTGCGGTTGGTAAACGGGGCGTCGTGGGTAGTGTCTACGTCTCGGGCGAGATTGGTGTGGGAGACACGCTTGTCGTGAAGGTGCCGCAACAGCGAATCTATGAGTCACCGAAGTAAAGTGACGAAAAGGGCGGCACGATAGGATCGTGCCGCCCTCGTTTTTTAAACAAACTGTAATCCTTTCCCTACCAGCGTCGAAGCAAGTAACCTACCGAAGTCAGACTTCGGTATTAGTGTACAAGCAACATCGATGTTTGCGAACACGAAGTAGGCAATAGAGAAGACCTCGCCACGGGCGCGAGGTCTTCTTCGGTGCTGGAGAGGACGACCCCTCCTCACCAGACTCGGTTGTTCATCCGCGACGTCGCGATCAGGACGATGGCGAGCATCAACGAGCCGACAACGAACTCTTTGACGACTTTGACCACGATTGCCTCCTGTCGGTTCTTGCTGCGGGATTGAAGCAAGTGAAGCTCGTCTGGATCTGAACGTGCTTCTGAGGGACGTATGCGCCGCACTGCGAGCAAGTCAATCAACAGAAGGGTACAAGAACGCCCGCGGCGCCATAGGCGCCGCGGGCGTTCTTTCTAGCTAAACGTTACTTCTTTATTGCACCCTTATAGGTGAGGGTCATGCGCTGATCTTTTGGATCGAAGAGGGTAATGGTGAATGGGTACGTCTTACCAAGCTCAAGTGTCTCGCGGAGCTGTGCAGGCGAGGTGAACTCGCTCACGTGTACGAGGCCAGCAACACCCTCTTCGATAGAAGCGAGCGCGCCGTGCTTGTTGTACTTGATGATG
>JBAYUT010000034.1:0-6403 GCA_041674945.1 Minisyncoccota bacterium | reverse complement strand
TCCTCCCACAGGTGATCAAACTGACTCCCGTCACGAGCAAAGTCTGTCCCCGCATTGAACACCTTGCCAAAAATCTCCTGCACGCCAAGGATGTTCTTCCCTATACCGAGCCTCCCGCCGAGCGCCGCTCGGAGGTACGGCGCCGCCGAGAGATGGTCGGCGTGAATGTGCGTCTCAAGATGCCACTGCACCTGCAGACCCTGCTCGCGCACGTACGCAATAATGTTCTCTGCACTTTCGAAGGAGACGCGGCCAGAGGCCGAGTCGTAGTCCATCACGCTATCGATGACTGCCGCTTCGTGCGTATCTGGGTCGAACACAACATGCGAGACCGTGTTGGTAGCCGAGTCAAAGAAAGAGGCCACGACTGGCTTCTGTGAATGATCGAGAGGCTTCATGGCATCGCGGGCACTACTCCATGGGCAAGCCCGCGCTCCGCCAGGCAAGTGTTCCCCCCGAGACATTAACAGCCTTGACCCCCGCCTTCGTGAGCAGGCCAGCGGCCGCAGCGCTACGCCCACCACTCTGACAGATGACATAGACCGCGTCGTGCGGCGCAAGCTCGGCAGCGTGCGCGTCGCTCAACGTGTCGAGCGGCACATTACGAGCGCCAACGGCATGGCCAGCAGCGTACTCGGCACTCGTTCGCACATCAATAAACGCGGTATTTGGCTTATCCTTACCTTGATACGCGTCGTCCACAGAAACGGTAGGCACTGAGTTAAAAAACATAGTGATATAAGAGCATTACGCTTTTAATAAAGAATGCACATCGGCAAGAAGTGTCGCGTCGGCAGTCTTGGCGCGTGGATACACGCGCTCGCTCAAGAAGGCGGTGATGCAGAATGCCCGCGCACTATGCAACGAACGCGATGCCGCTAGGAGCGTTCGTGCAGCCTTCGAGCAGTCGTCACGCTCGAGCGCGTCGCGCACTGCGGCAAGCTGCCCCTCCACGCGCGCGAGATGGGCCTGTAGTTGGCTATGATTATTCTTCTTCATATACAAGCAGTATACCTATACCCCCTGGGGTATGCAAGAGGTCGCGAGCGCTTCTCCTCGTACGATGCTGGTCCCCGTTTTTCAGCTACTCAAGCACGCAAGGCTTTCTGTATCGCCACTATCCCTTCCTCAATCTGGACTGGAAGGTCGTCTCTTGAGGTATCAAACGTGTAGGCAAATTTGATATCCGGAAGTTTGTACTGTTCTTTATAAAAGAGAAACCGCTCGACGGCGTGCTCACCGTCCTCAAAGAGCCACGTATGCGGATAGTTTCTAAGCTTGTTGATAATGAATTCAACAGGGGGATGTATATGGACGAATATCTGTCGCACCTCAGGGAATGCTTCGCGATTGATTTTGTTGTACGGAAGCGCAAACGGGCTCCCCGTATTCGCGTCGACTGCCACACTATACCCAAGGGTTAAATATTTGGTAGAAAGCGCTTGTGACACATCTCGGGCACCTTCGTATGAATATCCACGAAGTTTGAGCCGTTTACGTACTTCATCTGTCGCGATGCGGACGAGACCAAGACGTTCGGACAGCGGCTTAACAACCGTTGACTTGCCTGCCCCGATCAATCCTACGGGCATGAGCATCCACTGTGGAGCTGGCTTATGGTCAGGAATGATAAGTGTTTTATCGTATTCTTCCATCACCTCATCTAATACTGCTTTGGGGGCGGCGGGCCGTGGTGTGGTCATGGCATAAAGAAGGGTCTTGCCACCAATATACCCCGCAAAATAACTCCGTGCTCCCCGCAGCTGTACCGTCGAATTTGTGATACGGTTATCAGGCCACCCTAAAAAAATCTTAGGCAGGCATGGAGGAAGTTCTCTATGGACGGATACAAGATCGGGCAAAAGCCGCCCGGACTGGAAGCGGATGGTTCTTTCGATACGCCCGCCGGCGTACGCGCGACCTCGATCGTCGACGAGGACACTGGCGACATCCTCAGTGTGGACAGAACCACAGGCCTTCTGGCCGTGGACGAGTCGATCGGCGAAGACGACGAGTAGGTGCGTTCCCCTCTTCGTAGAACACGAGACTGGGACTCCTGAGCGATCAGGAGTCCTCTCTTTTTTAAATAAAGAAGGGTTTGTGGATATCAAACGCTATGCGAAGTATCTCTTTGAAGAAGGGCCGATTGAGGAGAAGCGCGAACTACTCGAGCACCTGCATGGAAAATTAACTCCGCAAAACAAGATAATTACGCATGCACCACTATGTCACTCCCATGACACTCTTAACCTCCGCCAAATATGACGAGGCCTTAGGCAATAAAAGATCCATATCACTTGTTGCTTGCACAATAAACTTCTCGAAATAGCCGAGCGCCTCTGGAAAGTTCCTAGTTTTTTTATAACTGAGGAACCCTAGCCAAAAATATAGCTGGCTCTTGAATTTCTTCTGCTCTATTAGAGCAATATTAAAATCTTGAGATTGCTTGATAATGGGACCATCAGAATCATTATTGCTTGATGCGATTTTTTCACAAGATTTTAACGCATCTTTATAAGCTCCTGTCCACAGTTGTAGAAAGGCCAGATTATAAAACACAGTATTGTCATAACCTCTGTGTTTTATTGCTTTGTTCATGCGAGCCAGCGCCTTCAACGGATCGTTATCTACTTGAAAGTCAACGATCGATTGTAGAAGCATTGCGGGGTAATTTATTGGGTTTTTTTCGAAAGTCTTTTTTAGCCACTCTTTAACCTCACTGAAATGACCGCTATTAAACTTTGCCTGCGCAACAGAAAAAGCTTCGTCCGAAAGAAGTAGCGGAATACGACCTTTTACCGCCTCGAGATTTGGAGGTAAGTTGCCCATTTTTTTCAAATCTTCCTCAAGATTTGAATGTAAAGTTTGCGCCAAAGTTGGGTCCTGAGACAAAAACGCTGCTATGCCTGTAATATATCTAACGGCAAAATATATAGCATCAGCTGTGTACTGAAATCCTTGAAACTCGAAGGCTTCTAAAAACTGAATCTGTCTCGGAAGAACGGCGTCTATGTCCCTTTTTAAAAGCGCGCTGTTCCGTTGCGTGATCGGGGCATGAAAGACCGTACCATTCAACTCCAAGAAGTATGTACTTGTTGGATTTAGTCTTCTTTTGATCTTCCCGTGTATAAAGAATCGGCCACCAAGCCGCTTATTGAGACTCACTGTTTCGTTATGACTTTGAGTCTTTGCTGCAATATGATTCTTTAAAATATTGACATCAATAATATTCGAGAGACCTTCACTTCCGAGGCGAAGTTCTAAACGCTCGATGAAGTCGGCTTTTAATCGT
This sequence comes from Minisyncoccota bacterium, assembly GCA_041674945.1. Classification (GTDB taxonomy): domain Bacteria; phylum Patescibacteriota; class Minisyncoccia; order Phycocordibacterales; family Phycocordibacteraceae; genus C7867-001. The sequence goes on along the minus strand of JBAYUT010000034.1, from coordinate 3,111 downwards.
TCTTCTTCGTGATCATTCTCTGCGTAAATAGAGACGACAAACCCAATCATGCCTTTTTTTGTTTTACGAGAACACGACCTGTAGTGTTCCCAATACCAAACCCAAAATAACAGAACTACCATATAAAGAGCTGGACGAATAAAAGCGCTTGCGATTATTTCTTTAATCAAGTCATTTGCCGCCGAGAAAAATAAAGTACCAACTCCTATACCTGCCAGAAGCGCCCACGGGCTATGCAGATTCTTTTTGGTAATAGAGTTAAGAAGATCCCCCATATGAGTTCAAGATTATGGCTACTCTATACCCTTTCTTTATCATTGGACAGGCAATGAAATACAGCTGCGCAAAAGGCGCCCCACGGGGCGCCTTTTGCTTCTGTAATGCCTGTCGGTACTGGTTCCTGGCGTCACAACCGTGTTGCGGGGGCCGGAATCGAACCGGCGCAAAGGCAAAGGCGGGTCTTCTGAATTAAGTGAATAACTGTGCGGAAATATGGCTTACACGCTAACTAACTCAAGAAAAACAGAGTGATCAATCGTACTCAATAGTAGTCAGAAATGGGCAACCAATGTCACTTTTTGGGCAACCCGTGGGCAACCACTCACGGTACTACAAATAACCAGAGAGCAGTACAGGTAAATGTGATGGGGTTAAACTAACGTCGCCGATTAAAGCGGTGGCTATTTGGCGTATACAAAAAGAAATCGAGCTCGCCCATGGTGTGGACGAGCCCGAAATTTCGAACCCAAGGATCAGATGCAATGACCAAGAATCACACCTCCGGCGGCTACGGAACCGAACCCGAGGCAGATCCGGAATGGTCGCTCTCAACACCGTCCTCGAAGACATGGAACGCGAGCCCGCCGCCATCGCAGAAGAAGTACGGAGCGTAGCCGAACGCGGACTTATCGGACGGTTTGAACTCGTCGCCGGGGCAGTCGACCCAGAGATCGTCGTAGTGAGCGACACGTTCCGGGTGGGTCAGCAGCATGACGCCGATCTCGAACGCGCCGAGACCGAAACCTTTGCCGCCGATGACCACACGAGCCCGACGCATCGAACGCCCAGCATGACGCAGACCGAACTGGGCTGCAACGACGAGCAGGTTGTGACGCTGCTTCAGACGAAGCGTTGCCATGGCCTCGCCCTTCCGTGCAGTCTCGTGCAGATTGGCAGAGGTCATCTCGTTCTCGCGGTAGTTGATGAAGGCGTTGTCGCGCGTCTCCTTCAGCTTCGCGAAGACGATCTGGACGGCTTCGACGTACGTCAGGGCGATCGCGTGCCAGTTCAGGATGAGGAAGTTGCCTTCCGCACCCGCAGGCACCGGGCGCTCGGTCTCGTCGTACGTGAGCTCGATGCCCGGGAAGAGTTCCCGGAGACGGGCTGCCTGCTCGGCGAGCGGACGCGGCTTCGTGTACCCCGAGAGGTACCCGCAGTTGGACTCGACTTCTTCGTCCTTGTACTTGCTGTCGTTACGGTTGTCCCCGATGAAGCTCGCGATGAGCTCAGCGAGACCCGGGGTGTCGTTGATGCGCTGAGCCTCGTCCTCGTCGAGGCCAGCCTTGTTGTAGGCCGTATCGACGATGGACATGAACTTGAGACCTTTGCGGTCACGAGTGGTAACGGTAGGGGTTGCTGACGGGGCCAATGTTGTCATCGGAACCATCTCCTTTCCTGTGTTGCCGAATTCGCTTCGACTTTTGCGGCTCTCGATGAGACGAGCTTTTTACGGCCTAGTAAGATTGTAAAAGATAAGCCGTAAATGGCTCGCCTCATCGGTAGTGATTCCTGGTCTAAAAAGGCCTAACTCGCTACCTTTTATAGTATCATATGTGAAGCAACTAGTCAATAGACACTGAAACAGCCCCCCCCCTAATGGACATGTCAGAAAAAGCGCTCTATACAGAGCGCTTTTTCTGGTGATCGAGGGGGCCGGTACTGTACCCGTTTTGACGGGGGTCGGTACTGGTTCCTGACGTCACAACCGTGTTGCGGGGGCCGGAATCGAACCGGCGTCTGGAGGTTCTTTTACACCTACTGTTTCTAGTAGGAATGGACTATACCACAATCCCTTAGGGATTCTCCCATTATAGTCTCTGAACCTTTCCCGGTCTGTTGTATATAGGCCGAGACTTGGCTGCTGATTGCCGAATCTTCTTGTTTTTTAGGCGTTCGCGCTCATCCTTTCGGATCACGCTGTAGCACAAGAAGCTCTAACGGTATTCCAGCAATTTAGAGAGTTTTTCCACTATCCGTTGCCGGATAGGGTCACCTTACTGATGAGCCTCCCGAGGTACCTCTCCTCTACCCCGCTATAGAAAAGTATATGGAATTACGGCGGTTTATGCAAATGCGGTTCTAGATAGCCCCAAATTCGCGGAAGACGCTTTCGTAGCGCTGTATCGTCCGCCTCGCAAGCGTGTCTGTCAGATCAAAGAGTGATCCCTCGTGCGCAATCTGGTTACGCACCTTATGTGCCTCCCATGCATCGTTCAATGTCCTGAAGTCACCAGCCTTGAGCTTCTCGCCAAGCGTGTCGCCTGGAAGCCCCCGCTCGGTGAGCACATCGTCGAGCATTATGTCAGCCTCGGTGATGGCCTCGCGCCAGGCGCTCGGGCTCTCCTCCTCCATGAGCGACTGTATGTGCTGCCAACGGGCACTGCCACTGTCGGCGGCCTGCGGCGCTACCAGCAAGGTGCTGTAGTACTCTTCTTCTCGTTTGCGCAGCTCGAAAAGCTGCATGGTCTCATACACAATGAGAAAGAAGCCGAGCGCCGAGAGCGTGTAGCTAATTCCTATAATCCAGTACCAGATTTGGTGCAAGAGCACCCACCACGCGTCAAACCCTGTGCCACCCTGTAATCCGTGGAACAGGTCGTATAAAAGACGAAAGAAATATTCGACGTTGGCCTGCTCGGTCTGCATTACGTCTAGTATAGACGAAAAATCTTAGCTCTTGTGACCCTTCTCCACTAAAGCCCCCGCCGCGAAAAGCACGTCCTCGGCTTGATGCGGCGCGGTGAAGTGTATGCCTACGGGGAGCTGCTTCCCCTCGCGTGCAACCGTACCCATCGGCACCGAGAGTGCGGGCATGCCCGTGAGGTTTGCGGT
>JBAYUT010000033.1:0-6448 GCA_041674945.1 Minisyncoccota bacterium | reverse complement strand
CCGGAGAAGTCGCTCTCGCTCGAGGGCGACTCGGGGCCGTACTTGCAGTACGCGCTTGTGCGCGCGAAAAAGCTCCTCACCTACGCTACCAACGGCGAGAAGGGGGGCGAGGAGCCAGCAGAGCCGTATGCTATCGAGCGGGCGATACTCCACTACCCTGAAGTTGCCGCACGCTCAGTGCGCGAGCTCTCGCCGAACCTCTTGCTCACCTACCTCACCGAGCTCGCGGCCACGTGGAATGCCTTCTACGCAACCGAACAAGTTCTTGGTAGCCCCGAAGAGGCATACAAGCAGCGTGTCGCGCAGGCCTTTGCCAACACGATGACCAATGGACTCGTGCTCCTTGGTATCCCAACTCCGGAGAGGATGTGAACAAGGGGTCTCTTGCGTAAAGGTCTAGGCGGCGCTAGATTCTCCTTCAGGCGCACATTCCCGTGCGTCAGGGTGTAATGGCAAGGAGGATTCCCGAATGGCAGTTCAAGGAATGAGGGCCGCGTCCGTCGAGCATCTGGAGGCCGATGTTCACGAGATCGACATGCTGATTCGTCGATGCGGGAAGAACGTTCCGACGTTCTTCGAGCGCGCGATTCAGCGTGTCAGGGCCGAAGAACGAAGCGAGATCAGTCTCGCGGACATCGTGGAACGGTTCGAATCGGCGCTGCGGGGCAAGACCAAAAAGATTTCCCTCCCTTCGGCCGTCGTGGGTTTCGTCGGCCACGTGCGAGTCCATAAGGATCCCGCACAGCTCTTTGCTGCGTAAACTCGACCAGTCTGCGCGCAAGGGAACAATGGCGGCGAGCACCTGTGCTCGCCGCCGTTTCCATTTTTGGCTCGTAAACGCTACCATGGTGAGATATGGCAGAGATAGGAGACAAGTCAGAGGTCGCCAAACGCGAAGAGGAGATTCTCGCGTTTTGGGAGCGCGAGGGTATCTTCGAGAAGTCTCTCGCTAAAGAGTCTCCCCAAGGCGACTTTGTCTTTTACGAAGGGCCGCCCACAGCTAATGGTATGCCGGGTATTCATCACCTGGAGTCGCGGGCTTTCAAAGATGCTATTCCACGTTACAAAACGATGCGGGGCTACCATGTTAGCCGCCGCGCAGGGTGGGACACGCATGGCCTACCAGTAGAGCTGCAGGTGGAGAAGGAGCTCGGCTTCAGCGGTAAGCCCAACATTGAGAAGTATGGCGTCGCCGCATTTAACAAGAAGTGTCGCGAGAGTGTTTTTACATACATTGACCACTGGGCCAAGTTCACCAAGCGCATTGGGTATTGGGTAGACGAGAGCAAGGCGTACTTCACTTTCGACAGTGCTTATATGGAGGTTTTGTGGAATATTTTTGCCAAGACAGCGCAGGACGGTCGACTCTATAAGGACTATCGAGTGGTTCCTTGGTGTCCGCGCTGCGGCACGTCGCTCTCGTCGCATGAGCTTGCGCAGGGGTATGAGGATGTAAAAGACCTCACAATTACCGCTAAGTTCGAGCTCGTGGATGAGCCAGGTACGTACCTGCTCGCCTGGACGACAACACCATGGACTCTGCCGGGTAACGTTGCGCTCGCGGTAGGCGAGAAGATGGCCTACGGGAAATATGAGAAAGAGCACGTGCGGGTCATCCTCGCCGACGCGCGTGCAAGCGCGGTGCTTGGCGAAGGGTGGGAACGGACGGCCGATGTGCCAGCGGCGTTGCTCATTGGCAAGAGGTATAAGCCGCTCTACGACTACGCCAAGAACGTTGCCGCTGAGAGTGAGCAAGGCAAACTTGAGAAAGCGTTTCAGGTATATGCTGCCGACTTTGTCACCGCTGAAGATGGTACAGGCATCGTGCATACGGCAGTGATGTACGGCCAAGAAGACTTTGAGCTTGGCAATAAAATCGGCCTGCCTAAGGTGCACCTGGTCAACGCAGAAGGAAACTATGTCGAGCGTACGGGCTTTCTCGTGGGGCGCTCGGTAGTAGATGAGCAGACATCGGTAGAGATATTGAAAGATTTGCAGGCGCGCGGCGCGCTCTTTAAGAAAGAGCCTTACACGCACAGCTACCCATTCTGTTGGCGCTGTAAGACGCGCCTCATCTACTACGCACGCGACTCATGGTATATCCGCATGCAAGATTTGCGCGATAAACTCGTGACGGAGAATCAGGGTGTGCATTGGGTTCCTGAATATATTCGCGAGGGGAGAATGGGGGAGTGGCTGTCGAATGTTAAGGACTGGGCGATAAGCCGCGAGCGCTATTGGGGCACTCCTATGCCGGTGTGGCAGAGCGCTGACGGGAGTGAGCAGCTCGTGGTCGGCTCTATAGATAATCTAAAAAAACATACAAAGAAGTCTGGTAACAAATACTTCCTTATGCGGCACGGTGAATCAGAGGCCAATGTTGCGGGCTTCTTTGATTCGGTAGGGATTCCTACCGATGTGCTCACTGCTAAGGGTGAGGAGCAGGTTCGTGCTGCAATTCCCGAAATACAGAAGCACAAGATTACCAAGATTTATGCGTCGCCGCTCCCAAGAACCCGGCTGACCGCAGAGATGGTTGCTCATGGTCTTGGCCTCGGGAAAGAGGCGATCGTATACGACGATCGGTTGCGCGAGTTTAACTTCGGTGATTTTGACGGCGATAAAAACGAAGACGAGATAGCAGTATGGCGTAAATGGATCGGCACGCATTCCTATGCGGACCGTATTCCAAACGGCGAGAGCTATCTTGATGCCAAAAACCGCTTCGGAAGCTTCCTGTACGAACTCGAGTCGAATACAGAGTCTGAAACTATTTTGATAGTCACACACGGGTTTGCCTTTGAGGCGGCCGCCGTGTTGGTTGCGGGCGCTGATGCTCAGGAGGGCGACAGAATCTTGCGCTCAGTGCTTTCTGCTGCGCATAACGCTCAGGTAAGTGCGATCGATTTTGTCCCGCTGCCGCACAACGAAGACTACGAGCTCGACCTGCATCGCCCGTATATTGACGATGTGGTGCTGGTCTCAGAAAAGGGGACCGAGCTCTACCGAGTGAAGGAGGTTATGGACGTATGGTTCGACTCGGGCGCTATGCCCTTTGCCCAGGCGGCAAAGGGGAAGGGAGTTGTCGAATATCCGGCAGACTTCATCTCTGAGGCTATCGACCAGACGCGCGGCTGGTTCTACACGCTTCTTGCGGTAGGCGTGCTCTCGGGCAAAGGGTCTCCCTACAAAAACGTTATTTGCCTCGGGCACTTGCTCGACGCCGAGGGCAAGAAGATGAGTAAGTCGAAAGGCAATGTGGTTGACCCACACAAGGAAATAGAGCGATGGGGTGTCGACGCGATACGGTTCTGGATGTATAGCGTGACACAGCCAGGAGACTCGAAAAATTATGATGAGAAAACGGTCAAGGAGGCAGCAAAGGTGCTCTCCTGGGTCGACAACTGTACGAAGTTTTATGAGATGTTTAAAGACGCGGTGCCTGTCGAGACTCAAGAAACAGCGCTCGACCGGTGGATGCATGTGCGAACTGAGGAGACGGTGCGGCTGGTAACCTCCTCTCTTGATGCGTACGAGCTTTTTGAGGCGTCGCGCGCAATAGCTGGTCTCGCCGAAGACTTGTCGCAGTGGTACGTGCGACGCATACGCGACCGGGTGCGGGAGGGTGACACTGCAGCTCTCGCGACGCTTCGCGACACGTTGCGCACGATTGCGCTCTTGCTCGCGCCACTTACTCCGTTTATCGCTGAGGATGTGTTTGGAAAGGTGAAGCGTGCCGACGACCCAGAAAGCGTGCACCTTGCTGAGTGGCCTGAGACGGGAGCAGGCTTCAGCCTGAAAAAGATATTTGGCAAAGATGACAACAAGGCGCTTATCGAGCAGATGGCGCTGGTACGTAAGATTGCGTCTGAAGCGCTTCAGCTACGCCAAAAGGCCGGCATCAAGGTGCGACAGCCACTTGCGGCTCTCACCGTCACGGAGACACTCGAGGAAGAGCTGGCGGCTATTCTTGCCGACGAAATAAACGTGAAGAAAATTGTGCTCGGCACCGCGCTCTCGCTCGATACGGTACTTACGCCCGAGTTGGTGAAGGAGGGCGACGAGCGCGAGATGGCGCGCGCGGTGGCTGAGGCGCGCAAGGCGGAAGGGTATGCGCAGAACGATACCGTGCGCACCGTGTCGAACCCAACGGGGAAATATGCGTCGACGCTCTCGACTGGCGAAGTGAAGTTTGATCTGGTTCGCGACTCGTCTCGCGCCGAAGCGGATGCGACATAAGTACGAGACGGCGGGAATCGTCCTTGCCCGGTCTCCCCTTGGCGAGGCAAACACGCTCGTGACACTGCTTACGCCAAGCCTCGGGCTTGTGCGTGCTCGCGCCCAGGGGCTACGCAAGCCAGAGGCCAAGCTTGCGGCGGCGCTTGTCACCTTTGCCGAGAGCGACCTTGTGCTTGTGCGAGGCAAGGAGGGCTGGCGCGTCGCGGGAGCGGTGCTTGCAACGAGTTGGTTCACGCGCATGTGCTCTACCGACGCACGGGTGCGGGCAGCACGCGTCTCGGGGCTGCTTACACGTCTGGTGGCGGGCGAGGAGCGCGAGGCAGGCCTGTACCCAATCGTGCAAGGCTTTTTCAAAGCCTTTAGTGTCCTTCCTGAAGCGCTGCTTGAAGAGGCAGAGCTCCTGGTGGTTTTGCGCGTGCTCTCGGCTATGGGACTCGACGCGGGCGAGCTGCCCGAGGGGCCGGAAACCTTTTCGCCAGAGACCCTCGCCGCCGTGAGCGCTGCGCGCGTCGACTACATTGCACGCATTAATAACGGCATTGCTGCCTCGGGGCTCTAGGTGAGTCTTGCCTTGCGGTATACTGGTGCTATGCCGCCACAACCAGAGGACGACACAGGCGCTCTCGAGAGGGCTCGACACCGTCTCTACGAGACCGGCCCGCTAAATCAGGGGCCCCGTGCGCCCTTATCGGTCTCTGGTGCTCCCGTACTCCCGCACGAATGGAAAGAAGAAACGCCTCTCCCCGAAGATATGCCCATACACAAGAAACGCCACGTGCGATTTGCCAGTATCTTTTTCGGATTCGCCGTACTTTTCTTCCTCGTTTCTGTGGGAGTCGCGGGATACTTCTTTTATTACGGAGGCAATACCGTCTCGGCAGAGAATATTGCGCTCGATATACAGGGCCCAGCACAAATAGCCGGCGGGGATACCGTGCCGCTCGTGATAACGATTACGAACAAAAATCCGGTCACCATACAAAACACGCTCATAGAAATTACTTTCCCCGAAAGTACGCGCAACGCGAGCAACACGCTTGAAGCCTATCCGCGTTATGTGGAAAACCTTGGCGAGCTCGCCAGTGGTGCTGCCATCACACGCACCGTTAAAGCCGCCATGTTCGGCGGAGCAGGGCAGACCCTTGCGGTGCCCGTGTCGTTCTCATACAAAACGAGCGGGTCTAATGCCACGTTCGTAAAGAAGTCCTCTCATCCGCTACAGATATCCTCGACACCGCTCGAGATCAAGATCGACTCCCTCACCGAGACGGTCTCTGGCAAGCCGATTACGCTCACGCTGACCGTGCGCTCAAATGCTAAAGTGCCGCTCGACAATGTGGTAGTCGCGGGGGCCTTGCCGTACGGATTCACGGTCACGAACTCCTCGCTCCCTATGAGCAACACCAGCTTCTTGTTGGGGACGCTTGCGCCCGGCGCGGTTAAGACTATCTCGCTTACGGGCACGCTCGCGGGGCAGAACAGTGAGCAGAGAGCATTTCGGTTTAGTATTGGCACCGCTAAGTCAGCAAACGATCAGACGCTTGCGCTGACCTACATGACCCAGGAAGCCTTGGTGGGGATCACGGCCCCCTTCATCAGCACGACACTTTCGGTGAATGGTGACTCGACGGCGAGCGCTGCGGTCTCGCCAGGGGCGCGGCAGAACGTCACGGTCTCCTACGCCAATACGCTCCCGACTAGCGTCTCCAATGTTACAGTCGAGGTGGCGATTTCAGGTGCAGCCGTCGATTATCAGAGCGTCTCCACCACGCGCGGGTTCTATCGTTCTGCCGATCGTACCGTTGTCTTTAGTCAGGACAGGGATTCTTCGCTCGCAAGCCTCGCACCCGGCGCTTCGGGGCTCGGTACCTTTAGCTTCGCCACACTCTCTGCGGGTGCGGCGGCAGGCTCGCCTACCATAACCTTCACTACCTCGGTATCAGGCACTCGTGTGGGGCAGAGCAATGTGCCTGAGGCCGTACAAGCGACGGTGACCAAGACGATAAAGGTGCTGACCACCGTTGCGTTCACCGCCTCGGCGCTGCACGCCTCGGGCCCAATCGTCAACACGGGCCCGATCCCGCCCAAGGCCGACCTGGCGACAACCTACTCGGTAGTGTGGAATGTGAAAAATCCAGGCAGTACGGTCGCTGATGGTATGGTCTCGGCGGCGCTCCCGAGCTACGTCACCTATACGAGCAAGACCTCT
>JBAYUT010000032.1:0-6616 GCA_041674945.1 Minisyncoccota bacterium | reverse complement strand
TACGCTTTGAGAAAGTATCGTTTGAATACGGGCACAACAAGCCAATCCTCGACGAGGTAGATTTCCCCGTGCGCCGCGGGATGAAGATGGCTATCATGGGCCAGAATGGCGCTGGCAAGTCGACGCTCTTCGCCCTTATGTCTGGCGAGCTCAAACCAGAGAGTGGCGAGATACACGTCTCGCGTGGCGTCACTATCGCCACTGCGCAGCAGGTGATCCCGCGCGAGCAGATGGACCTTACGGTCCGCGACTTCTTTAAGAATTGTTTTAAAGATCCCGTGTACGACATAGATCCGCGTATCGACGACGTGCTCGAGGTGGTGAATCTTAAACACCATGAGAAGCTGCACGACCGTGTCATGCGCAGCTTCTCGGGCGGCCAGCAGGCGCGGCTTCTACTTGCTTCGGCCTTGATACAGAAGCCCGATCTGCTCTTGCTCGACGAGCCTACCAACAATCTCGACACCGCAGGGATCAAGCACCTCACCGATTTTCTTAAGGAGTACGAGGGCACGTGTATCGTCATTTCGCACGATGCAGAATTTCTAAACGCTTTTACGACGGGCGTGCTGTACCTCGATGTCTTTACCCGCAAAATAGAGCAGTACCCTGGGAACTATAAGGATGTGTTGCGCGACATTGTCGCGCGTATTGAGCGTGAGAACCGTAAGAACGCCCAGCTTGAGAAGAAGATTCAGGAGAACAAGGACAAGGCAAACTTCTTTGCCCAGAAGGGAGGCAAGATGCGCCTGGTTGCCAAGAAGATGCGCACGGAGATAGAGGAGATGGAGGAGGATAAGGTGGATGTGCGCAAGGAGGACAAGACCATACGGCCCTTTACCATACCCGCACAAGAGAATCTGGGTGGCATCGTGCTCGCACTCTCCTCGTATACCATTCACAATGGCAAGAAGGCTGCGACCAAGAAGGCAAATATTGAGCTGAGAAAAAATCAGCACTTGCTCCTGCGCGGGCCAAACGGCATCGGCAAGTCGACTCTCCTTGAGCATATTGCCAAGGGCACGGCCGAGGGAGCGGGTATAGCGCCTGGCACGAAGGTGGGCTATTACCGCCAAGACTTCTCGACGCTCGACTTCGGTCAGACTGTCATGGCGGCGCTGCGTACGGCGATGGGCCAGCCCGACGAGCAACGCCTACGCGCTATCGCCGCAGGATTCCTCCTCTTTGGTGACGTCATGGACACGAGGATTGGTGACCTCTCTGAAGGTCAGAAAGGCCTTGTGGCCTTCGCATCGCTTGTGCTCGAGCGCCCAGGGCTCCTTATACTCGATGAGCCGACGAACCACATCAACTTCCGTCACCTTCCGGTGATCGCCAAAGCGCTCGATGCCTATGCGGGCGCCATGATCCTTGTCTCCCACGTGCCAGAGTTTGTTGCGCAGATACGTATCGACGAAATTCTCGACCTCGACAAATAATGCACAGACCCGGTGCTATAGTTTCTGTACGCTATGACCGGAGAGAAGATCAGAGAGGGCGCAAAGAAATATTGGGCTGGCCTCGGCCCGGGCCTTGCCACAGGGGCGGCTGACGACGACCCTTCAGGCATCGCTACCTACTCGCAGGCCGGAGCGAAATACGGGCTCCAGCTTATTTGGGTCGCGCTCTTTACGTACCCCTTTATGGCAGTGGTGCAAGAGATGTGTGCGCGCATTGGGCTCGTGTCGGGGCGCGGTCTCGCCGCAAATATACGCCAGCAGTACTCACCGGTGGCCCTGTACGCGGCGACTGCGCTTCTGTTCCTCGCCAACGTGCTCAATATCGCAGCCGACCTTGGCGCCATGGCCGCCGCGACCCGCCTGGTGGTGCCGAGCGTGTCGAGCGAGGTTCTTGTGGTGGCGTTTGCAGGGATGAGTCTGGTGCTACAAATCTTCGCCAGCTACGCGCGCTACGCGAAGTACTTGAAGTATTTGACCTTCGCGCTTCTGTCCTATGTTGTGGTGGCCTTCTCTGTGGGGCTCGACTGGGCAGACGTGCTCCAGCACACGCTCGTGCCCTCGATGACTTTTTCGCGTGACCAGATCTTCCTCATCTGTGCCATTTTGGGCACCACCATTTCTCCGTACCTCTTTTTCTGGCAGACCTCACAAGAAGTCGAGGAAGAAATACTCCACGGTGAGACGAGCATTGCGGCACGCAAGCGCGCGGTGAGTCCCGCGACCCTCCGCGCAATGCGCACCGACGTGTGGAGCGGTATGGCCTTTTCAAACCTCGTTACCTTCTTTATCTTCGCAGCCTGCGCGGGCACGCTCTACGCACATGCGATTACAAACATCGCCACGGCCGACCAAGCTGCGCAGGCACTCCGGCCCTTCGGCGAGCTCGCGTATTTGCTCTTTGCGGTGGGGATTATCGGCACAGGTCTCCTGGCGGTGCCGGTGCTAGCGGGCTCTACTGCATACGCGCTCGCAGAGAGCTTTGGGTGGAAGTCGGGATTGTATAGGAAGTTTAACAAAGCATATGCGTTTTACGGCGTGATCATTGTGTCGATGGTCATAGGCGTCATTGCCAACTTTATGCGGCTCGACCCGATACGCGGCCTTATCTATGCCGCGGTAGCGAACGGTATTATTGCGCCCTTTATCCTCTTCTTCGTGGTGCGTATCTCGAGCAGTACGCAGGTGATGGGGGAGTATGCCAACAGGCCGCTCGTCTCTGCTATTGGCTGGGTGACGGTTGTGGTGATGGCTATCTCGGGCCTCGCCGCTATCCTCTCGTTCTGGTAGCCTGGCGTGGCTTTGCGTCTGCACGTATTTGTTGTATATTGAATGCACCAGCCCCCGAGGCTATTTTTATTTACATGGAAATTCGCAATATCGCCATCATCGCCCACGTGGACCACGGCAAGACCGCGCTCACGGACGCTATCTTGAAGCAGACCGGCGCCGCGCCAGAGGGCACGACGATGGACACCAATGCCATCGAGCACGAGCGCGGCATCACTATCTATGCCAAGAACGCAGCCGTAGAGTACAAAGGGACTAAGATCAATATCGTCGATACCCCTGGCCACGCCGACTTCGGCAGCGAGGTCGAGCGCGTGCTGCGCTCTATCGACTCGGTCTTGCTCGTGGTGGACGCACAGGAGGGCCCGATGCCGCAGACGCGCTTCGTGCTTAAGAAGTCGCTCGAGCTCGGTCTCAAGCCGATGGTTGTTTTAAATAAAATAGATAAGCCCGCTGCCGACCCTTCGCGCGCTGAAGAGCAAGTCCTTGAATTATTCCTAGAACTCGGTGCCAGCGACGAGCAGTCGAACTTCCCGGTCATATACGCTGTCGGCCGTGACGGCGTGGCCGCACTCAAGGTAGATGATTTGCCGAGCCGCGGTGGCGCAGTGAAAGACCTCTCTGAACTTCTTGACCTGATTCTCGAGAAAGTCCCAGCGGCCTCAGCGGGGCACTCGGCAGAGGGTGCACTCTTGGCGCAGCCCTTCAATCTTGCCTACGACAATTTCCTCGGTCGCATGGCGGCATGTCGCGTGTATGAGGGTACGATCGCACCAAATCAGACAGTGTTCGTGAAGACTCCGGCAGGCGAGGTGCGTACGGGCCGTACCACTAAGATTTTCACTTTTAAAGGGCTGCAGCGTGTCGAGGCCGAGCGTGCGGCAGCGGGCGATATTGTCATGGTGGCCGGACTGCCCGATATCTATATTGGCGAGACTATCACCACCGACAAGGACGCAGCAACGCTGCCAGCTATTGCGGTAGACGAGCCGACGATCGCGCTTAACTTCTTGGTCAACAACTCTCCCTTTGCTGGGCGCGAAGGCAAGTTTGTCACCAGCCGACAGATCCGTGAGCGCCTTGAGAAGGAGCTCGAGGTAAACGTGGGACTCAAGGTCGACTTCGAGTCGACCGGACAATCAGCGACAGAGTCCTTTTCGGTGTCGGGCCGTGGCGAGCTGCATATTGCCGTCTTGCTCGAGAACATGCGCCGCGAGGGGTATGAGCTCCAGGTCTCACAGCCACACGTGATTATGCACGAGGAGAACGGGGTCAAGCTCGAACCATTTGAAGAAGTCATTATCGATACGCCAAGCGAGGCGCAAGGTGCGATTATCGAGAAGCTCGGGCAGCGCGCCTTTCAGCTGCAAGACCTCAAGATGGAGGGCAGTGGCGTGCGCCTTACACTCCACGGCCCAACCCGCGGCCTCCTCGGCTACAAGGGCATTTTCGTTATTGATACTAAGGGCGAGGGCATTCTCTCGTCGCGCTTCATAGGCTTCAAGCCCTATGCAGGAGAAATAAAGAAGCGCCAAGTGGGCTCGATGATCTCGATGGCGACCGGCAAGGCGCTCGGCTACTCGCTTTGGAGTTTGCAAGACCGCGGTCAGCTCTACATCAAGCCAGCCGCTGAGGTGTACGAGGGTATGGTTATCGGTAATACCTCTAAGGGTGAAGAAATGCTTGCCAACCCAACAAAGGGGAAGAACCAGTCGAACGTGCGTTCCTCGGGTATGGACGAGGCGCTTACGCTCGTGCCTATTTTCGACCTCACTATCGAGCGCGGTATGGAGATAATGTCCGACGATGAGTACTTGGAGATAACGCCTACCAGCGTGCGTTTGCGTAAGCAATTTTTGACTGAGAACGACCGTTCGAAAGCACGTCGCTAGGGTTTTGTGCACGGGGGGTCATTGACGGGCCACAGGGCTGGTGTACTGTAGCCGTTGGCCCGTACACCCAAGGAAAGGAGGTTGCCTATGCACGACGACACGCCCGTTTGATCTGTCCGCGACACCCCAAGGTCGGCGAGGCGGGGGTGCCCAATCACCCCCGCCTCGTTTCTTAATAATCCACCCCATCGCCGCTTCGGCGATTTCGTATTTTTTCGCGATGTTCGTTCCGTCATCGCCGGCCTGTCCGGCGATGCAGCTTTTTGACTTGAAAAATATCGGGTGACGGGCGTATAGTGGAAGAGGAGGAAATAGATCTGACCACTGCGCCTTTAAGGAGGGCGCGCGTATGAAGACGAAAGATAAGGTACTGCCGCAGAGCTTGCGTGGGCATCTGCTCGGGATTCTGCATCTGCACGCGGTTGCGGTGGTGTATGCGCCGACTGCCATTGTGACCATGGGGAGCGTGGGGCTCTCGAGCTCCATCCACGGGTGGATTCTCCTCGGAGCAATCGCGGCCGTTGCGGCCGTCCCTGCCTGCCGCGCCTTGCGCGAGGTGGTGCGGGCCGATGTAGGCCTTGACTTCGACGAAGAGCGCGCCTAGAGCGCGCACACGGGCGGCAACCAGCTGGTTGCCGCCCAGTTTCTATGTATTCTCTGCCCTCCCCCCAGATACGCTATAGATATGAAAAGCCCCGTCCACGAAGCAGCCCCGGCTGCTTCGTGGACGGGGCCTAGTCTTCGGTGAGCTCGAGTTCTTCGAAACTGTGGCTCAACGGGAACGCGCCATGGTCGACCCAACGAACTCTAATGAAGCGGGGATTCTCGAGCGGGTCAACAAACTCGCAGATGATCCCCCTTGCGGTCACTGGAACTACGAGATGTATCCCGCCTGGGATTCCGCGAACCTCTTCGCGTAGTCTCACGACGGTGTCAAGTTGCAGCCATTGACTTTGGGACTCGTTGTTCGCAGACCTCACCATGGTGACTTTGATCTCGGGTCCCACCACGACTTTGATACCCTCGAATCCGAAAGGGTACCACTCACGCGCGTCTCCCAGCGAGTGGAGTCGTCTCAGTGCCGACTTCGATTCCAGCGCTGCGGTCAGTGTTGGGCACTTGAGCAGCGTGTGCCTCGGGTGATTACAAATCTTGCAGGGCATTGGTGTACCTCCAAATGCTGTCTCAATGCAATATGCATTACTGTATACCGTAAGTCAAGTTTTGTGGAAATGGTGAACAAAAGAGGGAACGTCCGACGTTCTTGGATACTTGAGGGCTCAGAGGTGATTACTGCGAGTAGCGAACATACAGTCCGTAACAATGTGTTATATATACAGATATGAATGAACAACAAGTGCCGCAGGCAGAACAAACCCTAGAAGCAGAATCGCCCAAACCTCAAAGGAGTTTAATAATTGCGCTGTTAGCACTTCTCTTGGCAGTCGTTGTTGCGCTCGGCGCATATTACTATTTTGTCTCAGGTAGTGCCGAAGTCACGGAAACAGAAATTAACACTGATGTCGCTGATGACACTTCTACGCCAGAGGTAGATGAGGTCACGGACACAGCTAGTCAGGTTAGCTGGGAGACATATGCAGCCGCCGGACTCCAGTTTAACTATCCAGTAGAGTGGAAACTGAAGCTTCTCAATGAGGGTGTGCGCACTACGGTGTATACAACTGACATCGACAATCCAGACCCAACAGCAGCGTTCGGAGGAGTCTTCTCAATGTCCTATGGGCCAAATCAAGGAGGACTAACGCTCGAAGGGTGGTGGGCAGAGGCAAATAAGAACAACAAGTATACGAAAACAGGGGAGACTACTATAGCTGGGTACCTCGCATACACCGCGCTGGTCAATAATAGCGACGACCCTGAGCACATCATTTTCATCACGCACCCTAAGGATGCTATGAGCTACATTGTAGATATCACAATTGTAGCGAAGGGGTCTAAAGAAATACTCGCTTCGTT
>JBAYUT010000031.1:0-6711 GCA_041674945.1 Minisyncoccota bacterium | reverse complement strand
TACGCACCACCCAAAGGTGGCTGGACACGAGGACGTGATGAAGCAAATAATCTCGCTTGCCGGCGAGACCAAGACCCCGCTCGTAGCACAGCACGACGTGTACTATCTCGAACCCGACGACCGCGGCGCGACCGAGATACTCAGGCGCATCCAACACGGCGAGCGCGGCAGAAACGAAGAAGAAGACTTCTCGTTTATTAGTGAGAAAAAAGCGCTCGCACTCTTTAAAGACACGCCCGAGGCCATCGACAACACGCGCGCTATAGCTGACCGCTGCAATATTGAATTAACGCTTGGTAAATTTGTTTTCCCTAATTTTGCGCTACCTCCGGGCAAGACTGGTGACGAGCTCTTACGCGAGCTCTGCTTAGCTGGGCTCAAAACGCGCGGCCTCGAAGGCCGCGCCGACGTACTCGAGCGTCTAGAATACGAGCTCGGCATTATCGCCTTCAAGGGCTACGCGGCCTACTTTTTGGTGGTGGAAGACCTCGTGCGCTTTGCCCGCGAGAAAGATATCTACACCAACATCCGCGGCTCGGTCGCGGGCTCGATGACGACCTATCTTCTACAGATTACGAAGATCGACCCGCTCGAATACAAAATCCCCTTTGAGCGCTTCCTCAACCCCGAGCGCCCATCGGCCCCTGACATAGACATGGACTTCGCCGATAACCGA
This sequence comes from Minisyncoccota bacterium, assembly GCA_041674945.1. Lineage (GTDB taxonomy): Bacteria > Patescibacteriota > Minisyncoccia > Phycocordibacterales > Phycocordibacteraceae > C7867-001. The sequence goes on along the minus strand of JBAYUT010000031.1, from coordinate 6,035 downwards.
CGCGACGAAGTGATCGAGTACGCGCGAAGGACCTACGGCAAGGACCACGTCGCACAGATCGGCACCTTCGGCACCATGATGGCGCGCGCCGCCGTGCGCGACGTCTCGCGTGCGCTTGGCCACTCGTACAACACGGGCGATCGCATTGCGAAACTAATCCCGATGGGCTCACAGGGCTTCCCCATGACAATAGAAAACGCGATGAAGCTCGAGCCCGACTTGAAAGCGCTCTACAACGAAGACGAGGACGCAAAAGAAATACTCGACCTGGCACAGCGCATTGAGGGCTGCGTGCGCCACGTCGGCGTACACGCCGCCGGCGTCGTGGTCTCGCCCACACCGCTGGTGGAGTGGACACCTATACAGCCCGACCCAAAGGGCACGGGCAAACTGATCACTCAGTACGACATGTACTCAGTGGGCGAAGACGGTGTTGGCCTCACCAAGTTTGACTTCCTCGGTATTAAAAACCTCACCATCCTCGCCGACGCCGTTGCGCGGGTTAAAGCTACGCGTGGCATACGCATCGACATCGAGGCAATACCGCTTGATGACCCAAAGACCTACGCAATGCTTACCCGTGGCGAAACCGAAGGCACCTTCCAGCTCAACGGTACCGGCATGACGCGCTGGCTCAAGGACCTCAAGCCCTCGACCATTCACGACATCAACGCCATGGTCGCGCTCTATCGCCCTGGCCCGATGCAGTTCATCCCTCAGTACATCGAGCGCAAACACAACCCTGCGCTCATCACCTACCTCGATCCAGCCATGGAGCCCATCTTGAAACAGACGTACGGCATCCTCGTGTACCAAGACGACCTGCTCATCATGGCGCACGAGTTTGCTGGCTACTCGTGGGGCGAGGTCGACAAGTTTCGTAAGGCGGTGGGAAAAAAAATTCCAGCAGAAATGCAGAAGCAAAAGGATAAGTTTATCGAGGGCTGTGTCGAGCACTCCAAGTGGCCACTGAAAAAGGCTCAGGAAGTATGGGAATGGATCGAACCCTTTGCCGCGTACGGCTTCAACAAGGCACACTCAGCCAGCTACGGACGCGTTGCGTACCAGACTAGCTATCTCAAGGCTAACTATCCGGTCGAGTACCTGTCTGCCCTACTAACAGCAGACTCCGGCGACACCGAAGCCATCTCAGTCTTTGTGAACGAGGCGAAGCGCATGGGCGTCCCCGTACTCCCTCCCGACGTAAACGAAAGCGGGACGGACTTTACCGTAGTGAAGCGTCGCGACGACGCATTCACCAAGGAGGCTCCGCAGACTGACGAGGCGAGGACTGAGCCATTTCCTAGCAAGGAAATGGCGTACTCCGCGGGGGATGCGCCGAGCAACGCACGCACTCCCGGCGACAGTATTCGCTTTGGACTTTCCTCCATCAAAAACTTCGGCGACGGTATTTCTGAAGCAATTATCACAGAGCGTAAGGCCCACGGCGCATATACCTCGCTCTCAGATTTTCTCTCACGAATCCAATCGAAAAATCTTAACCGCAAATCTCTTGAATCGCTGATTAAATGTGGCGCGCTCGACTCGCTCGTACCCGAGGGTTCGAGCCGTAGCACACTCATTACCAACATCGAGTCTATGCTGGCCTACCACCGCGAGGCCACGGCGACGGCCCCACAAGACTCGCTCTTTGGCGCACTGACGCAAGCACCAGAGCTCAAGCTGCCACCAGGCGAGCCGCCTTCTCTAATCGACAAGCTCATGTGGGAGAAAGAACTGCTCGGTATCTACGTGAGCGGCCACCCGCTCGACGCGCACGAAGCACTCTGCGCAAAAGCACGCGTCGATATCACCAAGATTAAAGAAGCGCCCAAGAATGGAGTCCTCGTTATACTCCCCGTTCTCGTGTCAGTCGTGCGTACCACCCTCTCAAAAGGTGGTGAGAAGATGGCCTTTATCACCGTCGAGGACAAGAACGATTCTATAGAGGCGGTCGTATTTCCAAAACTCTTCAAGGTGCACAGTGCCGTCGTCACCCCAGGCACCTGCCTACTCCTCAAGGCTAAAGTCTCGATACGCAACGGCGAGACCACGCTCGCCATCGAAGAGCTGAAGCCTATTTAAATATGATGTGGTATCCTCTTCCACAATGGATGCTGGATTAGAAAAAGAACATGACCATAAGAAGCTCGGCAAGGAGCTCGACCTTTTTGCCTTTTCAGACTCGGTCGGCAAGGGGCTCCCTCTCTTTACGCCTAAGGGCTCCGTCATACGTCGTGAGCTCGAGCGTTTTATTGTTGACGAGGAGTTGAAGCGTGGCTACCTCCACGTGTACACACCAGACCTGGCCAAGCTCGAGCTGTACGAGAAGAGCGGCCACTATCCGCACTACAAAGACTCTATGTATGCACCAATCGAGATCGATGAGGAGCGCTTCATGCTCCGCCCGATGACGTGCCCACATCACTTTGAACTCTTCTTGCGAAAGCCCGTGAGCTACCGTGAGCTACCGATGCGCATCGCTGAGCTTGCCAAACTCTACCGCTACGAGCAGTCGGGCGAGCTTATGGGGCTCCAACGCGTCCGCACATTTTGCCTCTCTGACGCGCACATAATCTGTGCTTCTGAAGAGCAGGCCGTGCAAGAGATCGGCAACGCCCTCGATCTTATTGAATACGTCACTTCCGTGTTTGGACTAAAGCTTGACCTCGACTATCGCTACCGTCTCTCTATGGGCGATCGTGCTAATACAGAAAAGTACTATAAAAACGATGAGGCCTGGGAAAAGGGTGAAGGACTTCTTCGTACCCTCATGCAGAATCGCGGTTCCAAGTTTGAAGAGGCTAAGGACGAAGCAGCATTTTATGGCCCCAAAATAGATATCCAGATGAAAAACGTAAACGGCAAGGAAGATACCGCCTTTACGGTGCAGTACGATTTCTGTATGCCAGACCGATTCGATCTCAGTTATGTTGGAGAGGACGGTGAGAAACACCGAGCCTTTGTCGTACACCGTTCTTCTATCGGCGCTATCGAGCGCATCATGGCGTTCTTGATTGAGCACTACGCAGGCGCCTTCCCGCTCTGGCTCAGCCCCGTGCAGGTCAAAGTACTCTCGGTTTCTGAGAAGCACGCAGACTATGCAAAGGAAGTAGTCGACGCGCTCAAAGCAGCAAATGTCCGCGTGGAATTAGACGACTCTGACGAATCGCTCGGCAAGAAGATCCGCTCTGGCAAGACTGAAAAGGTGCCCTACCTGCTCGTGGTCGGAGACAAGGAGGTCGAGGCAAAGACCGTCTCAGTGGATGGCCGAGACGACGGTAAACAAGACAGCGTACGTATCGCCGATTTCGTCGACGCTCTTACTGCAAAGATTGCGGCGCGAGCCTAAGGCAAAAAAGAAAGAACCCTCCATACGGAGGGTTCTTTCTTTGTTTTAACTATTATTATGCACCGAGGATCGTGAGCGCACGTGTGAGCGCAAGCTTGGCGCCGGTTACCCCTGTTGAGTAGCTCGAGTCGATAGCGGTGGTGAGCGAAGCGATAAGCTTCTCAAGATGTGGCGTTGAGAGGCGGGCCGTGAGGCGTGCTATCTCGGGGTCACACTCCGTGCCGTCAACACGGGTGCGGTACACATCGTCGAGCACACACACCACCGAGGACACCAGGTGCTCTGCCTTGCCTCCCCCACGCACGTGTTGGCGCAACCCGGCAAAGACTGCCTCACGGTCACCTTGTACGAGGGCACTTGCGAAGCCGCGCACGTCGGTAGGCACCTCACCTGCTTGAGGCGCATGTTCCGTGACCATCATTTCTGGGGCCTCGTACGCAGCCGGTGCGGATTGGATTGACTCAACATTGTCATACACGGGCTCGGTCATAGGTGCGGCTGGTGCTTGATGTGCGCGCGCAAGACCCTTCACAATGTCCTCAATTGAGAGGACTTCGTTCTGCGCGAAAGACTTGAAGCCTTCGTACGACGAGTATCCCCGAGGTGACTCTGCGCTCTCTTGCTCGCGAGGCGCTTCTACCCGAATGTGTGGCTCCTGTGTCGGCGCAGGTTGCGTAACGGCTGGTACAGGCGTGTGCGTATTGAGCACGAGCGATACACGCTCGCCAAACGTGCGTGCAGTGCGCCCGGCAAACGGTACGGCGTTAAAGAGCACCACGTACGCAAGCGCGAGCGACCAGCCAATGAGCGCAATCCAGTAGAGCGTCGTACCGAGTGGGCCGAGATCTAGACCCGTGTAAGGAATCTGTGAGAGATAAATGTAGGCACCTTCAACCTGACCCGAATGCGGTGTCGAGGAGAGCACGACCGAAGGTGTGGGCGAGCCGCCGCCACCACCTCCACCGCCACAACCGCTCGTACAGCCGCCACCGCCAGTCTTGATGGTTACGGGTACTGAACAGCTCGCGGTCTTGCCGCTCGCGCTGGTGACCGTGCCGGTAAAGGTGGTATTACCCGTGATAGCGGGTGTCGATGTCGAGCCCGCAGCGAGCGGCGCTGCATTACCAATACCATTATCCAGGCTAAACGTCTTAGCATTTGTCGTGGTCCAGGAGAGCGTTGAGCGCTCGCCCGACGAGACTTCCGTCGGTGAGGCACTGAGCGTACAGCTCGGCGCATCGGAGGCGGCGACCGTAATAGTGACCGAACACCGTGCCGCCGGACCGTTACCCGTCGCCGTACCTGTGTACGTCGTGGTTACCGACGGCGAGACTCCCACCGTGCCGATAGCGGTCGTTACGTTCTTAGTAATATTGTTGTCGAGGGTAAAGGATGTTGCATTTGTGGTAGTCCATTGGAGGATATGCGTACCCGTGTCTGGCAAGCCAGTCACATATACGAGCAACATGTCGGCATCGACCGCAGCAATTACTCCATCGCCGTCTACGTCACACACCTTGCCCGCTGGGCAGGAGCGCTTCTCTACCGCGAGCTCAAGCAACGCCTGTGCATCGGCTGAGTCCAGCTTGCCATCGTTGGTGAAATCGATCTTGGCTGTGTTAATCGTACTTGGTGGAGACGCTATGAGCGTACACACCGGTGCGTCAACGGGTGGCTTTGTGGTCTTCGGCACTTTGACCGTGACAGAGCAGTGATTGGCGGCACCCTTGGCCTTAACCGTACCGGTATAGGTAGTGGTGTCAGTAGGGCTAGCCGTCGTAGAGCCACCAGCAACAGGAGTCACCGAACCAATACCCTGATCAATCTCAAACGTTTCACCATTGCTTGTTGTCCACGAGAGCTTTGTCTGACCAGGCGTGTAAAGCCCGATGGCGTACTTCTCGACGAGAAGCGCGTCAGCCGCACTCACACTACCGTCCCCATTGGTGTCACACACCTTGCCGGCCGGACACGAGAGTCCGCCCGCGGCAATCTTGAGCAACGCGAGGCCGTCGACGACGCCGACCTTGCCATCTGCGTTGAAGTCAATCTGCTCTTCGCTCACCACCGTTGTCGGTGAGGCAACGAGCGTACACACCGGTGCGTCGGGTGGCGTCTCGGTGACGGTCACCGTCGTCGAACATTCTTTCTCGCCACCAGGACCCTTGGCGATACCGGTATACGTGGTGGTCTGCTTGGGGGTAACCGCGACTGAGCCTGACGCTACATCGTCCTGCTTGCCAAGGTCGTGATCGATCTTAAATATGGTTGCATTTTCTGTGGTCCACGAAAGAGTCGCCGAAGCCCCCTTCGCGATTGAGGTAGGCGCGGCCACAAGGGTACAGATAGGCAACTCTGCAGGCGGTGGCGCTACTTCGACACTCGTGTGACACTCTTTTTCTCCCCCAGGACCATGTACGGCCATCGTGAACTGCGTGTCGTGAGTAACGACAACGGATTGCGAACCATGGCCCACAGGCGTAACGTCACCAACGCCATTATCAATAGTAGCTAAGTCGGCGCCAGTAGTGTGCCAGTTGAGTTGGGTGGTGCCTCCCCCGAAAGGAAGTTTGTGTGGATTTGCATCCAGATCACAACCAATCTGCGGCACTACTGGAGGAGGTGGGGGGGGAGGAGGAGGTGGGGGTGGAGGAGGAGTAGGGGGCGGTGGGGGGGGGGGCAC
>JBAYUT010000030.1:0-7443 GCA_041674945.1 Minisyncoccota bacterium | reverse complement strand
TCGACTTGCCAGCGCCATTCTGGCCCATGATAGCCATCTTCATCCCGCGGCGCACGGGGAAATCTACCTCGTCGAGGATTGGCTTGTTGTGCCCGTATTCAAACGATACTTTCTCAAAGCGTACAACGCTCTCTTCGCGGCTCATCTCTCCACCCTACTACCAAGTACGCCGAGCGACAAATCGGTGATTACTTATACCGACCTTCCTTTTGCCAACCGCGCAATATGCAGTCGACGCTCCTCCTCGAAACGCGCCGCGTCAAAGCCGTGTCGCGCGATCATCAATGCGGCGTGGTGCGCGCCCAGATGGTGCGGCATTACCACATAGGAAGCGCCCGCGGAGTACAGCTCCTCTGCGTCAGCGTTGTTGTGCGCGAGGACGATAATCACGCCTGTTTGATTGTGCGCCCGATAGTACCGCACCAAAAGCAGACTGGTCTGGTGGCCGGGTATAGACGAGACAACCATTCGCGCCTGCTCGATGCCGATTTCTTGAAGAAACTCTATGTCCTCTGCATCACCATATCGATACGGGATATTCTCTTCCTCGAGACGTTTAATCGACTGTGGGTTGTAGTCGACGACCAAGTACTGAGCGCTCACCTCAGCCGCCACAGAGACGAACTCGTGCCCCACGCGATCGTAGCCAAATATAACGGTGTCGAGTGAGCCCACACCGCCCTTTGACTCCCGGTGGTGATGCTTGCGCAGAGACATAAACTCGAGCAGCGGGCGCAAGAAGGTGTAGATCGAGTCGGCGTACAGTATGAGATACGTAGACCCAGCGATAGTAATAATACCCACGAGCGTAATGAGCGACACTATAGACTGGTCCACCTGGCCGAGTGAGTAGCCGAGCGAGGCAAGGATAAGCGAGAACTCGCTAATCTGCGCCACCGTGAGCCCCGCCATGAATGAGGTCTTGGTACGGTACCCAAGCAAGTTCATGAGCACAAAGACTATGAAAGGGTTCCCCACGAGCACGAAGACCGATAACACAAGAGCGGGCACGAGAATCATTGAGAACTGGCTCAGCACCATGCTTGCCCCAAGCAGGATAAAAAAGAGGAGGATAAAGAAGTCGCGCAGCGGCTTCATGCGTGCTCCAATTTCATAGGCAAAAGGAGACACGGCAAGCATCACCCCCGCAATGAGTGCGCCAATCTCGAGCGAGAAGCCAATCACTTGAAAGAGTGACGCGAACCCGAGACCCCACGCGATCGAGAAGATGAATAGCACCTCCTGGTTGCCGCCCACAAAGGAGACAAAGCGCGGCAACACGTATTTGCTAATGAGATACAGCACGAGAGAGATCGCTCCCCCGTACACCGCGAGCCGACCCAGCTCTGCTCCCGCTGCCGCGAACACGACGTCAGCGCCGCCCGTGGTGACACTGTAGACTGCGCCCACCGCAGTGACCGCGAGCAAGATAAAGGTGGCAATCAGATCCTGCACCAAAAGGAAGCCGATGGAGATCTTGCCGTAGAGTCGGTCTGCATCACCACGGTCGGTGAGCAACTTCAAAATAATGATGGTGCTGGAGAACGTGAGCGCCACTGCCACATAGGCCGACGCGAGCGCATCAAAGCCCAGTGCACGGACAATGAAAAAACCAACGATCGAGGTGAAGAGCACTTGCCCTACTCCCGTAACGAGCGCGGTCTTCCCTACCTCTCGTACAATATCTACGTTGAGGGTTAGGCCCACGACGAAGAGCAGTATTGCGATACCAATTTTTGAAAAGAGCTCCATCTCCTCGCGCGAGTGCAGCAAGTCGAGCACATAGGGCCCAACCAAGATACCAGTGGCGATATACCCCACAATGAGCGGCTGCCGCAAGAGGCGCATAACGAGCGAGATAGCCGTCGCAAGGACCAGGATGAGTGATAGTTCAAGAAACGTCGGCATTGCTCATATCATAGCTCATATTCCGTGCCCGTCACGGATACGCGGCCAATAAGCGGCTCCAGGCCTTAGCCGAGACAAGAGCTAACTAGCCGATGTTGTGTCGTACCCGAGCTCACGAGCGCGGGCGATTGCTCGGTCGAGAAAATAGATCCAGTGACCATAATCGCCGTGTTCGTTGCGTGTGCGCCAGTTTGCAAACAGCTCTTCAGCGGTAGCCCACACGAGGGTAAATTTTTCGTGCGCTTCGAGATGCGTCGCTACCGTGTCGGTACTGCGCAGAATAACCAGCAAGCAGGTCGCGTGCCCAACGCGATTGACCTTCTTAGCGAAATTATAATAGTGGGTCATGGCTTCAGCAATTCTCTCGACATAGAGAAAGTCGTGGAGCCCGCTCTCTTCGGTAACCTCGCGCAAGATGCCTTCTTGAATATCCTCCTCTGGCCCAACGCCGCCCGAGATAAGTATCAACAGCTCGCTATCGTCATGCTTATTTACAGCAAAGAGTTGGGTAGCCGGATCAAAGACCACGGCGCAACCGCCATCACGCCGCTCCTCATTTTCGCGCGGCGTGCCGAACTTTGGAATCGCTTTGTCTGCACTCATGAAGAGAGCGTATCACAGCGGCACCTCAAACAAGAGCATCTGCGCATCGGTGAGTGCCGTAACCTCCACCGTGTCGAGACCGGCAACACCAATCGCGTCGCGCCGGTGGAGACTCTCACCCACGACCTCGACCTCCCCCTCGATAACCAGTAGGTAGACTCCGTTGTGTTTATAGAACTTCGAATACGTGAGCGTATCACTGAGGCCAATATCTGCGCGCGCAATGCGCGCGTCTTGATAGATCGGGAGCGACCCGCCGCTACCATCCGCTGAGACAAGTAGCTGCCACCGGTCTCGCCTCGCGGACGGCGCGAATGCTCGCTGCGCGTAGCGTGGCACCATACCCTTCTCACGAGGCTCGATCCATATCTGGAAGAGTCTGAGTGTATCCGTGGGCGAGGCATTCTCTTCTGAATGCGTCACGCCGGTACCGGCAGACATGGTCTGCACCTCGCCCGCGGACACGACTCCCTTGTTGCCCATACTGTCTTGGTGCGTTACCGCCCCTGCAAGGGGTATCGTGGTGATCTCAAAATCCTCGTGCGAATGCATATCAAACTTCCCTCGCGGTGCGATAGTGTCATCGTTTATAACGCGCAGCGTGCCATAGCCCATGCGGCGTGGCTCATACCAATCGGCAAAGCTGAAGCTAAATTTGCTCTGCAGCCAGCCATGATCGCTGCTGCCTCTATCTGCTGCTCGATGTACGATCTTCTGCATGCGGCGCTCACTCTGCCACGACCAGCGTACTACGAATCGCATCGAACTCCTGCTGGAGCGCCGTGCGGTCAAAGGCATGGACGCTTCCCTCAGGATAGTTTTCAATCATGCCGTAGTGAATAAAGTACCGCACCGCTACGCAGGGTTTTGTGCCCGCGATCGCATAGACCACTTCCTCATAGCGATTCCCGGCTGCGGCCCCGGTCGAGGATGCGACTAGCTGCTTACCATCAGTGGCCACGCCTCGGCCTGGCAGGTCGAGAAATAGGTCTGCCGCGCAGTAGTCAACAGCCGGCATTTGCTCCACGCTCACGTACGAATCGCTGCTTAGGTTCGTACCCTCTGCGAGCGATACCGGGACAGTAAACTTGACGCCCTTAATCTCCTTTCCTGGGCCGAGCGCCTGGTACGTATAAGATTCATCTACCGTGTAGCCCTTTGGCGTACGAATGGAGAACATTTCGCTTGAGTAGACTTGCGACACTTCTTGGTCGGTCGGAGTCTTCGGCGGCGCGCCATACAAGTGCAACGTAAGCACCGCAGCAACCAGCAGCACGGTCACCACAAGAGCTTTTATAATAGTGTTCATAGGTCTAGTCTACTACGGCTTCGCCGCGGCGCCACATCCAAGGAAATGCAGCCAGGATAAGATTAGTTACCGTAGCTACCTTTTAAAACGAGAGTATCCAGGCTGCGAGCATGATACCCACGAGCTGATACGAGGTCATGATAATAATCTGCTTCATCCAGTACTTCTTCTTAGTGCTCCCCCAGACCACGCCGGCAACCTGCGTGGGCATAATAAAGCCAAACCAGATCCCGCCCGCAATCACGTAGGGGCTGAGCCCGAGCTCGGCCACCTCGGCGTAGTAGAGGTCGAAGGCAAGCACCGACGTGAAGATGCCTGTCAGTACTACCTGCAGGGCGTAGAACGGGCTCATATTGTTCTGCATCTTCTCCATTTCATCATGCGAGAAGTGCGAGATCTCCATAGTCTCCTTCCACCACTTGCCAAACATAAGCGGTGAGTACCAGAGCGCCCCAAGGAAAAATTGCACAAGGGTCGCGGCTAAGATAAGAGTGTACGGGACATCCATAGTCATGCAGTATAGCAGTCCGCCTATTTGATAAACACGGTCGCAAGCACCCCAAGCGTCACCAGGACACCGCCCGTTACATTACCAAGCGTCGGCGCTTCGCCGAGGAAGATAAAGGCGAGCACTAGGGTGAGAGCAATCGAGAGCTTATCTATCGGTGCCACGCGTGAGGCCTCGCCCAGCTGCAAGGCATGATAATAAAAAAGCCACGAGAGCCCCGTCGCTATCGCCGAGAGAATCAGAAATATATAGGTGTGGCGCGAGAGCTTGAACACATCGCTCGCATTCCCCTGCAAGAACACTATTGCCCACGCAAAGATAACGATAATCACCGTGCGTATCGCTACCGCCAAGTTACTATCGACACCCTTAATACCAATCTTCGCAAATATAGCAACCAATGAGGCGAAAAAGGCGGAAAGGAGTGCGTAGATAACCCAGGTCATGTGCCCAAAGTATAGCAAATCAATCAGTGCGTTTATGTTTCTTTTTCTTCTCTGGCAGAGCTGCCGAAATGTTAATAAGGATTTCTCGCAGATCGTCTATCTGACTTAACTGCTCTTCCGTCACAATGTAGTGCGGTCTCGCACCTGGGTACGGAGGGCCTTTCTCGCACGCTGCTTCGAGCGAGGAGCTCTCGGGCGTTATCTTCACATAGAGCTGGTCGTCACACACTAGGGCAACGACCTTGCCGTCGGCATAGAGCGCATACTCGCCAAACATCGCCCGGGCGGCAAAACGTTTCGGGTCTCGCAGTTTTTCAATAATAAACTCGATGGTTTCTTTCTGCGTGGCCATGCGTATCAGCTCGCTATCTGCGCCAGGAAGTTAGCAGTCGTAGACGCATCCTCTAGATTCCTGCGTACGTGTGTACGCATTTCACTCTGTCGTCCCTCCGTCAAAATGCTCTGCCTCGTCGGCCTCGGCCTCTGCCTTAGTCTTGTGTACGGTGCCGTCTTTGTGATGCGGTGGCGTGTAGATGGTATACAGCTTCATGCTGCCTGCTGCACTGTTCACAATATTGTGCTTGGTACCTGCCGGTACGACTATCGCGCTCCCGTCGGCAATATCATGCGAGACATCGTCGAGCACCGCCTTGCCGGTACCCTGCTCTACGCGCAAAAACTGGTCGACATCGTGCACCTCTTCTCCAATCTCCTCCCCCGGCAAGAGCGACATAACAACGAGCTGTACGTTTCTATCCGTATAGAGCACGGTGCGAAAGTTCTCGTTCTCGAGCGACTTCTTCTCAATGTTTTCTACATATCCTTTCATAAAATTTTCCGTATTATTCTGCTAAAAACGCATCTGATACCAGTCTAGCCCATACGTGTCTTGTATCAAGATGCGCTCGCCTCGGGCCCACGTGGGCTTACTTTCTAAGCCGAGCAGGGCCACGCCTTCTTTCACATGCTCCTCGCTCACGCCCTCTATCTCGAGATAGGCCGGCATACCCGGATACTGATCTATGTCAAAATGCCAGTCTTTGTACTCAAACGATACGCGGCCTTTCTCTTGGTGCGCGTACGCCTCGAGACCCAGTTCTTCAAAGAGATCAGCAAGTTTTTCGGGTTCCTTAATGTGGAAATTTATCTCCTTATGCTTGCGCGCCGTACCGAGAACCTCTGACTTGGCCTTCCAGGTCACCTCGTGCTTACCTTCGCTGTTTGAGCGGATACGGAGGAACCACGGGTCCTCACCTTCCTTCGTACCCTTCTCGTGATACCAGTCGACCACAAGCCGAGTGTCTTGAGTCTTCTCCGCGCCGAGCGAAGCGAGCGTAGCCGCAACGCTTTCTGCGTCGATATCCAGCACTTTTGTCTCTATTTCATGTGCCATGGTACGAGTGTATCATTTCTGCAAAATTCGTAATCAGCGACTAGGTCTTGCCTAGACCAACACTACCAGGGCAACGTCTTGCCCTTGAACCAGAAGAAGCCGGTCTCAGGCCGTGTGATAGCGAACTGGTATATATATTCAGCGGCCTCTGCCGGTGTGAGGTCGGCCTCGGCTCCGCCCATGGCGGTCTTTACCCAACCCGGATGTACCGAAGAGACTACTGGCCCGCTCCCCTTGAGTCGCAGGGCGAGCGTGCGCATATACATATTGAGCGCCGTCTTCGAGATCTTGTAGGCTGGGTAATGCTTCGGGAAGTGGCTAATCAGGTGCCCTTCATACTCGAGCGACCCAGCGGTCGATGAGATAAATATCAGATGCCCTTTCGGCGAGATGCGCGGGAGCACACGCTCAGCGAAGTCTGCCGTACCAATGAGATTGACTTCGAGCGTGGCACGCAGCAATTCAGGCACAAGCACCACCTCGTCTTCGTCGAGAAGTACGCCTGCATTGTTAATGACGATATCGAACGTAACCTGCAGTGACTCGACGCGCGCAACGCACGCGGCAATACTCTCGGGTTTTGCGAGGTCGAGTTCGAGCACGGTGAGGTGCTCATGAGAGAAATCAGCGTCGCCCGTAAGTGTGGTGCCGACTACCTTGTAGCCATTATTGAGAAACACTTCCGCGAGAGAGCGGCCGATACCCCGACTTATTCCGGTGATGAGTACCGATTGCATACTGCTCGTCATGTACCCACAGTATACGCCCCACTCTCGACTCTGTCCTCACAAAAAAAACACGCACCACTCTCGTGGTGCGTGTTGGCGCTGGGACAATGCGTACTGCGCTCTACTTGTCGTCAACATCGAGCCCTCGCCCATGTCCGCCCATGCCCTCGCCCTTGTGGCCCATGCCCATACCGACACCGATCACGCCTGAGTCACGGAGCTCCTTACGGAGCGCCTGTGCTCCCGCGCGGTCGCCGCTCACCTCGAGCTTATGGATCTGTACCAGCTTGGCAAAGACTGCTTCGGTGAGTTTGTCAGCCATTGGGCTGTTTGCCACGAGTGCCTTGAAGGCAGCGTAGTCGTTCGCCGTCAGTGCCGCCTGCACTGCGGTACGCTGGCTACTGCGATACGTGCTCATTGCCTTCTGCATCTGCTCTCGCGTGATGCCGGCAGACGTAAGCACCGCCTGCGCCTTAGTGTGCGCCTCCTGGCGTATCTCATGCGCTTGCGTGACCGCGGCTTGCTGCGTTGCCGAGAAGCCTGCAAAG
>JBAYUT010000029.1:0-7447 GCA_041674945.1 Minisyncoccota bacterium | reverse complement strand
TGGCCGTACTTTTTGGGCATAACCCTGTCTGCCTCCGCCATCTAACCCGCTTTATTCTAGTGTTCTGCAGAACACTAGAATGTGGTAGGATGCCGCCATGTCAAAAAAGCTGGAATACAGGAGGGTAGAGCGCGTGGTAAAAGGGTTTGCGAGCCATCGCCGGCTCGAGATTTTAGAGCTCATAAAACAGGAGCCAGAACTGTCGGTTGAGGAGGTCGCAGAAAAGCTTTCTATAGGCTACAAGAATGCCTCCGAGCATATGCGCAAGCTGGCTATCGCGGGCCTGGTCATAAAGCGCAACGAGGGCTCATCTGTGCGCCACAAACTCACTCCGCGTGCCGGCTCTATTCTAGTGTTCTGCAGAACACTAGAATAAGAAAAGGAGGGGGTGTATGGTGGGGGGATGTATATAAGCGTGCGGGTGGTTACGGAGGCCAAGCGGGAGAAGGTGGAGGCGCTGCCCCGCGGCCGGCTAAGAATTTGGGTCAAAGCGCCGGCCGAGCGCAACCTGGCCAACAAGCGCGTGCGCGAGCTGGTGGCCGAGCATTTGCACCTGCCCCTGGCAAGGGTGCGCCTGCACTCGGGGCACACGAGCCCATCCAAAATATTTTCAATAGATGATTGAGCGCCAATCTATTCTAATGTTCTGCAGAACACTAGAATAAAAAGGGGGTGTAGGATTATGCATAGGATATGCATCCGCTTTTATATGTCGCGGTATTGTGCCTGGGCTTTGTTATCGCCTTTGCCGTGTATGAGATGTATGGCGGGGAGGTGGATGATGGTGCCGATGGCAGCGGCTCGCCGTTTAAGCGCAGGCGGTTTTTGATGGACTCTAACGCCGAGTACGGGTTGTTTAAGGTGCTGGTGGAGCTGTATGGCGAGAGGTATTACATCTTCCCCCAGGTGCACTACAGCCACTTGCTCGAGGTGAGCAAGCACGACTGGCGCGAGAGCCGCCGGCAGATGGCCAAGCTCGAGCGCAAATCGGCCGACTTTGTCTTGTGTAAAAAAGACGATGTCTCCCCGCAGCTTGTAATTGAGCTCGACGGCCCCACCCACAAAACCCACACCCGCACCATAGTCCGCGACGAGTTTATAAACGACATCCTAGAATCAGCCGGGCTCCCATGCTTGCGCATCCCCGTAGGCCCCTACACCCCCGAGTCAATCAAAGAGGTCGTAGATGCAGCTTTAGCGGGGAAGTAAAAATTGGTTGCGTTTTGAGCCCGAATGTTTCCGAGTACTTTTTGTGTATTTTTTAGCCTCTTATCACTTGGTAAAATACAGGTAGATAAGTACCTCCTGGGTCGATATTACTTTCCGAATAACAAGAATCAGTATGGAACGTTACTTCTGTGTCAATAAAAATCCTCAATCTTACCCAGAGGATGGTGAGCATGAGGTGCATAAGGCGGGTTGCCCTACACCCCCTTACTCTGCCAATCAGTATGAACTTGGGTACTTCAGCAACTGCGACGAGGCAGTGGCTGAGGCGCGCCGTAAGTACCCCAATGTGGACGGGTGCAGAAATTGCATCCCAAACTGTCATCAGCGATAGGGGTTGGGTATAGTGGCAACCATTGAGCAAAACAACAGCGACGCACAGAGCTTGAGGATTCGAGAAATGAGTGAGTTAAGGCTAGAAACCAAGACGGCGGTGAAAGCTACAGGCCACGCTCCAAAAGCACCGGTTTCCCGGTGCTTTTGTATTTTAGACCTCCGGCTAACTAGCTGGAATTATTTGTACAGATCCTTCCACAACAGAATTAATTCTTAGCCCCTTCTATGTCCGATGCAGTCTTTTCTATGAGTGAGGCAAGGGAGGCTCGATCCAGCATAATGATCTTTTTCGTGCCGTACGCGAGGTTCAACTCCTTCATCAGGGTGCGGATGTTCTCGCGTGATTGAGCGAATTCCTTATTCTTTCCGAGGAAGTCTAATACTGAAATGAGTATGTGGTTTGAACGACCCATAGCGCGCTCCAGCACCTGCTGGTATATGTCTTGAGTTGAGAAGAGTACTCGTGTGTAGTAATAGGGGTCCTTGTTCTCCAGGTCACCGAAGAACTCGGGGTCGGACTCCCATGGCGCATAGGTTAGATGTCCCGCCCACCAGAGGCGGGAGATTGCGTGGCGACGCAGGTCGCGGTCGTTGCCGCTTATGAACCAGTGCTCGAGTAGGTAATTTATGGCTTTCGTTTTTTCTGCAGGATCCTTTAAGTCTTTGAACGTTCCATCGAGTCCCCAGCGTACAAGCGTATACTTTCTAAACTCAGCATGGCTGAGATATACCCAAAGGCGTGGATCAGATGCCTGTGTCTCGTCTAGCTTCCGGTAGTAGTCATGAAGGATGATCGCATTGTCTATATCTGCAGATACTGGGTCGCTCTCAGGGGCCTTTAAAATTGGGGCCTTGCCTTCGAGTACTATAGTGGAAGGAAGCAAGTCTTTTTCTTTGACCGGAAAAGATTCTTTGAAATAGCTTTCCAGAGAAGACCCCGAGCGCAGTTCGCTCCGCAACCGCTCGACTGCGTCGCGCTTGAATATTTTTTGTGCCAAGGTCTTATTCATAAACTTCGTCGTCTGACATGCTGGTAAGCGTCTCAATGCCCGCAAGGCTCCTGGTCACCGGGTTCTCCAGTATTTTCTGCGCCGCTTCGAACGGATCCTTATCCTGCAGCCCCTTAGCCTCCAAGATGGCCTCGAGCCTACCGTACCAGCTCGCTCCTTCGTAATCGCTGTTAGAGTTCTGGACTTTGTATATAGCATCCACGAGAGCAGGAAATACAATCGTGCCGTGGAGGATGCCCTGAGCAGATTTCTGTCCGCGCACCTCAAGGTAAGTTTTCCAATCCGCTCGCGACAGTACAATGGTTATCTTCTCCTGCTCGTAGTCAACCTGCACAGGCCCTTCGTGATGGAATCCTTCCATTATCGACATGAACGAAGACACCGGCGGCCGCAACGGATCGAAGCTCTTCTCCGCGACGAAGGAAGAATATCCGCCTACGGCGAGCACATCTCCAGCTTCGACGTCGAATACGGCTCCTTCATAGTCGGAGTGCGGCTCTGACGGGCGGTACCCCTTGATATCCTGATCGGCGCAGATGTAGAAGCCTACGGTGACTCTCTCGCGGAGCGACTTTGCAGGTATGGAAAACCTTTCGATACGGTTGCGCGTCGAGAAGCTCTTACGGAAGAAAGTGCTGCGGCACTCGACTTCGGCAATGAAGGAAGCTTTTCCTTTCTTTATCAGTTCCTCTATCGATGCATTCTTCAAAATGAAGGTCGGGGTGAGCGCGACTTCTTCACGCCCGAGCTCATAAGGGAACTCCACCTTGAAGGTTCCGCCCAAATCGTCGCCGTTGCCAAGCACAGGATGGGGATATGATTTTGCGTTAACCTTCATAATTTTCTATGCCTAGCGTATATTTCTTGCTCGACGACAGCCGCACCGCCAGCTTGACCGGCTCTCCTTTGCCGATCTTGAGGCCCTTGATGAGCGAATCGCCGGTCTCATAGCTTTCCCCTGACTTGGCGTCCTTTGCAGATTCTAGTTCGACAGGATAGCTTCCGTCGTCGCCTACAGCGACGAGGCGTATCGCTCCCTCGCAGTCCTCCCGGCCTGTGATCGCGAGCACGTACTCCAGCCCGTCCTTGCCGTTCTGTACGAAGCTGCGGAAACTGACGGAAGAGGTATTGATGCGCACGCCTTCCTTCTCCTCGCCACCTGGGCCCGTAGGACGCCCATGAGGCCCTTTCCCAGGCCCTGCCGGAGGGGTCGGGGCGACAGGCCCCGGCTGTTTATTTGTCACGATGCTTTTCCTGACGACGGTTTCTATTTCGCCGCTCAGCCCCTCTCTTTCTGCGCCCACCTCGCGTCCCGACTCTTCGTTTGTCGAGTGGCCGGTCTCCTCCATTGCTTCCCCGACATTCGAGGGCAGATAGTCGCGTTCTTCGCTGTCCGGCAGGTATCGATCCAGCCCGGGAATATCCTGAGGTTCGCTCGTGAGAGACTCTCCCATGCTTTTGAGCGACTTCTTCATAAAAATATCCAGCTCACGCAACGCGGCTTGCCCGCGCGGGTCGCGGTCTTTATCCCACTTATCGTGCGCCGGAGGCTCCAGGTCTCGCAGAAGCTCATTGCCACGGTCATTGTCGCAGATCATGACGCCCGCGTATGGGTCACGCAGCACGCGGTATCCCTTCTCCTGCACGACCATTTTCGGCTTTCGAGCCATCATGATGCGACCGGGGTAATTGTCGTCTTTGCGGACCCATAGGGTAACTTTTCCCAGATGCTTCAGCTCTTCCTCGAATGTGCTGCCCGGGTTCGTCACCGTTTCGTAGAAGAATCGGGCATCCTGCGCATCATAATCCTCGAGGCACTTGCGTAGCGTATCTTTGTTTATAGCGATGTCGCTTCCGTCCCGCACGGTCACTTCGAGCGTGCCGTGCAGGATGGCAAGCCAGAAGTTATCGAGAATGGACCTGATGAGCTTATGCTCCCAGTCGCTCCCAGCTTTATATCCCAGCACGAAAATGTCCGTGCCGCGCTCCACCCGCTTAAACATATCGGGAACAAGGTCGTTCCGCCTGACAGCTTTATATCCGTCCACGCCATAGAAGCCGATGCCTCGGCGGACGTCCTTCTTGTCATCATGATGGCTTACGAGCCGCGCTTTGCCTTGGAACACAAGCTCGTTCTTATCATTGATGCTCGAGTAGAAAACTGTTCGCAATGCAGATGCGGCTATCGGTGCACCTTTGCCTATGCCGAACGAGCCGCCCTTCACTCCTTTGGGGGAACTTGTACCTGCTGCTTTGACAAGGCGGTACCAGTTTCCATCGACTTCGTCGTCGGACCCGAATAGCCCCTTAGTATTGAAATCGCTTATTTTAAGTATCGGCAGCTCTTTGCCTTTGAGAAGAGCTATCGCCGCCTTGAAGAAAGCTTCCGCCTTCTCTTGCCCTTTGACGAAAGCGAGGCAGCGAGCCAGACGACCGGCGAGCTCGCTATGTCCGGGTATGGAAGACGCGGGGACGGATAGCTTTTCGAACACGACAGTTACCGGCTTATCGTAGTCCAGCCGAGCATCCACTGCGTTCTGGATCGCTTCGCGGGCGATGAAGCGCTCGTGGTCTCCTTGGAAATACTCAAGCTGCGAGTCTGCGAAGCCGTCGTTCTCCCCATGGTCAGTGGTGGGGAAATACCAGCACAGGGCATCAGATGCTTTCTTCGCGGAAGACAGGGCTTTCTTCTTTCGTTTTGCCATATAATTTAGAGCTTGAACTCCTTATCGCGGTGGGGGAAGGTGAACTTGGCTTTCGCCTCGCGCAACTTCTTCTCTGCCTCAGAGAAGATTTTATTCACCTCTTCCTCCGTGTAGTCGTAATGACTGCGGTTACCGCAGTTGCCCAGGATCTTGATCCTGCGCAGAAGCTCATTGGTCCGCTTGGCGGCTATTCTTTTAAAGTTTTCCCTACGGTTATCCATATACATAGCCAATGTATCATAGAAGTCTGAAGAATGTCAAATACTTCATATATTACATATGAAGTATCTATTTTTGTACAGAAAGGTCTAGGAAGTCAGGAACTTGGCTATCTTTGAGAGTGTTCCCTCCGGCTTCTTAGCCAACGTCCTTACGACTCTAGTGCGATACGTATGTTCTCTGCGATGCGCGAGATTACCGGGATAGTTACCGAGTTGCCGATCTGCTTGTACAAATGCATCTTCGCCTGATTTTTTGGGAAGACATATGATTCTGGAAAGCCTTGGAGCCGAGCACATTCGCGAGGTGTCAATTTTCTGATGCCTTTTGCGTCGCGAATGATAGGCACATTATGTCCGCCTGCGCCCATGCTCGCTGTCAAAGTCGGTGCCATCCCGTTCTTTAATTCGCGCACGTAGATACGGCGGTACTGATAGAAGCTGTTACGGTTCTTCACGGCTTTCTTAAGGCGGTTGTATATTTCGCCGTATCGGGAGTCGTAATAGTATTCGTCAGCGACATTCTTTTCCAGGATGTTAGTCATTTTCTTCGTCAGAGGAATCTTTTCCGGAAAACGGAACTTCATAAGCGTTCTCGGCGAACGAAATGCGACGATGTAGATGCGCTCGCGGTTTTGAGGCACGTTTCCATGCGTCATGCTGTTTAGTACTTCTGCTTTCATATAGTATCCCGCGCTCCGCAACTCATCCTGTATGCGCTTGAAAGTCTTTTCATCATCGTGATTCTTCAGATGCTTTACGTTCTCAAGAAATACAGCGCGTGGTTTTCGTTTCTTGAGTATCTCTATTACATTAAAAAGTAGATTTCCTCTGTTTGCATCGGCGAATCCCTTTTTGCTTCCGGCGACGGAAAACGGCTGACATGGAAATCCGCCGAGCAGGATATCGAATTTCTTCGGCACTCGCTTCATGCCTTTTTCCGCAGTCACAGTAAGCAGGCTTGAGTTGTCGATTTCGCCGAAATTCAAGCCGTAGGTTTCAGCCGCGTGCTTGTCGTAGTCGTTCGAGTAAATCGTCTCGAAGCCTGCCGACTCGAAGCCGATGCGTATACCGCCTATACCGGCGAATAGGTCTATTGATTTGAGTTTCTTGTGGGCCATGTCGTATGTATCAATTATAGCGGGTTTAGGCTTTTTCCGCTGCAACCAGAATAGTTGTTCATTAACTTGTGTGTATTTGTAAAATTATTTGATACCTTCCGAACTAGTTTTCCGCTTAATTTCACTGTTGTGTTTTGGGGAGGGTGGGGTAAAGTCTTGTGCAGGACTGCACACAAGGGAGAGGCTTATGCAGACACATACACACCCGGTTAGTGGGAAGGTTATCGTGGGTACCCGGCTTGAGCCGGGCGACACCATACAGCACGGCGACGTTTATGACTCGACCAGCGGCGGCTGGGACGAGCTTAGCTGGCCCGTGGGCCGCACAATCTTGCCCGGCTGCACGACTATCTGGGTGAGGCCTGCATTGGTCGAAGCGCTATGAAGGTCTTGCTGCAAGAGTGGATGACTGACCGCGGGCACATGGTCTCTCTGAGCCTCGACCAGGCACAGCTCGACGAGACTATCGCCGAGCTAAAGGCCAAGGACAAGGGCGAGCCGATGGATGAGCCGCAAGAGGTCGAGATACCAGACAACCACGGGCTTGTTGGTTTGGTTAGGGGTGAGACAACCTTTATCCACGAAGACGAGCGGGACGCTATAACGTACCCCGACGAATAGAATCAAAAGGCCGCCCTACCACGTGGGGCGGTCTTTTTCTTTTTGGTGTTTTTGCGTTACCGTTAGGTAAACTGGTCTTTAACAAGGAGGTTCTATGTCCCAGACAACTCAAAAGAGGCCTCCCTCTATTGAGGCGGGGGCAGAGGAGTATGCCGTAAAGCTGTGCGAAAGGCTGCGGTGCGAGCAGGGGTGGCGCAAGGACACGCTTA
>JBAYUT010000028.1:0-8543 GCA_041674945.1 Minisyncoccota bacterium | reverse complement strand
TGCCGTTGTACTCAGCTGCCGCCTCCATACGGGCGATAATCTCATCGCGCACATGTGGTATCGCCTCGACAAACTTGCCGTGGTACCCAAGGGCACGCTCACGCGCAATGACCGACTGGTACACCATGCCGCTCGTCATGTAGTCGGCATTGGACAAGTCACGATTCAAAAAGCGCTCATAGTTGCCCATGTCTTGGTCGGTCTCGAGGCCACTCTTGAGCACGAAAACCTCGCCGTGCTCAGTCGGGTTCATCGTACCCGCATCAACATTCAAGTACGGATCCACCTTTACGAGGTTTACCGGATACCCTTTCTGCTGCAAAAGCAGGCCTATTGAGCTGGTCACCACTCCCTTGCCGACGCCACTCATGACCCCGCCCAAAACGAATATGTACTTGTGACCCTCTTTTGCCATGGTTATACCTTTAAATATTTACGAATAGCGAAGACTGACGCCACGCCGCCAAGAACAATACCCGAGAGCACCAGTATGCCAAAGACGACGAAGAAGTGGCTCAGATAGTACTGCCCCAGATGGAAGCCGCCGAACCACGCGGAGGTCTTGGCCCCCACGTACCAGGTGGCTGGCCAGAAGAAGAGGAGCACGATAACGGCTGCAATAAGGCCCGTGATAATACCCGTAACCACAAACGGCGCTTGCACGTAGGCGTTACTTGCGCCCACAAGCTTCATCACCGCAATCTCATCTTTCGAGGTGTAGATAGCGAGCCGGATAGTAGCAAACGCAATGAGTATCGAGGCAATGACAAAAAGGACAATAACGGCAAGACCTATCTGCCGGGTAGCCGTGATAGCGAGCGCGAGGCGATCGATTGCCTGCTTGTTGTTTGCGTCGTAGTTGATGCGGTCGATAATCGACGTGCCACTAGCCGAGAGCGCAGGCGAAGCGTCGAGGAAGTTGACGATGCTTTCGTATTGAGAAGGGTCTTTAGCGCGCACCGAGAGCGAGGCGTCGAGTGGGTTATAGCCGAGGAGATCGAGCGATTGCAGCGTGAGCTGATCGTTCGCGTGTCGCCCACGAAAGGCAGTGAGGGCCTCTGCGGCAGACACGTAGGTCACGGAGGCTACCTGCGGCAGCTTCTCGAGCTGTTCCTTGACGCTGAAGATAGACTGCTCGCTGGCCGTCGTAACGAAATAGACAGAAATATCAACCTTCTCCCTCACCGAGTTGAGGGTGAAGGTAAGGAGCGCAGAGAGGAATATGAGCGCACCAATGATGGCGAGCGTGACGGTCATCACCAGCACCGTCGCTGCAGAGACCGCACCTCCACGGATGAAGTTCTTTCCTCCTCCGACAAACACGCGCTTAATAATCATCCAGTCCATGGGCATAGTATATCAGGAGCAGAAATGGAACCTAATCATAACGAATACTTGCCCCCTGCGTCGTCCCGTACAACCTTGCCGCCGTCCATGGTAATAACCCGCTTACCAATAGCATCAATCACGCCCTTGTTGTGGGTGGTGATGACGATAGTGGTACCGAGCTCGTTTATCTTCTTCAAGATCTCGACGATTTCGTAGGTATTGATAGGGTCGAGATTCCCCGTTGGCTCATCAGCAACAATGAGATCGGGCTGGTTGATAATGGCGCGCCCGATAGCAATGCGCTGCTTCTCGCCACCGGAGAGCTGATCGGGGAAATGCTTTGCTTTGTCGGCAAGATTGACCAACTCCAGGATGTAGGGCACGTCGCTCGCAATCTCTTCGTCGGTGCGGCCCGTGGCCTCCATGGCAAAGGCAATATTCTCATACGCGGTCTTGTTGGGAATGAGACGAAAGTCTTGAAACACCGTGCCGATCTTACGGCGATAGTGGTGGAGTGCCTTGGTAGGTAAATCGTTGACGTCTACCGACTCAAAAAAAATAGCACCTTCGGTGGGCCGCTCTTCAGCAAGAAGCAATTTAAGCAGTGTGGTCTTGCCCGCGCCCGAGTGACCGACAATAGAGATGAACTCCTTCGGAGCAACCGAGAGGGTCACCCCATCGAGCGCTGCCGTGTTCCCGTATCGCTTCGTCACTCGGTCAAAGTAAATCATGCGTCTTGTCTATTGTACCCTACCCGCGGCGTCAATGAAATCGTCCAGTTCCCCCGCAAGCACTTTGTCAGGATTACCTGACTCGTGTCCCGTGCGATGGTCCTTGACCATCTTGTACGGGTGGAGCACATAGGAGCGTATCTGGCTCCCCCACTCGTTTGCCGTCGTGGCCGCAATAGAGCGCCCCTTGGCCTCGGCCTCACGCGCCGCCTCCTCTTTGGTAAATATCTTTGCTTTCAAAAGCAAGAGCGCCTTCTCGCGGTTGGCCTGCTGACTCCGCTCGCTCGAGACGTGCACCGAGAGGTCGGTGGGGATATGGCGTATGCGTACCGCCGTCTCGCGCTTATTCACATTTTGCCCCCCGGCACCGCCCGCCTTGGCAAAGGTTATCTCAATATCATCCGACTTGAGCTCCACCTTGTCGCCCGCCGTAAGCACCGGGAGCACTTCAACGAGCGCAAACGAGGTCTGCCGTTTGGCCTGTGAGTTGAAGGGCGATATGCGCACGAGGCGGTGCACGCCCGCCTCGTGCTTGAGGCGGCCATACGCGCCCGCGCCGTCCACCTCAATCATGACGTTACGATAGCCACCAGTATCATTGGCGTTGGCATGAATCTCGCTCACCCGCCAGCCCTTCTGTGCCGCGTACCCGGCATACATACCAAGCAGCATGCGCGCGAAGTCTTCGGCATCGTCGCCACCGGCCCCAGCGAGTACGGCGAGTGTGGCGCCGCCACGGTCGTGCGGGTCGCCTGCGCCACCCTCCTTGAGCGCCTGATACTCTTGGACCACCGCCTGCGCCTGATCCTTATCCGCCCAGAAATCCGGCGAGGCCATGAGCGCCTCTATCTCGAGTAGACGCTCCTTTATTTTCTCGTCCATTGGACGAGTATATCAAGAAAGGGCTTCTTTTACCTTTTCTACTACCTGATCAATGGTCCAATCCGACTTGATGAGGTACTGTGTTGGCGCCCCTTCGGCAACAGCTTCGCGAATCTCTTGAGTATCCGCCGTAAGGTTAGTAAGAAGGACGATAGGCACCTGCTTGCCCCACGCGTCTACCTCGCGCAGCTTCTTCATCATGGCGAGCCCATCCATCTCCGGCATTAAGATGTCGAGCAAGATGAGGTCGGGTCGGTCACGCTTGGCAAACTGCAACCCCTCTTCGCCACTCCTTGCTTCAACAGGAAAAAACCCTTTGATAGTCAGCTTGTCGTGGAGCGCCGCACGCAGTGCGCTATCATCTTCCACGACGAGAATCACTTTTTTATCGGTGTCGATCATATACTTTTGAGTGTATCACGTCTCCCTAAGGGTATGGCGGCGAAGAAAGTCGTACCCTTGCCCTGCTCTGACTCGAACCACACCTTGCCGCCCGAGTGTTCAACAACGGATTTAACAATATAGAGCCCCAGCCCCGTGCCCTCCACCTCTTTCGCGCGTGCATTATCGGCACGGAAGAGCTTGGTAAAGATCTTGTCCTGCTGATTCTTGGGTATGCCGTAGCCCGTGTCCGTCACGGTTATAAGTAGTACTTCGCGAGTGGTATTAAGCGCGAGCGAGAAGCTTACGGTGCCGCCCGCCGGCGTGTACTTTATGGCATTAGAGAGCAGATTTTGTATCACCATGCGGAAGAGCTTGGCATCGGTCGACACAAGGGGAAGGTCTGCCTCATAGGTTGCCTGGAAATGAAGACCCTTTTCGCTCACTTGCGGCTGCTGCTCCTCTACCGCGCTCTTTGCAACGGCCACCACATCGGTCGGCCTCATCTCAAAGACGAGCGTACCAAGCTCGAGGCGTGACACATTCAAAAGAGCGTTGACGAGCGCAACCATGCGGCGGTTGCCCGCGTAGATCTCCTGCAGATATCTTGTTTGCCCAGGCGTGAGCTTACCCGCGTCGCCCGCGAGCAGCATTTCGGTGTACCAACTAATGCTCGTGAGCGGCGTGCGCAGCTGGTGCGATGCGAGTGAGACGAACTCAGTCTTCGCCACATCAATCAGCTTCAATTTCGTTGTAAGTGTATTGATGACCCTGGCAAGATGCGAAAATTCATCTTGACCGGCCAGCACGATCTCTTTCTGATGCTCAGGTGTCGAGGCGGAGACGAGCGCCGTGAGCCGTGCGAGGCGCGACAAAACGAACTGGTCGACCAGGAACCACATACCTATACTGATGACCGTCAACGTAAGAAAGATAAACGCCAGGTAGGTGAACACGGTTTTCTGCCCCAGCTCCAGCGTATGACGGTCCATCACGGCACGCAGCACGAGCGCCGGTTGACCATTCACCCCGGGAATCACGGTATACCCCGCCACCGACGCCTCATCGACCGGAATAACCGCCGTCGTGCCCCCGAGCGCAAATTCCTCTACTGCCTGTGCAAAATCGGTCAGACCCTTAGCCTGCGTGTACGGCTCGAGGACCAAGGGGAAATCTATGGTCTTAGAGAGCGTATCGACGAAGGTCTGGTCGACATACTTCCCAAAGATGAGCGTGCCGCGCAGCGGCCCCTCCTGCCTGCTGGTCTGTATCGGACGCGCCGCCACCATGAGCAGCCCTTCCGGGAGCTCAATAACCCCCTTACTTACCCCACCAGCAAAACTGGCCCCCTGCATAAGAGGCGACTCAGCCTCTAGATACGGTAACAATCCTGGCGGCAGTGGCACATCAGCGAGCGTCTTCGTATCAATATGTTTACTCTCCACAAGGTGGCCATCGCTATTAATAAACAACATGAGGTTGACCCCAATACTCTGCAATGACAGTGCGGTGAGGTTTGAGGAGACGTAGTCCTTGTTGCGATCGACAATAAACGCGTATGTGTCGTCCCACGCCGACCAGTCGTGCGCCTTGACCGCGAGATTATCGACCGCACTCGTGAAGACGGCTGCCGCACGCAGCACGTTACCGCGCACTTCTTGATCCTCGGCGCTCGAGAACCCCTGCAGCAACAAGAGCCCGGAGAATGCAAATATCAGCAAGATGCCGAGAAACGCACTCACAATTATAGCGAACATCTTGCGACGAATACCCATTCTCGAAATTGTACAACACTAATACGGGCAATAATTCTTTGAGCCGCCTCCCAGGCTTGAACTGGGGACCTACTGCTTACGATGCAGTCGCTCTACCAACTGAGCTAAGGCGGCAATAACATTACTTTTACATCTCAACAAACTTTTGTCACGAAGCCGGCCATCGGCCCTCCACCAACTGAGCTAAGGCGGCAATGTTTCGATTCTATACTTTTGTCACGCTGCTGCCCAGCGGGCCTCTACCAACTGAGCTAAGGCGGCAATGGTTCGATTCTATACTTTTGTCACGCTGCTGCCCAGCGGGCCTCTACCAACTGAGCTAAGGCGGCACGTAATTTCTCGTAATATATCACGACCCCTGACGAAATTCCGTTACCTTTGATTCTGGAGCCGAGACCCGGGATTGAACCGGGGACCCCCACCTTCGCTTACACCTCTCCTTTAGTTATACGAGAGGGCTAGACTGTATCTTTGTCCTACGGCTCGCGGGACACCCTTGTCAGTCGTTCGGGCGCAAATCGCTGCGCCACGGTCTTGTCCAAAAAATGGATATTAACCGTTATTCGGGATTCACTCGCCTGTTACCAGACCAGTGGGCAGGGGCTGCGTCCCACCATGGTGGTGCTCTACCAGCTGAGCTATCTCGGCATATCGCACCTAGACATACTATCGGAGTTCTTTGATTTTTTCAATTTCTTGAAGGAGCAGGTCTCTCAGTCTCTTGTTGTTGAAATACACAGTGAGCACCCCGTGTTGTGATTTTTCTCGGTACGTGCCAATACTTCCCGAACGCGTATTAATGGTCTTGTAAAATTGCTTCGGCGAAACCTTTAGAAAAGTCTGCCAGAATCGCTCCTCTTTCCCTTGATCCATGTCAGTAAAAATTTGGAGTGCAAACCGAAGTTTTGCCGGATCGGCACAATAGAGTTGACGTAGAAAGGAGACGAACATCCGCACAAGGTGAGGGTCTGTATTGCCTAGGCGAACCTGACTCAGACTCCTTTTCGAGCCCTCGCCCCAGTATAAACCAAGCCCCAATCCAAACAGCAACAACGCCCTATGCGTCCGTGGTTGTCGAAAACGAAACGGGTCCCCACTCGGATTGCTTCTGACATATACCGCGTCACTAATTGAGCGCTTCGCAATCGCGTGTTTCGCGAGCCAATAGTTTATCCGACCGTCTGAACACTTAATGGAACGAGCAATGTCGTGGGCTGACTTTTTATCCCGCAGATACAAACGTTCGAGCAGCTTCTTGTCCACGAACCCATTATGCCAAGTAAGCCGCATTTAGCAAACCGAAACCTGTGCACAGGCTTACTCTATTAATACAGCAAAATGCCCGTCACAATCGCAAGGTCAAACAAGATGAAAATGGCGTGCGCAACAAAGAGGGGCTTGTCCTTATGCGCAAGTCCGTACATGCCCCAGAGCACGTTGATAGCCGTGAGCAAACTCCACGTGAGCAGTGAGAGGCCCTCGGCGCTTTGCGTGCGATAGAGCTGCAGAATCTGCGGAAGCAGCGCGAGCGGGCCGAAAATGCCGACCCCGTACATGAGGTAGTCGAGGAAACGCTTTCCCGCACCTTGTGCAGGGAATGCTTCAAGCCCTTGCGTCAGACGCATACGCGCGCGGAGGTGATGAAAGCCGTGCATAGTAACTATTTATACCATGTTCCCCGTTTGCCCCGCTGTGAAAAAGTCTTTTTACTGGGCGGCAGCTCGTGCGCGACATGATGGAGGAGGTTGGAACTCAAATTTCCTATTCACTTTCTGGGAACAAGGCCCAGTCTGTTTGTTGAAACCTGTTGCTATCACCAAGTATCTGTTTGGCTTTTGCCGCCTCGCCATCATTTAGAGCATACCTTTCGATATAAATATCCGCGGCGTTCTCAATTACGCGGTCTTTAGTGCGTTCAAAAGGAATCGAGAATTCCGTCATCCATTGTTCAACCTCTTCTCGAGAAGCGAAGAAGTGTCCTTCTCGTTTCATTTTTGGTATCTCAGCACCTAAAAATAGTGTGTCTGACTTCCTGCGCCAATCCTCTGTATCTAGGACCGGAGCGCCTGCGTGCTCTATCAAAGCCCGTTTCTTTACTATCCTCGCAATCTCCTTCAAAATCTGCTGTTGCTTCTCGGGAGAATTCCACTGAAGCAGGTATCGGACAATGACAATATCGATACTTCTGTCCTGGAACGGGAGCTTTCCTGCGTCCGCGACCACTTTCTCATTAGCGGTATTTTCTCTGAGAGCATCGCTATTCGTATCTACTGCAATGGTGTGGAATCTATATTCTGGGAGCTGCGCAATGATGTCACCCAACAACTCCCCTTTATACGACCCTATGTCTGCAATAGTGTATGTCGCATCTTTATCAGTAAGTAGAGGTCTGATTTGGTCAGCAAAAAACTCCCCTGTTTCAGCGTACGCTTCCTTATTGGCCGTCAACTCAGACTCCCCTGAAAACACTTTCGAGGTCGATTCTCCCATTTCCAACACCTTTCTTCGCAACCTTACTTCTTCCATGCTCCAAGTATATCAGCCTACTCCAAGACCGTGTTTATGTGACTTCTGATCTAGCGCGAGAGACGGGAATCTCTCCCTCGCCTCTCACCTCGTCGTCATTCAGCTCGGGCTGGGCACAGCTTGCGGTTTTGCGTGCTCGCAAAACATCGCTCCGGCATTCGAGTCCCGACGCAAGCACTGCTTGCTTCTTCGCACAAATGGAAAACGCCCCGAAGGGCGTATCCATTTGCGCGACATCGTGAAGGAAGTTGGAACTACTTTTGAGCGTGCTGGAGATTGAGTTTTTGATATGCAAGGTACACATCCGTTATTAAGCCATCATATCCCGAGGTAACTTAACGCTATCAGTGAGGAAGAGAACGCCTAGGAATAGTGGAAGAAGTGAGAGCAACTGCCACAGCGTAGGAACCTGCTCCAGCAATGCCCACGCTGCAAGTAATGTTACCAGTGGTCCAGCGCCTTGGAACGCCATAGCTTTAGTGACCGAGATGCGATGTATGCCCTCGATCCACAGGAGTTTAGAGAAGCCAAGAAGGAGTACACCGTTTATCAGTAGAAAAGGAAGTGACATTTGCACACTACTTAGTGAAGCGTGCTGACCGAATAAGTATGCGAGAACAAAGATAACCGGAGCGGCAGCGAGACTGCGCAAAAACACTACCACCTCTCCCGAAGCGATTTTTCGAGCCTTTTGCTGAAAGAGATTCCCTACCGGCGCGACTAGAGTAGTGAAGAGAATCAAGAGGTCTCCTATGTTTATCCCTTTGAAATTCGGAGCAAGTACGATGATCGCGCCCAACAGCATTAAGCACGCTCCGATAATGTGCTCCTTCGCAATCTTTTCCTTAAGAATCACGTTGAAGAAGAGGAAACTGGTGAGAATCTCGAGCAAGGAGATGATAGCGGCATTCCCCGGAGT
>JBAYUT010000027.1:0-8786 GCA_041674945.1 Minisyncoccota bacterium | reverse complement strand
TATCGAGACTGCGACCCCCTTCTGTTCGAGCAGCTCGGTTACGGGCCCTGCCTCTCTATCTGAGCCACTCACCACTGCCCCCTGGTCGGCACACAGCTGCGCCAAGGCCGACATGCCAATGCCGCCAATACCTACAAAATGTATCTTTTTGCCCTTGAGCTCCATAGCGCCAAGTCTACTGGACTTTCTCAATGGAGACCAATGTGGCAACATTCCAAACCTCTGCGGGCTTGGTACTGTAGTCATATTCGTTAATAACTACCCGCACCATATCGCCATTCTTTACCGACGCAGCTTTTATCACGCTCTCATTTTTAAAACCGAACCAGACCGTTCTTTCGCTATCATGGAAATATGGCAATTTTGCTAGCGAAGCTGGAGTTAAGTCGTTTAACGAGTAGTCGGGCCCCATGCCTACATCCCGCGGATCACCCGTAGGTGCTGACAACCTCCCTATCAACGTTGTGGTGCCTGTAAACGTTGCTTTCACCCAGCTGGGATTAGGATCGCTCAATGAATACCTAACCGGATTTATTGTTGCCAAGACCATTTCGCCTACTTTATCGCCCGGTTTTGATTGGTAGGTGAATATATTAGAAATGCTTTTTACTGGCGCCTGCTGCACCAGCGCCGGAACTTTTTCTTCCTCCTTCACGACGGGCAACTGTTCCTTTGGCGTTTCTGTAACTGACGTTCTGGGAATCTGCGTATACCACCATGCCGCTCCGCCGCCAGCGATAAGCACGAATACTGCGACGAGCCAGAGCGGATTGATAAAGCCTTTGTGAGTGTTCATACTACTGTGGAAGTGCGAAGGTGAGCTTGCGTCTTGGTCCAGGTATAGGGTCTTCATTATTTGGCCCCGTACCTTGGAAGGCACCGACCTCAACAGTAATTGAGCCCCCGCTATTTTCGTAATGCAGCGAGCCTCCACACATGCCTTCGACTGTCGAAATGAAAGACTCATTATCGCCGATTCGTGAGCCTGGTATCTCGACCAAAGCGGGAGCATCTGCGTCATATGTATAAAACGCCGAGGTCCCCGCAAACACAATTGTTTTTTCTGTTAAGAACAATGGTCGCGGAATTTTCGTTAGCGTAGCGGTCGTTGCGTCTACGATAAATGGAGGTACCCCACAATCAGTCCCGATAATGACGTTGAACAACACGTAACGTTTGCCGACAGCCACAAGCAAGATCTCGTCTTCATTAAATAGATACGGCGGCTCCTCTGCGGGAGCCCTTCTCTTTGGTTTCACAGCTTCCTGGATGTTCACGATGTCTGCGAGTGCCTTTTGGATGGGTCTCGCAAGTGCCTCCGGCAGTCGTTTTTCTTCCGTTACAATCTGTGGCGTGACCTGTGAAAGATATTTAGAAAGCCGTGTTTGCTGAGCTTGCGGTTGAGCCTTTGTTTCCTCGTTCACTATTGGCACCTGCACTGGTGCTGTATTTTCTGATTGCGGGGCTGGCTTCTGTGCGAACCACCAAGCTGCTCCGCCACCGATTACTATGACGAGCGCCACGACGAGCCAGAGTGGATTGATAAAGCCTTTGTGAGTGTTCATGGAAAAACTATATCACCTCAATGGTGTATGCAGCGCCGGGCCATAGTTGAGCAACACGGTCGCGAAATGACTCCGATTCTTTGCTAATGAGGAAAGTTGTAGTATCCGCACCCACCTCGCTTGCACCCATCCGCTCTGCAACACGGCTCGCTACTGCAAGCGCCGGGTCAACGATTTTTATAGTCGGCATTACTTTCTCAAACACGTCCTTCACGAGCGGGTAATGTGTGCACCCCAAGATGAGGGTGTCGAAAGCGCTTGTATCTACCGCCGCGAATGCTTCGCGAATAATCTGTTCCACTTCTGCGTCCGTCGCTCCAAACTCTATTGCGCCTGCGAGGTCAGGAATCGCCACTGTCTCAATCTCTTTACCTATCGCTTCGAAAGCGTTTTGATAGATGCCCGAGTTAATCGTCGCAGGCGTTGCTGTGAGCAAAATGCGATCGACAGAGTCTTTAAAATAACTTGCCGTAGGCTCGATCATTTCGATCAGGTTCTCTGGCGCGAGCACGCGCGTCTGATTGCTAGAGACAACGAGCGCGGCCGAGACGCTATTGCAAGCGCTCACGATTTTCTTTGCTCCCCTTTTTTGTAGCAGCTCTATAGCGCCAGCCGTTAGAGCAACGAGCTCGTCTTTGGTCTTGCTACCGTAGGGCGCGTTCTTGATATCACCAAAATAAAGAATGTCTGCCTTTGGTAACCGCTTACGAATCTCTTTGAGCACGGTCAGGCCACCCGAACCCGAATCGAAAATACCGATCATACGGCCGGGAAACTCACTGTTGTATAAAAGCGCTCTATTGTCTTGTCTCGCCGATAACTTGGGAACGAGAGATTCTCGGTTGTGCGCACGTCGAAGACGGTCTGCGGTGGTAAAAGCGAAGCGATCGCATCTTTGAAATTGAACATCACTCTTCCCTCGCGCTCGTCAAAAAACTGTCCTCCGAATTTCTGCGCAATCTGCTCATAGCAATCGTCCTTTTTGATTTCGAAATCATTGAGAAAGGGCGCGACGTAAACCACCAGACTCTCCGCGCTAAAGTGCCCCGCCGTCTTCTCGACGAGACCGAGACAGAGACCTCGCCAGCCCACATGCGCAATGCCGACAGTGTTTCCATCGGCGAAGCAGACAGGAGCGCAGTCGGCTGTCTTGATGCCAAGCATTTTGGTCTTGTCGCGCGTAATCAAGGCGTCACAATCACCCAAATCTTCTAGACCTGTTTGTACCGAAACAATGTTTGCACCATGCGGCAGCGTGGGTATGACAACAGACTTCTCAGCAACCTCGGTGCCTGGCAGAGTCAGGTCTACGTGCAGCCCAGGGAAGTCGAAGCTAGTCCCCTCTTCCATGTTGTACCAGCGTGTTAAATTGATCGCCCCTATCGTACTCATTGGTAAACATCCCAAAGGAGGCGAAGGCGGGAGAAAAGAGTATGGTGTCGCCCGGGTGCGCTGAAGCAAAAGCTTCAGCGACGGCGGCTTCAAGTGTGTCAAAAACAGACGCTCCCTCGATAAACTCGAGCACCCGGCTCGTGCCTGGACCTGCAAGCAAGATGATGCGCTTCAGTTCTGGCAGGCGAATAAGCAGCTTGTTCATGTCGAGCTCTTTGTCTGCGCCGCCCATAATCAAGACTGTGTTGGCCGTACCAAGCGCATCGAGCGCTGCGAGGGTCGCCTCGGGAGTGGTGGAGTTATTGTCGTTGTACACCTTAACCCCCTCTTTCTCAGCTACAAGCTCGAGGCGGCCTGGCACACCTCTAAAACTCTCGAGCGCATGACGACTCACCTCGTCGTCGATGCCATACGCGCGAGCGGCAGCGAGTGCGAGGCCAGCATTGTAGCGGTTATGCATACCGGGGACCTTGAGCTGCCAATCGTCCGGCAATTTCTTCTCATCGGCAATAACAATATTGGAAATAATGTTTTCACCGAACGCTTCGATGAGCTGTGGGGCGCACTGCGAGCCCACAACGAGCGTGTCGTCTGGGTCTTGGTATAGAAAAATATTTGCCTTATCGAGCAAGTACTGACCCAGATCATTTTTATAAAAATTTAAGTGGTCCGAATAGAAGGTGGTGAAGACGGCCACCTGCGGCGACAAGCTCGCCTCGCCTAGGCCTTGGCACTGCCACGAGTCGAGCTCGAGTACGAGCGTAGTCTCTGGCGTGATGCTCGGCAAAAGAGCAAGATTTGAAACGCCGCGCACGTTGCCGCCTAGAGCCACAGGCAGGCTAGCCTCCGTAAGTATCGCGCTAATCATCTCGGTGACGGTCGACTTGCCGCGCGTACCAGTAACCCCTATCGCTGGCACTCCCGAGAGCTCCATGAGCAAGTCGGCACTCATGCGCACCGGTATACCGCTATTTTTTGCCTCAGCAATATAGACCGAGTCGAGTGGCACTCCCGCTGCCTTAAGTATCAAGTCGCGCTCGCGAAAATCCTCGAGCCGGTGCCCGCCGAGCACAAATGTAATATTAGAAAAATCTTTAAGCTGTGCCACCGATTCCTTAAGCTGCTGTTCGCTCTTGAGATCGGTGACTGTGAGCTCTGCCCCGCACTCGGCCAGGTAGCGGACATCACCAACGCCGCGCCCGAGGAGACCGAGGCCCATGACCGTAATCTTCTTGCCGCGGAAATGTGCCGAAACGTCCATGTGGTGCAAGCGGTAGGGATCGAACCTACGACCGCTCGAGTATCAGTCGAGTGCTCTACCAGCTGAGCTACGCTTGCGAGCGAAGAAATGCCGAATGTATGTCTGCATACATCTCGGGATTCTCTGAGCGAGCAAGCAGTATGGTAATCCATACGATTGCAGGTTCAGAGAGTCGAGCGAGCGAGCCGTATGGTAATCCATACGATTGCAGGCCAGACCCTCGGATACTACCAAAATTCCCCTCCAATTTCCACTCTCGCCTAGAGCTACTCTAGTGGGCTGGCTCGTACCGGACGCTGCGGCCCGTCTCACCCACGCGCGTGAGCTTGCCCTCGGCGGTGAGCTCGTGGAGGTAGTTGCGCGCTGTGGCGTCTGAGATGCAGAAGAGCTCTTCGACACCGTCGTTGGTGATAGAGCCCTCGGCTACGGCCTTGGCCATGATGCGCGCCTTGCGCCGCTCTATGCGCGCATCGACTACCTGCCTGCCCTTCTCACCTGCTTCGGCGGCGAAGTCTGGGTCTGAAAAAGTGGGCGTGTCGTCACTGCTCTCGTGGCTCTCTACGCCCTCCTTGGTGCGCCAATTAATCTCGAAAGAAATAGAATACTTGCCTTTGACGGGCCACTTCGAGAACCTCAAGCAGAGGAATTGAAACTTGTTTGCTGAGATTCTGCCGAACCCAAACCTGTTGAGCGTCAGCTCTATATCTATCACCATATGCGCCTAAGTATACTCTGCGCCAGACGACGGACGATTTACCGCGACTGGTAGCGACAGCCACTCTTTCTACTTAGATACCGTACACAATGGGGGCTAATCCTATTTCTGCACTTTTATTCCATGTTAAGATTATATATATGAAGGAAGGTGCTCCAAAATCAAAGATTCGTACCGCCTTTGAAAAAGTCGCGACGGGTGCCGCTCTCCTTGGTGTAGTTGCCGCGGGCGAAGTGCCAACTGACGCACACGCCCAGCCCACGCACGAACAGCACGAAACATTCAACGCCAGTCGCGAGGCAGATACGTTTCTCAAGGATGTTGCCTCTATTAGACTCGTATCTGATAGCTCTGATGGTAAGCGAGCATTGTGGGCAATTGTAGATCAGAACTTCGATGCGTTTGCGTTATCTCTTGAGCAGCAAGTTCCGTTTTCTGGCTCGTTTGAAGGGTCTGTGACTCCAACCATGCGTGAGAACGCCAGACAGCTTCTGCTTCCAAAACTTGGACAGCAAAATACCGATGGCAATCCGGCACTTGAAAGGCTGCAAAAAATTCTCATCCCTACCACAATAGCCCCGGCAACGGAAAATTCTCAGATTGAAATGGCTCCCCCACAAAAAGCAAGCGACTCCATACAGCTCGAATCGCCTAAGTTTAATGAGGACTGGTAGAAACAAAACACCCTTCCCGGTGTTTTGTTTCGAGTATCGAGAACATGAAAATGCGCGCTGTGTTGTTCCGCCTATTCTGCCCTCACCACTTACGGCACCTAACGGACAGCTCATACCGGACACTTCGGCCCGTCTCACCTACGTGCGCGCGCTAACCCTCTTTTGTCCGCCAATCTATCTCGAAAGAAATAGAATACTTGCCCTTTATGGGCCAATAAGAAAGCCTGAAGCAAAGGAATTGAAACTTGTTTGCCGAGATTCTGCCGAACCCAAACCTGTTGAGCGTCAGCTCTATGTCTATGACCATATGCGCCTAAGTATACTCTGCGCCCCTCGGGGCCAACGACAACGAAGGCCCGCTAGCGAGCGCGGTGACAGACTTCATTATGGCGGATACTGTGGTAACCAGAGAGACCTCTTTAAACGTCACTACGAACAGTTTACCTCGACGCCCAGCTTTACTGGATTCGCTGCTGAAGTGGATGTGAGCGAACTACAGAACAGCTCTAGCAAGCGACTGGCTCTATAAATACAAAACCCCCCGCGCGACACCTAGCTTGCTTGCTAGTGTCGCGCGGGGAGCGCGGTTCGATGCTCAGCCGAACTGATTCTCAGGGTCGGCCGGTCCGCCGGAGAGTGCCTCGAGCAACTCTCGAGCGAAGTCTCCCCCCAGTGTGAGCAGGTGCGTCGGCGGCCTGTCGACGACGACCCAGCCGTCACAGAGAACCAGCATCGTGGGGCCGCCGGACATCTTGTCGGCAAATGCCAACTTCAGCGACGCACGGAAGCATCCTTCGCTGAGCTTCTGAACGGCTTTGGCCACCCGCAGCCGGATGAAAAGCGCTTCCTGCTTGGCGACGTCGAGCAGAGCGAACTGCTCGGGCGAAATGCTGGTGACGAGCGCGTGAAGAGCGTCGATGTCTTCGAGTGCCACCAGGGTCCGCCGCCGGAGCTGGTCGGGCGCTTCACCCAACACAAAATCCGATTCCTGGACCGGTTGTGCGTACGGCGGATTGTCGCCCACCGTGACGGCTGCTTCTCTTTCGAGAAGGTTTCGGACATAATCGATCATGAGAACCTCCTGCAATACCCACTTAAGGGCGTATGTGACCCTTTCGGATGTGGAACAAATGGCGACCAATAATATAAACGTATATTAAACATTTGTCAACTCTCGCTGGCGTTCTTCGGGCAGTGCCTACGGAGCGGCTCTTGCTATACTTTGCTCATGAAAAGAGTCGTAATAGTGCACGGATGGGACGGATCTCCCGAGGACTCATGGTACCCATGGCTTAAGTCCGAGCTAGAAAAAGAGGGCTTCGAAGTGGTCGCGCCTCAGCTACCCAACCCTGGAAGCCCAAGAATCAACACCTGGGTGCCCGCTCTCGCCTCCGCAGTGGGCACGGCCGATGAGCAGACGTACTTTGTCGGACATAGTATGGGATGCGAAACCATTGCACGCTATGTAGAGGGCCTGCTCGAAGGACAAAAGGTAGGCGGAGCAATATTTGTCGCGGGCTTCTTCGAACGCCTTACCGACATCGGCGACGACGAAAACTCTCGCGAGACCGAGCGCGATTGGCTTGATACGAAACCGGACTTCGCAAAAGTGCGCGCGCATCTCGGCAAGAGCGTTGCGATCTTTTCAGACGACGACCCCTTTGTGCCGCTAGAAAATCAGAACGACTTTCGCGATGGGCTTGGATCAGAAATCATCATCGAGCATGCCAAAGGGCATTTCAATCTGAGGAGAGATAATACTAAAGAACTGCCACTCGTGCTCGAAAAGGTACTTGAGATATCTGCATAACTGTAAACACGCGTACTTAAATTCGGCTGGCGTGGGGCGAAAATTGTGAGGTGGTGGCGTGCTTAAGGACCGGCTTTGGTGGATGGCGTGCTTGCTACGCACTTTTGCATCATTTCTTTATGACGGCCGTAACTTCAATCTCCACTTTTGCGCCCTTACGAGTCATTGCCTTGACTTCAACTAACGTGCTTACCGGCTTACTCTTTGCAAACCACTTATCACGGATAATCGATACCTTGCGGAAATCAGCCATATCAGTTAAGAATATCTGCGCCTTCACCACGTCATCAAGAGAGGCGTCTGCTGCAGCCAATGTCTTCTCTAGAGCTTGAAAAACGAGCTCTGTTTGTTCCGCGATATCATCTGTTGCAGCCTCGTTGTCTGCGTTTTTGCCAACTTGTTGACCCGATACGAAGATCAGATAGACGCTCCCAAGATCAATCTTCTTTGCAGGGGAATAAACGCCCCGAGTTTCTTGCCAGTCGTCTGGGTAAATATTTTCAATCGTGTCGCCAGGTATGGCCGAGTTAATGGTGGATGTTCCTTTTCCATCCAGTCGCGCGGCCATATAGCTTTTAATCCACTTAACACGCAAGAAAGGAAGCGACTGAATCGATAGGAAGTATCCAAGAGAAGGAATGAGAGCGTTTCTGAAAGCGTCACTGTTACCAATAACAATAAGTACACATGTAGCAATTACGTATGTCGCGACTGTAATCGTGCCTGTCCGTACCAGACTTTTTTCCCAAGCTTTGTCCGCTTCTACTCGGCGGTTGCGCTGCTCGATTTCTCTCACCCTTTGTTCTAAATCCATAGGCATATATTACCCCACTAACAGCCAGAACACCGCGGCGGGGGTGGAGCGAAAGGTGTGGGGTGTTATGCGGCTGGCTCGTATCTCATGACTATCTTGTTCTCTGTCTGCCCGCTCTCGACAAACCCCATTTTCTTGTAGAAAGATAGCGCTCTGGCGTTGATGTCGTGGACCTCAAGCAAAATCGGAATCTTGGACTCTTTCGACTCTTCAACTAACGCTTTGAAAAGG
Organism: Minisyncoccota bacterium; assembly: GCA_041674945.1. Lineage (GTDB taxonomy): Bacteria > Patescibacteriota > Minisyncoccia > Phycocordibacterales > Phycocordibacteraceae > C7867-001. The sequence goes on along the minus strand of JBAYUT010000027.1, from coordinate 324 downwards.
GCCGTACCAATACCTCTACCCTGAAACTCTGGGAGAATTTGGATACCCCCTACGTAGATTGATTCTAAACTTCGGACTACTCTAAGTCGCCCAACATCTTGGCCAGCACACTGAATCACCTCTATCTCATCTGGTTTGAACTTTTTCTTATACTCCTCAAATGCCTCCTCCCCGTCTACCTTTCTATCCGGATGCAGTGCGCTCGTAACGGGCAGCATCGCTTCTGTTGAAACACGAAAAAGAAACTCAACGTCTTCAGGTCTCGCTTTGCGCAATTCAAAATCCGCTCCTTTTGATTCTTTCTCACTGGCAGCTGGGCGCTCG
>JBAYUT010000026.1:0-8987 GCA_041674945.1 Minisyncoccota bacterium | reverse complement strand
ACGCACCCCGGGCTTCTCAGGAGCCGAGCTCTACTCGCTCATGAACGAAGGCGCGATACTCGCGGCACGCGAGAGCCGCAAAGAGATTACGCAGTACGACCTCATACGCTCTATTGAGAAGGTGATGCTCGGCCCCGAGCGTAAGTCGCACTTACTTAGCAAAAAAGAAAAAGAGCTCACGGCGTATCACGAGGCTGGCCACGCCCTTGTCTCCTCAATACTCCCGAACGCCGACCCGGTGCACAAGATTTCTATCATCAGTCGCGGCCGCGCAGCGGGATACACGCTCAAGCTACCGTTTGAAGACAAGAAGATGCAGTCGAAGAAACAATTCCTCGACGATATCGCCGCAACACTGGGCGGCTATGTGGCAGAAGAGATGGTCATGGGCGACGTGACGACGGGCCCTAGCAACGATCTGATGGTGATCACCGCGCTTGCACGCGACATGGTGACCCGCTACGGCATGAGTAGCAAGATGGGCCCAATAGCCTTTGGTGAGCGCCAGATGGGTAACGAGCCGTACTCTGAGCACACGGCACAGCAGATAGATGCAGAAGTGGCGGGCATTATCGACGATGCTAAAGCACGTGCGAAGAAGGTCTTAGAGGATCATCGCGGCGCGCTCGATGCCATTGCAAAGGAGCTCACCGAGAAAGAGACGATTGAGCGTGCCGAGTTTGAAAAGATCTTGATAGTGAATGGCATCACACCCAAAAAGCGGGAGGAGGAAGGTATTCTGATTGCGCCCTCTACGGGGGCGGATATCGTATAAAAAGAAAATATCAAGGGCCCCGAGCGATTCGCTCGGGGCCCTTCTTCGTGTGCTCGCCATCCTTGATGGGCGTCTTCATTCTTTGCGTACCCAGTGATAAGTTTCTCCAGCCATGAAAGGACGGATGTGTACCCCTTTGCGATTGAGTGATTCAGGAATGGTGCGCTCCTCCCGGACGTAGAGCGCGTTCGTGTCTGCCGGCGGCAGACCCATTGCCCGACGAGCGTTCCCTGAGAGGAAAGCGTCAAGCGAAAGCGCTTCGCCGTTCCTGACGAAGAGGTCGATGACAATCGATTTGCTCACCGCAGGCAGAATCGCGGTGCCGCCACAGACCACGCCGCGCTGGGTGATCTTTGAGTCACTCTCTCTGGTTGGGTCGTTCTTGTGGCAAGCACAGTCGCTACCAAAGAACGCCCAACCCTCCGCTGCGCCTGTCAGTGCTGCGCGGGTCAGGGCGAGCTGCGATGCTCGTGACTTGTAGATTGGCCAGCAGAGGTCGTGCGCATTGAACGCCGTCCCGCCACCCTGGCCCTCGTAGAGATCTTCGTGACAGCGTACCAGGTAGTGCGACGCGATCTCAGCGTACACAGTGAATCCTTTCTCGCGGTAGCAACGCAGTCGATCAATCGTGCGCGCGTCCGAGACATGCTTCACGGTGTGGCTACCTTCAGGGTCGATCTCGAGCACCAGAGCAAGATCGTTCTCGATTGCATACCATTCGCGCTCGCGCATCTCGATCACGCTACCGTGAGCGTCGAACTTGCGCTCCATGTGCCAGTGCACCGGGAGCGGGGGCGCGTCAATCGCGTTGTCGTGACAGGCGATCAGAGTTGCTTGCAACGCGCGGACGTTGCTCACATTGTGCCCGCCATCATTGCTCACGCCGCTGAGGAAGCCCTTGATGAACGCGACGCGCCTACACTGGCGCATCTCGTAGATCATGGTGGGTGTCGTGCGGTCGGTGAGTAGTGGGGCGGCGTACAGTCGGGGAAATACTCCACCTGGAAGATGGCGATATGCCTCCGAGATGTACTGGGACGCCTCTGTAGCGGTGAGCAGTGGTGGGTTCGTGTTGCCGATGAGCACGATGCTCTCGTGTTCAACGGCGGCAAGGGGCAGGATGATCTCCAGGCGACCGTCGCCTTCGGCGATGCTGTTACGGCCATGGAAGTGGGGATCAACACTACCATCAAGCCAGATTCCCTGTAGTGTTTGCGACACTTTGACTCTCCTTCTTATCGTTGAAATAACGTCTCTAATCCGCGGGGACTGTACCATGACGGCATATAAAGACAAAGCCGGTTTGCGAAGGGGTTTCCTTCGCAAACCGGCTCATGCTCACGCTTGTGCTTCGAGCAAGTCGGCAAGCGCCTCGAGCAGATTGGTGATGAAACGCGGATCCTCTTCGGCATGGCGGAAGGCGCTGTGCACCTGCACGAGTGTTGCGCCCGCACCGAAGAACTTGAGGGCATCCTTTGCGCTGCTGATCCCGCCGGCACCCACAACCACCTTGTGGTCGGGCATCCGATCGGCACAGTACGCTGTGTCTGCCAGCGCGCCGTCCATGATTTCTGGTCCCGCCAAACCGCCACGTGTAAGGCCGTTCTCCGTCTGAATCGCAGGGGAACCGTCTGGCCGGGAACGGAAGGTGTTGCCGATCGTGTTTCCAATGATCATGCCGTGCGCGCTTTGCGAAGTCGCGACGCACAGGCGGTTGTGCTCGAGCAGTTTTCGATGCATGCCGTTGCTGAGCTTCCACCAGAGAAGTGCGTCAGTTTTCCCGACAGCCTTTTCAAGGCGGTGGAAGAAATTCCAGAGCGCGTCCACGTCATGGCAGAGCAAGGGAATCCTCGATCCGTTTTGGGTTAGGCCGTTGGGGCACGCGCCGTTCATGGTAATCACCTTGAAGCCGAGTGTGAGCGCGCGCTCGACGAGCGAGAGCAAGTCCTCAGCGCTTTCGCCCGAGACGTTGATTGCCAGCGGTTTGTCGTGATCTGCATAGAGTCTCAGCAGGTCGTGCGCATGCCTCTCGACATACGCCATGCCCGGGTTCGGCATGCCGAGCGCGTTGAGTGTGAAGCGCAGGACGCGCTCGTCGGTCCTCTCATCGTGCTCAGCGTAGTAGTCGCAGCCGCCATTGCCGCTTCGCGCTTCGGTCGTAATCGACCCCCCCTCAGGAATGATGTCAGAGCCGACCACGCGAACGAGCTGGGGCGCCGTCTTGTAGACGCCGCCTGCTACCATCACTGGATAGGGGAATGTAATCCCGCAAACGGTTCGTTCGAGCCTCTTCAAATCCATTGGTCACCTCTCCTTGAAATGATTTGTACGTAGACCGGTGTGATGCTAGCACACGTGCCGAAGTGCGACAAACGGCGTGGAGTTTCTCTGCGGCCCTGCTGCTTAATTGGTTAGAGCTTCGAGAAAGAGACTATCGAGCGTGCCGAGTTTGAGAAGATCTTGATTGTGAACGGGATCACTCCTAAAAAGAGAGAGGAGGAAGGTATTGTGATCGCGCCCACCACTGGGGCAGACGTTATTTAAATACAAGGAAGGCCGTCCCCCAGGGGGGCGGCCTTCGGCGAAGCTGACACACGCAGTGCGCTTTATGTGAGCTTGCCGCACACGGGGCACCTCAGAAAGCGTGAGTCGTAGGCGTGTCCGCACGTACATAGCACCACGTGACACAAAACGCGAAAGAACATGAACATAGTCCGCTCTCCCTCCTGGTCGGAACTCAATTGGGAACCTGCAGATCGTACCATGCGTGCTGAACAGCTACAAAGGTTGCGCTCATGCTGTACGCAAGTACTACAGTTCACCAAGCATAAACTTGGTAGATAATGGTTCTATATGGCGTTACTCCAGAAAAAGAGCGAGGCGATTCGATTGCGCGAGGCGGGTTCAAGTTACAGTCAGATCAAGGAGCAACTCAATGTAAGTAAAAGTACCCTCAGTCTCTGGCTTCGCGACATGCCACTAGACGAGAAAAGGCTTCGTGGCCTGCGTGATTTTAGTGCAGTGCGTATCGAGAAATTTCGCGAAAGCATGCGGCGGAAACGGGAAGCCAGATTGGCGACAGTTCGTACGCAAGTGGCAGAAGACATTGGATGTCTAAGCCAGCGAGAATTACTTCTTGCTGGGCTGTTCTTGTACTGGGGTGAGGGCACCAAAACTGCCGTCGCAAATACCTCAGTTTCGAACACCGATCCGGTTATGTTGAATTTCTTTATTGAGTGGCTCGAGGTATTGGGTGTACCGAAGAAAAAGTTGAGAATCTATGTTCACTTGTACGCAGATATGGATGTTAAAAAAGAGTTGAAATATTGGTCAAAGACGCTCGGGCTACCCTTGTCGGCATTTAGAAAGCCGTACATAAAAGATTCAAAAAGGAGCGGACTTTCGTACCCACAGCGATTCACGCACGGTACTTGTAATGTCATCTACAACAATCGAGATGTCTCAGAATACGTCATGTCAGCACTTGATTATATTCGTGAGGAGTTTGCCTTGAAGCAAGGTGTATGATTGCATAGAGTCACGCACGCGTAGCTCAGTTGGTAGAGCAGGCGTCTTATACACGCCCGGTCCCAGGTTCGAGCCCTGGCGCGTGCACAGACTGTCTCGAGGGGCCTTGGTTCGAACCCATGTACGCAATACAAGGCGGTCAGTACAGTGAATGCTTCTAACATGAGTGAGTTGCGTCTGTAAATGAGGTATGTTATAATATAAACATGTTGCTAATTCGCACAGCGTCTATCCATCGTCGCTCAAGCTCTCGTGGGAGAGGCTTGAGTTGATGCTGTCTACTTTTTAGCGTATCAAACCAACCCCCTCTCACGACGAGAGGGGGTTTGCGTTATGCCCGAGCATGGCGTTGTGCTTGCAAAGTTCATTCGTGAGGAATGCAGTATGAGTGCCAACGAGAAGATCTTTCGGTCTGAATGTGGCGAGGCAATGGTCGCTCACGACGTCGAGTTCGACATGCCTGATTCGGAGGACGGCTGGCGAGAGCGATCCGACGACGCGCGCGAATACGTGATTTGGGTCACGGGCTACGGATGGATGACTCCCGAGGAGAGCTCGAAGGAGCGTCAGAGGGATCCTCGCATGGCTCCTTGATCTCTGCCAACAGGCGGCTGCAACAGCAGCCGCCTGTCTCTATTCCAAATGCATCTCTTTGCTGGTGGCGGAGGTGCGCAGAGCGAGAGCCGGGTGATTTTTTAATTCTGGATCGGCAGCAATAAGAGCGGCAGCTTCTGTACGAGCAGCCTCAACAAGTTTAATATTTTTGAGCGCTTCCATGGCGATGTCAGAGACACCCCACTGTTTGCCGCCCGCGAGCTCGCCGGCACCGCGGAGCGCGAGGTCGTACTCGGCGAGCTCGAAGCCGTTTTTGGCGGTTGTGAATGCTTTCATACGGTCTTTGGTGTTCTGGCCTGCTGATTCAGGGAGGACAAAACAGTACGACTGATGAGTGGAGCGGATAACGCGGCCGCGTAGCTGGTGGAGCTGGGAGAGGCCGAAGCGCTCGCCGCCCTCGATGATAATCACGGTGGCATTCGCCACACTCACGCCCACCTCGACTACGGAGGTGGCGACCAGTATCTGCACGTCGCCGTTCTCAAACTCTTTCATCACACGCTCTTTCTCGGTCGGCGTCATCTTGCTGTGGAGGATGTCGATGTTGGCCTCGGGGAATATGTCTTTAGCGAGCCGAGCCGCCTCTGCTTTGACCGAGCGTGCTTGTATCGCCATCTCCTTGGCTGGGTCGGGCTCGTCTATACGCGGGCATATTACGTACGCTTGGTGGCCGGCCTCGAGCTCAGCGTGTATACGCTCGTACGCCTTATTGCGCTTGTCTTTGGCCAAGACCTCAGTGATAACTGGCTTACGCCCCAGCGGCATCTGGTCGAGCACGGTGATGTCGAGGTCGCCGTAGATGGTGAGTGCGAGCGTGCGCGGGATTGGTGTGGCGGTCATCGAGAGCAGGTGCGGCATGACGTTATCCTTGTTCACCAAGCGTTTGCGGTGTACGGTGCCGAAGCGGTGCTGCTCGTCGATAATGGCGTAGCCGAGATATTTAAACACTACTGATTTTTCTACGATTGCGTGCGTGCCGATAACGATGGGTATCTCACCATTTGCGACCATCTTCTTAAACGCCGGTTTGGAGAGCTTTGCCGACTCTTCATACCGCACGCGTGAGGGGAACTTGCGGCACTCGCTGCCGGTGATGAGGCCGATAGGGATCGGGTGATCCTTAAAGTACGAAACAAAGGTCGAGAAGTGCTGCTTGGCGAGTACTTCAGTAGGGCAGAGGTAGGCGACTTGGAGCGTGCCACCGATGCGCCCTGTGGGGGTCGAGGTAGCGACGAGGTATGCGGTAGCTGCCGCGACGGCGGTCTTGCCGCTACCTACGTCTCCTTCGAGTAAGCGCATCATGGGGTGCGCCTTTTCAAAGTCTTTCACAATGTGCTCAATTGCGTTTAGCTGGCCCTCGGTTGCAGGGAAGGGGAAGGAGTCGACAAAACTCTTGAGAGTATCTCGATCAACGTTCACTGGTAGCGCTCTCTGCTGCACGATAGTTCGCCGACGCTGCTGCACGGCGAGCTGGAGGGTGAAGATCTCTTCAAAGGCAAAGCGCTTGCGCGCTGCGTCGGCGTCACTCTTCTTCTGGGGTGCGTGGATGAAAACGATCGCGCTACCGAGCGTCGGGAGCTTGTAGCGCTCGAGAATGTCGAGAGGGATTAGGTCCTCGAGCAACTCGTGGCCGCGTGCTTCAAAGACTTTGCGTATGCTGTGGGTGAACCAGAGTGAAGAGACGCCTTGGCTCTCAGGATATATTGGATAGAGCGTTTCCACTTCTGGCGTCTCTGCTTTAGAGAAGAGTGTGTCATGCACCTCATCGGGCTCGATAGGTGTGCGATCAATGGTGGGGTTGGCCATGAAGGCTTTCGCGCCCTCGCCACTCACCTTGCCACTCACCTTGACTACCATGCCGTCTGCAAGAGTCTTGGCGATATAGGGCTGAGAAAACCACATCAGCTTGATCTTGCCGGAAGCGTCTTCGAGCCACGCTTCAGCGATAGGCCTGCGCGTCTTCCACGTCTTCCTTATGTCGGGCTTACGTATCGTGCCGTAAAGAGTGACCTCAGCACCAGCAGCGACACCCGCGATAGTGCCTACCTGCCCGCTGCTCTCGTAGCGCGAGGGGAAGTGGTAGAGCAGGTCGCGAATGGTGTGGATACCAAGCTTATGCAGCGCACGCTTCTGCTCGGGCTTGAGCCGCGTGAAGTGTTTCTCAATGGGGTCGGTCGGTAGCATGGGGCTAGTATATAAGTGATATACTTTTTTGTAATCACGAATAGTCATGACCACAAATAGCGATACCGTCGATAATAGTGACGTTGGTGTCGCACCAACGGTGTGTCTAGTGCCGGCCCGCAACTCCTACTGGAGATTCTTAGTGGCAGGAATCGATCTGTCCTTGTTCCTCTCACTCGCTGTTTGGATGCTTTTGAACGAATCTCCATACCTGTTGGTTGTCTGGTTCGCCACCATTGGGATAGTGCTTGCAGGTGTCTCCGTCTATGCACTGCGCGCGCGAGACGTCGTTTCCTGTAGTATTTTTCACGACCATTTGCGTGTCAGTGGCGGCGTTATCAGACATAAGGAAGTGATAGTTCCGTACGATACTATCGCCATTGCCCGAGTGGTACACGAAAGACATCAGGGTGCGTTTTACGCCATACAAATTGTCAGGACGGACGGAACCTTCGTGAAGGTGCCAGGGCTCACTAAGGCAGACGCCCAAAAGGGAGTTGATGCGATTCAGTCATCGCTGAATGCAACCACTCGTTCGGCGTAAACAGAGGTACGAGGCGTCCCTCGTTTAGCCTCGTCGCTCTTGTAGTATACTCGTGCCTATATGGATCCAAAGAAAATCATTGCAGCGTTTAAAAAACAGGGTGCCCGGGTAGAGACCAGGGGGAGAGTGAAGTTGAAGAGCAAGAAAGACATTGCGCTCTGGTACACGCCAGGAGTAGGCGCCGCCTCGACGCACCTTGCGAAGAACCCCAAGGATGCGCGCAAGATGTCAGTGAAGAAAAACAGTGTGGCAATAGTCTCTGACGGCTCGGCCGTTTTGGGCTTAGGCAATATTGGCCCGTACGGAGCATTGCCGGTGATGGAAGGTAAGGCGCTTATCTTTAAAGAACTGGGTGGCGTCGACGCGTGGCCGATGGTTCTTGAGCTACCCAAGGGTGTGGCGGGTACGCCAGAGTCGGTAGAAGAGATAGTTAAAATAGTGAAGGTTATTGCGCCCGGATTCGGCGGCATCAATCTTGAAGACATTGCCGCCCCTGCTTGTTTTGATATTGAGAAGCGGCTTGTGGAAGAACTCGACATACCAGTCATGCACGACGACCAGCACGGCACGGCTATTGTGGTGCTCGCGGGGCTTATTAACGCGACAAAAGTAGTGAAGAAGAATTTCAAGAAACTGCGGGTGGTGATAAGTGGTGCCGGAGCGGCAGGTATCGCCGTGGCGAAGCTCTTGCAGTCGGCAGGCATTAGCGACATCATTTTGCTTGATCGCACAGGCACGCTATACGCAGGTCGCCCAGGCATGAACGTGCATAAGGCCGAGATTGCTTCCATTACCAACCCGCGCAAGGTGAACGGCGACCTGGGAGAGGCAATGCTAGGCGCCGATGTGTTTGTGGGTGTCTCGGGCAAAGGGCTTCTGCATGTCGATCATGTGAAGAGCATGGCGCCAAGGGGGATTGTATTCGCGCTCGCGAATCCGGTCCCAGAAATTCTTCCCGACGAAGCTAAGCAGGGAGGGGCAGCGGTGGTCGCGACGGGCCGAAGCGACTTCCCAAATCAGATTAACAACGCACTTGTCTTCCCCGGTATCTTTCGCGGCGCGCTCGACAAAGGTGTCAAAAAGATAACTGAGAAGACGAAGCTCTCTGCCGCTCGCGCACTCGCGGCACTCATTGCTCGCCCCACGGCCGACAAGATTATCCCCGACCTACTTGACCCGCGTGTGGTGAAGGCTGTTGCGAGGGCTGTGCGTTAGTCGGCGTAATCTAATCAATACCTTGGAAACACTTTAGGTATTTAAGCGGCGTGGAAAGGTTCAGACCGAAGTGGTGTCGCGTGGTGTTGTATCGCTCAAGATACTCGGGCAACGCTCGGTTGAGTT
>JBAYUT010000025.1:0-8999 GCA_041674945.1 Minisyncoccota bacterium | reverse complement strand
GATGCCGAGCAGGGCGCCCTCGTGTGGGAGGACGGCAGGGGCCGGTGCGTGTGTTGCCCGAGCTTGCTTAAGGTGGGGTGATGACTCGATACCCTCTGGTGGGAAGTGATACATCGCAGTAAGCTCGCGAAGCGAGAGCGGTATAGCCGCGGCAGCCGGTAGGCGGAAGGAGAACTCGTCGAGCACGCTCTGGGCGTGTCGCTCGTCGGCCCGATGAAATGCAATACGGTTTCCCTCGGTGTTACCAAATTGATTAAAGGCCGATTCAATCTCCCCAAGTATCTGTCCGGCAGTGCCAGCATTGGGAGAGGAGACGACGAGTCGGACGGTTGCGCCGACAATCGGGGCCGCTATCTTCTTCTCTACTTGCTCGATATAGCTCTTGTTGGCCTCTATCTGACGCGTCTCCTCCTCTTTTTTCTTAACCTCATCCTTGGGCTTATTGGTAAACAGCAATTTGCCGAAGTCGCGTGCGAGCTCGCCGAGCGCGGTCTCTGGGGTGCTAAAGGCGGCACCCTTCTTCTCGCCCTTGCGCAGCGCATGAAGAATCTTGCGGTAGTGCTGGACATGGCGCTCGCCGCGTGGCTCGATGATGAACTGTATGGCTGCGCCCTCGCCCGAGTTTTCGATCTTTGCAAAAGCGTTCGTGAGCGCATTGATAGGGTCATAGTCGAAGTCGCCGTAGTCCTTGAGCGGGAGTGCTGGGTGCTCGGGCAGATAGGCGGTTGAGGCGAGCGAGGTGCCGCCCTCGGTAAAGACGTTGTAGTCGTACGGCTGTGGCACGAGGTGCGCATCGGGAAAGATAGCGAGCAGCTGCTTCTCAAATAAATTCTTCTTCGCGTTGGGTATTGCTGCGTAGAACTGGAGCTCGGCGCTGTTGGCAGGCACAGCAAGCTCGAGTGCGTAATAGTGCGGCTCGCCAATAGCAGCGTCCTCAACCGACTGTAGTCCGGCGTAGAATTGCTCCATGCCCGAGATGAGCTCCTTGAGCGGCTTGGTGCGATTGCCTTGGTCGTCCTTCTTGTGCTCGGGCAAAGCAATCTCGTAGAGGCCCATCTTGAGCGCCTGGAAGCGCGGTGCGCGCTCGTCGAGGCCGCGTGCGGGTAGGCCGGCGGCTAGGTATCCCACCAAGTAGCGGTGGAAGTCGTCAGTCGTGCGCGGGTCGCGCATCTTCTCAAGTATCGCGAGCGCGTTCTTGATCCCCTTCTCCTCCATCGTCTTCTGCAGACCCGCAATGCTTTGCTCGCTATCGCCCAGGTCAAACTCGGCGAGCAGCCGCGCCGCCTCGGTGTCGGTGGCAGTATCGCTCATGCGCATCTCAGGCGCGAGCACTTCGTCGGGTGCTGCTCGGTGCTCGTTGAGCTGCTCGCGCACAATCTGCATACGTGCCGTCTCGGTCTGCTCGTGTGCCGCGAGCTCTGCCTCCTTGCGCGCTACCTGCGCCCGCAAGTACGCGATCTCTTCTTCCGGCGTAGAGAGTTTCGGTACGGATTCCATTTCCTCTAGTATACTGCATGCATATGGTCGCCGAGTTTGTGACGTGGATACACCAGGACCCAATGCTGCTCGTGAGCACACTAGGATATGCCGGTATCGCGCTCTTTGTTTTTGCCGAGAGTGGTGTGTTGCTCGGGATATTTCTACCCGGCGACTCGCTCCTCTTTGCGGCCGGTCTGCTTGCGGCCGGCGGGTTCTTCTCTATTGGCCCGCTCGTACTCCTGGTTGTGCTTGCGGCGGTGGTGGGTGACTCGGTTGGGTACTGGTTTGGCCGCAAGGTAGGCACGAGCCTTTTCAGCCGGCCCGACTCACGTTTCTTTAAGCAGGAGTACGTGCGTAGAACCGAGGCCTTCTATGAAAAATATGGCGGACGCGCATTAGTGCTCGCGCGCTTTGTACCTATCGTACGCACGCTCGCCCCAATTTTGGCGGGGGTGGGCTCGATGAACTATCGTCAGTTCGTCTTATTTAACGCCTTTGGGGGCTTGCTGTGGGGTGCGGGTGTGGTGCTCCTCGGCTACTTCCTTGGCATTCTTATCCCAAATAGTGGCGACTACATTCTGCCTATCTCGCTCGGGATTATTGTCCTCTCTGTGCTCCCTATCGCACTCGATTTTATACGAAACAAGCGCACCGCTGCCTAGTTGTCGTCACTGTTTCTCCAGAGATGGAAGACCCAGTTTACGATCGCAAGCGCAAGTGCGAAGAGGAGTGCGGTCCAGAAGTCGCCCACCGCGAAGCCAGGGACAATCGCAGATGCTAGCAGTACGAGAACGGCGTTGATAACTATCGAGAAGAGGCCGAGCGTGAAGATGGTGATGGGGAGTGTCAGCACGAGAAGGAACGGACGCAGAAAGAAGTTGAGAGCGCCCAGTACCACGGCAGCGATGAGTGCGCCCACGAGCGTCACCTGCACCCCGGGGATAATGGCTGCGGCAATACCAATAGAGACTGCCGCGAGTAGCCAATGCGAAAGTAGGTTCATCATATGATGGCCAGTATAGCAGACGCGCGACCGGCAGGGCCGGTCGCGCGTCTCTCTGCCTGTGCACTACTTGCTCAGCTCGGCGTCGATTGCCGCTTTGAAGTTGGCGTATGGATACGCGCCCTTGATAAGCTGTGTGCCGATCACGATAGAAGGTGTAGAGTCGATACCCACCTTGGCGCCCTCTGCCTTGTCTGCCTCTGCGACGGCATTGTAGGCAGCCTTGTTAGCAGCGACATCGGCAGCAATCTTCGCCACGTCGAGTCCAGCGATGCTTGCGTTGAGCTTGTCGATCGAAGCGGCATCACCAAAGCCCTCGTCGCCCTCTTCGTCCTGCGCTTCGTACATAGCGGTACGCCAGACGAAGTACTGCTCAGGGTAGAGCTTCCATACGGCTTGGCCGTACTGTGTTGCAACGGTTGAGTCGTTACCGAGGAACGCAAAGTCCATGAAGACAATCTTCACTTTGCCGGTCTCGACATAGTCCTTCACAATCTGCGGGAATGCAGCGGGAGTGCGGTCGTTAATCTGTGGGATGCCGCCCGTCTCAAATGCCTTACAGAACGGACATTGGAAGTCGCTCCAGAAAGCAATCGTAAGCGGCGCGTCGGCCTTGCCGATGAAGGGTCGTCCCGCAAGATTAATATCCTTAATGTCTACCGCGATTTGCGCGCCACCTGGTGTTGTTGCGGGTCGCTGGCCATTCCAGACGACGGCCCCTGCAATAAGGAGCCCTGCGACAATAACGGCGACGGGTAAGAAATATTTATTGTTTTCCATATGGGGGGTATGATACCACACCCCCTCGGAGCGGACGCAAGCGAACCCGCGCTATTGGTACTGGATATAGCTTGGCGCGGGCATGAGTTCGAGCACCTGCTGTGTCGTCAGTAGGCCGGTCGACGGTGCCTTGAGATCGTTTTTGTAGAATATTTTGAGACCGGTGAATTGTACTGGCTCAGGCGTGATGACGCGCTTGTAGGTGCCAATCTTCTTGGCCTGAGTGCCCCACCCGTCCATATCCATAATGATCTGCACCTCGGGGAGTGGTCGAATGTTTTGGTAGTTGGTCACCATGTTTTGAGTAAAACGGTGTATGACGAGCACCTTGGGGGGTAGCTGATGCTCGTTTACCAGCCTGGCCAGGTAGGTGGCCGCATAGTTAATATCTGCAGCATCAAATGTGCCTATGACACTGCCGGGCTTGTCTCCCGACTTCATGGAGAATTCGGGATCGAGCGCAAGGTGTACCTGCGGCATTGCAAGATACTTCTCGAGCATAGGGAGCTCGCGTTGTAGTGTGCTCAGGCCCACTTGTATGTCGAGGATCACAATCCCGTTCACCTTGGCTGCTAGCGCAATAGCGCGGTCGATGTGCTCGTCGGGCATGCGCAGGATGTACTTGCCCTCCTTGCCTGCGGTCGCCTGCGCCACGGTGGCGATGTACTGAATCGCAGGAAGGACGGACGTGGTGGGATCTGCGGCCTCCCACCTCTGCTTCTCTGCATTGAGCTTCACGACGAGCTCGTCGTCGGGATACTCACCAAGAATGCCCATGCGGTTTGAATAGAAGTTGCCGTAGTAAGCCACAATGCGCTTGAACGGCAGAATGGCGCCGATTTTTGGGTACGCAGTCTTGACGGGCCATAGGCGGCCCTTGGTGCTTGAGGCCACTTGGGCGCTCGGCGACGTGGTCGTCGAGAGTGGTACGTGGGAAAGGACCAGTAGGCGGCGGTCGTAGTCGGTCGTGTCGAGCGAAGGGAGTGGCGCAAACTTGCGTATCAGGTCTGCTGCCTCAGAGCGGTACTCGAGCGCAGAAATGTTTGAGAAAAAAAGTAGGTAGACGACCGCAACCAGAGCGACTCCAATCGTCGCCAGGTGGATCTTGTTCAAGGGCATGTGCACATTCTAGCCGACTGAGGCGAAAACACTACCCACAGCCCCTGCACAGAGCCGGCTCATGCGGGTATATACTCCGGCTATGGAACGTACGCTTGACGTCTCACTTACCCGAGAGGGTATTCTGCTCGTCACCATCCAGGGCGACGTAACTGACGCTGACATCCCTGCCCTCAAGGACGACGTTGCTCGAGGCGAGGCGCTTATCAAAGACGAGTCGCAGAAGGCCCTGCGCCCTCTCCCGGTACTGGTAGACGTGTCCAGGCTCAACCGCACCTATTCGCCAGAGGCAATCTTGGTCTTGGCCGAGTTTGAGAAGAAGAATCGCCCGTATGTCACTAAGACCGCGGTCTACGGCGCGGATCTTAAGATCAAGTTCACGGGCGAGATTATCTCGTCGCTCTCAAACCGACACAACATCGCTTTCTACGACACCAAGGAGGAGGCGCTCGCCGCACTTAAGGAGGCTCCTGCGGTGAGCTAGGGCGCTATCAGGCGCAGCTTGGCTTGGCGTGACAGTTTCTTGATAGCCGCTTCTCGCTGAAGCGCTTCTCCTACGGTTGCAAACTTTTCTGTGTACGTAAGTACAACAGGCCTGCGGCCGCTCGTGTAGCGCGCACCACGCCTCGACTCATTATGCTCTCGGACCCGCTTTGTGAGGTCGGTGGTGTAGCCCGTGTAGAGCGATGTGTCTGCGCACTTAAGCATGTAGACGAAGTGTTTCTTCATCCAACTTGCTGCTTTTCGAACATGAGAATATCGTAACCCTTGGTGACGCGGTCGCTGCGCGCAATGCCGAGCGTCTCGAAGAAGGTAAAGAGCTCCTCCTGTATCTCCTGGGGATTGCCGTCAACCGAGAGCTTCTCCATTTCTATGAAGGAGCCCAGGCCCTCTACCTCATCAATACATATCTCACAGCCGTTATAGTGCGTGGTCTGCCGGACTTTTCTGACGACATTGAAGCGCTGAAAGCCCATAAGCAGGAGTATCTGCTCCATCTGTTCGCGCGAAGCAACCTTGACCTCTCGCTCCATTGCAACAAGGTCCCCCTTTCTTGTTTTCGCGGTAAAAATGACTTCACAGCCGTTGTTAACGCGCACTCTGAGAAAGACCTTATTGGTCAGGAATGCTTCAATTGTCCCTACTTGCTCTACGTAGAGTCTGTCTTCTTGATGCACGGGGTCAGAGAAGACACAGTCAAGCTCTGCAAGCCTTGCCATGACTCCCGCACGGTCCTTCAAAATGGCCTTAATCTCTATCTCTTGCATGCACGAAGTATAGCAAGGGGTTAGAACAACTTGCCGCCAAGCACCGCGCCCTCCTGGTCTGGAGTTATAAGTATGACGTTGCCCGCAGCGTCCGGTACGCCAAGCGTAAGCACTTCTGAGATAAAGGGGCCTATCTGGCGAGGAGGGAAGTTGACCACACCTAAGACAGACTTCCCTACCAGCTCTTCTTTTGAGTAGAGGGCGACAATCTGTACCGAGGAGTTCTTGACACCTATCTCCGGCCCGAAATCTATCTTGAGCTTGTACGCGGGCTTTCTCGCCTCAGGAAAGTCCTGCGCATCGAGTACCGTCCCTACCCGTATGTCGAGCTTTTGAAAATCATCGATGGCTGCCATACTTTCAATTAATTAATGTTGTTGCCGGTGAGTGCTGGCGGGTAGCTGAGCGTCTCTAAAATCTTAGCCACAATCCGTTCTCTGGTTTTTGGGTCCAAGACCTCGCCCACCGGCGTCAGGATGTCCGCCCAGCGCTCTTCGTTGGGGATGTAGACCACCTGGGTTCCTGGACCGTCAATACCGTTGTGCAAGAACATTCTAACAAAGCTTTTCCCCTGTATTGAGACATACGAGAATTTTCCATCGGTGAGCCGCTCCTGATACGAAGGGTCGTGTTCTGCCGGAGGGTCAATGCTGAGCGAGAACAGGTGGTCCCAAGTCGCGGGGCCGAAGCTCACGCACACAACAGAGTCTGAAGGTGGAAACGGGCACGGTCGCAGTTGCGGAGCGCCGCCCTCTAGTCCAGAAAGATTAGTTGGATACCTGAGCTGAAAACCGTAAGTATCATCGCGATAGGTCGCCCACTGCCATTCAAAAGCGTGATCGGGTCTTCTGTCGAATCGTATGAGTGAGAGCAGGTGATTGGCCTCGGGAGCGCTCAATGCGGTACTGATCCGCATTGTTCCAGCGGCAATTGGCAGGAGCACGTAATCTATCTTCTCTCCCGTTAGGCGCAGGCCACGCACTCCGTCGATTGTTATATCCGTCGATGCTAGTGGTCCTGTAGATTGGGTCCGCACATACGCTTCTTCCTCAGCCATACTGAACGGATATATCCTAAGTTCGAAGGAGCTGCGAGTCCCGTCTGACAATGAGAAGGAGACTGCTGTGGAATATGATTCAAACCAGCAATACTCTGCAGGGGTCACGAGACGGAATCCGTACTCGTCGTTTATGTACACTCCGTTTCGAAGAAACGCGAACCGGGTACAAAGGTCAGCGCGCACGTCCGCGACCCCGCTACTGCTGGTATCGCGTACGTATAGTAGCGCCGCCCCAATGCACAGGCACGCCAACACGAGGCTGAGGGCAATAAGTAGGTCTGGGTCTTGGAAGTGCAGCTTCTTCATGTCAGAACAATCTACTGTCATAGGCCCAGTGTAGTACCGCTTGCCGCTGCACTGGGCGGCAGGTAGGGTCTCCCTTCCGGCAATGCTTCTTAATCTGTGCAATATGGCGCGCGATGGCTCGCCACCGCTTGATCTGTCGATCATCGTCTGCCGAGCGTCGGCCCATGTAGTACCGGCAGTACCATTGGAACCACCCTCGCGGGTCCTCAGGGTGTATCCACCCCTTGGCGCGCCACACGGCGAGTGGCTGGCTCGCATTAACGCCAAAGAGGTTCAGTGCGGCGTCGTGCTCGTAGCTCCCCTTCTTCTGAAATTTTGCTTTGGTGAACCAGTCTTTGGGAAACTCCTTTACGCAGTCGCGCATATAGACCCCACCAAAGACGCCGAGCGCAAGCATCTGTTTGGGCGTGAGGTCTGGCTTGAAGTGCGGGTCAAAATTCTTGCCCGCCGGCTCGCTACAGGTGTACTCGTAGCCTTTCTGCATGCGGTCGCTCACGCGTACGACTCTGGCCTTCATATGCAGAGAGTATACAGCTTTGGAGGTTGAGTCGCGTGAGCAACAAGGACCTCTAGTCCTCCTGATTCAAGTATTCAACTTTTGTTACGACAGCCCCATGTTCAATGTCTTCGATAATCTCACGAGTCGGCTGTGTGTTCTTGGCAAAGGCCGTAAGTGTTTTTTGCTTCTGCAGCTCGTCTTCTAGCCGCGCAACCTGCCGCACCAGCCTTCGATACTGGAAATAGTTACTCGCGCTCCCCGGGCGGAGCAGGAGGAGTGTCACCAGCACTCCCGCGAAGATTGCCGCCATCAAGATAAGGGCCATAGAGCCCGTAATCTGCCACGTAAAGAACGTTACAGTGATGAGTGTGATGTTCTGTAGCGCGAAGACGACGGCAACTCCCCCGAGCAATAGACCCAGCATAAAAAGTATGATCATAGATACGAGTGTAGCCGTCTCTCGGTGGTGGAGATTACAAGCAGCGAGTTGAATCCGCGTTAGCGATGAGCACAGCCAGCCCAGCAGCAGGGCCTACGCATGCCAGTTTTGAGCTTAGACAGTGCTTTGGCAATGCGTATGCGCCTGGTCTCGATTTTCTTGCCGGAGGTCACCCAACAGATCCATTCGTTGCGGGCGAGTGTCGTAATGTCCTGCCATATGGCCAGGGCGGTCGGCGAAGCGGCGAGTGCGTCGCGCAAGTCTGCGGGCAGGCTGTGTACCGTACCAGAGGCGACACCTTTCATCCTGTGAGTATACCAATACCGCTGCTCACCTGCTTTGCTTAAAAAAAAGAAAGCCGCCGGTATTATCCGTGCGGCTTGAAAGACTGCCCAGGTCGGGACTGAGGGACTCGCGCCAGGCAGAGGTCTCCTCACGCACACAGTGTTCCACCATGGGACGGGTATCTCTGGTGGTTCCCGTATGGGAGGTTGTTGCCGTACGGCGCGTCTGCACGCTCAGGGGCACGAACGCGAGGAAGCAAGAGAGTTGCCCTACTCTCCTGGGTTCGCTCCCGACCTGGACAGCCGTTCAGAATATAACGTCCCTGTGGCTCAGGGTCAATCGCGGGCTATCCTTTTTGAAGTTACGCGGGACACCTCTGAACTTAATTGTGAGCAGTTTACCCCAGATGCTTCTTCGCTTCGCGTAGTAAGAGCGTGTCCCTCGGCACGATATAGAGGAGACCTTCTGGGTTCGTTGCGACGCTTTCTGTCATTGCCCGCTCGGCGTCATCATAAGTCAGCCACACTTCTTTAAAACCGTCCTCGATCTCTCCTGCCTCAAGATGCGGTACACCTTTCGACCCCTTCACCCGAGCGAGGTAACAATACGAACGCTGAGTGAGGGTAAACATTTTGCGATACTCGACAAGCATTCCAATCTCACCCAGCACTTCTACATCGCAACCAATCTCCTCCTCGCACTCGCGGCGTAGTGCGGTCTCGTGGTCTTCTCCCTCCTCTATGCCACCGCCGGGTAGTTTG
>JBAYUT010000024.1:0-9159 GCA_041674945.1 Minisyncoccota bacterium | reverse complement strand
TTCAATGCAAAAGCAGCAGCATCTCTGCGTACCTTGGGAGCCCGAGGATCATTGGTATATGCCATGTGGTTCAGAAGCACCTGATTAATGGGTGGGTGTTTCCAAGGTATTGAACCATTACGGGCTACTTGACTTATAGGTCGTAGTATGCTATCATATAATTATGCTCGCTGGGAAGTCCTAGACGAAGCAATTGTTCTAAAAGGAGATGAGTCATGACGAGTCGATATGATAACGAAGCAGACGCCCTGAGCCCTACCTCGAGCCTCTCGGGAGGCCTTGCCCTTGGCTTGGGGCTCATAGCGATCCTCAGCTGGTACGACTTGGTGCGCGGGGCGAGGCAATGCGAACGAGTGAACGCCGCCTCGATTCAAAGCCGCTCTAAGGAGTGCTCACGGGTCGCTGGCAACACCAACGGCTCCTTCACCTGCAAAGCAGCGGAAAATCCCTACGGACCCCCTACATCGTACGAGGTCTTCTGGCTCAAAACGATCTCGGTCTGCACCATCAAGTCCTGATCGTCCTTCGCGAGCGATTCTCTCCTCGGAGGGGATCGCTCGCACTTTTTTATACAGCAAGCTCTTGACATTGCCCGAGATAAGAGAAAACCGCCCCTTGGGGCGGTTTTCTCTTGGAGCTATCCTCTATTTCAACTTATTTTTCTAGGTGGGACAGGCAACGAAGGCTATCGGAATCCTCGCGGACGTCACCAAGCGCTCCTTACTGCCAGACTCCCGTGATATACCTAAGTTGGTTTTCAAGAACAGCCCCACTTACAAGTATATACCCTGTGTCAAATGCGGTTGGGGAAAACTCCGTTACTCTCCATGGCGCTTATAACTCTGAATCTTCTTGCCTCCAAACCAGTGCTGTATCTCGTGCTCCGCCTCTTCGGGTGTCTCAGAGGCGTGGATAATGTTAGCTACCGCTCGCTTCTCAGCATTGGCTACCGCCGGCGAATCATTTGAGAAGTCGCCACGTATCGTTCCCATATCTGCCATATACGGTAGCGTTGGGCCCGCAATCTTGCGCACCATATCGACGGCGTGAGTGCCTTCTACTACCATTTTTACGAGCGGTGCGGAGAGCATGTACTCAATAAGCCACTTGCGAATCTCAGGACCGATTTCTTCTGCTTTGGTGGTACCAAAGTCCTCCATAGCGTCGAAGTTATACTTCTCGTATGTTGAAAGTGTCTTATGCCCGAGACGAGTGATCCACGCCTCGTCCTTCGGATAGTGGTTATCGACCTCTTCTTCGGTTGGCTGGAACATCTCGAGAGCGACGATTTTAAGATCACGGCGTTCAAAACGACTGATTATTTCGCCAATGAGCCCCTTCTTTACCCCATCGGGCTTCACCATGACATAAGTTCTTTCCTCCTTTGGATTTTTCTTGGCCATCGTTTAAAAATTAATCCCCACCAACAGGTAGAGTGGTTATGCAGTGATAATACGCGCCCCGTCCTTTTCTATCAAGATTGTGTGCTCGAAGTGCGCGGCCCGTGAGCCATCCTTAGTACGATACGTGTAGCCGTCTGGAGAGAGTACCACAGCAGCCTTTCCAGCAGTTGAGATAGGTTCGAGCGCAAGCACCATACCCTCCTTGAGCACAGGCCCCTCACCGCGGCGACCAAAGTTTGGGATAAAAGGCTCTTCGTGTACGCGGTCGCCCACGCCATGCCCTCCAAGATCTCGCACCACCTTAAAGCCCGCCCGCTCGATAACCTCTTGGATAGCGTGCGAAATATCGCCCATGTAGTTGCCCGCCTTTGCCTGAGCAATGCCGGCCACCAGCGACTCCTCTGTCGCGCGGATTAGCTTTCTTGAAGCGTCATCAATATTCCCAACCGGCACGGTGATAGCAGCATCAACAATAATGCCGTTGTGGGCAAGACCAAGATCAAGCGTCACAATATCGCCTTCTTTAAGTACTTTTGTAGATTCGTTTGGAATGCCGTGCACCACCTCATCGTTAATCGAGACGCAAAGGGTGGCTGGGTACGCGCGCGCCGCACCCTCAGGGGTATAGCCGAGAAAACAAGGCTCATCACCCCCATCACGAATCATCGCCTCGGCCAAGTCGTCGAGCTCTTCAGTGGTCACGCCCGGTGAAACCTTGGCACGAAGAGCCTCGAGAACTGCCGCGAGACGCTTCCCCGCCTCGACAAGAGTGGCCTCCTGCTGCTCGCTGGTGATCGTCATGCTAGTGGCGGCAAGCCGAGCGCGCGCTGTATATCTGCAGCAATCGCATCGGGTGTCTGCTCTCCGTTTATTTCAACCAAGTTACCTTTCGATTTGAAAAAATCGAGAAGGGGTTCGGTACGGTTTCGATACACATCAAATCGTGCTTGTATCTTCTCCATATTGTTACTATCGGGCCGGTGTTCGGTCTTAGCCCGCTCGAGCTGGCGCTTGAGCGCCTCATCCTCGCCCACATGCAGATGCAGTACGGTATACTCGCGCCCGAGCCAGGCGAGTATCTCGTCTGCCACCTCTGCCTGACGCACATTGCGCGGGTACCCTTCGCACACAAAGCTCTCGGCAAGTGGAAGATCGATAATCGCCTCCTTGAAAAAATATGCGGCGAGCCAGTCTGGCGAGAGCTGGCCATAATCGTAGTCCCTACGAATGAGCTCAGAAAGAGGCCCTTTGGCATCGATAAGCGCCTTGAGGTGCTCGCCAGAAGAGAACCTCTTGCAGCCGAGCCGCTCGGCAAGCAGCTTGGACTGCGTGCCCTTGCCCGAGCCAGGGCGCCCAACGAACACGACGCTTAACGGTTGCTTATCCATGGAGTGCGTTCATTATAGCTTCGACACGCTTCTTTGCCTCGTCGAGTTGTCCCTGAGCATTGGGGACCACGTACGTCGCCTCGTTCTTGTAGGTCAGTTCGTCTTCGTAGCGTTTCTTGCGCTTTACAAGCTCACTATCGCTCATGGGGCCACGCGCGCGTACCCGTCGCTCAAGCTCATCCCACGAACCCGCATCTACGTAAATAGAGACAAACTGCTCTGGCGGCAGTGCCTGCTGGACTGACCTCACCCCCTGTACATCAAGCTCTGCCACGACAATCTTACCTTGCTCAAGTGCGGGAAGTATCTCCTCTCGCAATGAGCCATAATAATTCTCGCCGTACTCGGCCCATTCCAAAAACTCCCCAGCCGCAATACGCCGCTCGAAATCAGTCTTCTCGACAAAGTAATGGTCTCGGCCCTCTACTTCTCCGGGACGCATCGCACGGGTCGTACAGCTCGGCGGAAACACATACTCCGGATGGAGATCGCGGATGTGTCCCATCAGCGCTCCTTTGCCGCTGCCCGTTGGCCCGAGGATAACGACAAATGTGCCTCGCGTTTCCATTACACCCACTCTACCACCTCTAATACTCGCGAAGCGAAACTTGCGCGTCGATTTTCTGTGCGAGGTCGAGTGCAACCTGAACCGCAATGAGAAGTGCCGTGCCGCCAAGCACGAGCGTGGTAATGCCTGTAATACCCTGGATAATCGAGGGAGCTACTGCGAGCAAGCCAAGGAAGACTGCGCCTGGGAAGGTCACTCGGTGCACCACGTTCTGAATGTACTCCTCAGTCTCGCGGCCCGGACGTACGCCAGGGATAAACGCTCCTGTCTTCTGCAAGTTTTCTGCAACACGATGTGGCTCGAAAGTCACTGCCGTGTAGAAGTACGTAAAAAGTACCACAAGCACAAAATATACTGCGCCGTAGGTCCACGTATTTGAGAGGAACGACGAGTACGACGCTGCAGCGCCTGCGGCGAACGATATCTTGAGCGCACTGAGCGCAGAGAGCGCCATCTGCGGCAAAAGGAGTAGCGAGAGCGCAAAGATAATCGGAATAACCCCGGCCTGGAGGAGGCGGATCGGCAGGTACGTAGCTGCCCCCTGCGCGAGCGCCGCGCCGCGCGTTGCTCGCGCATAGGCGATCGGTATCGAGCGTTCAGCGTCGGAGACCACCACCACGGCGTAAATCATCGCGAGGGAAAGGCCCAAGAACGCGAGGTAGCCAGGGATATTGGCCGCAGTCGACGCAAACAGAGCCTGAGTAATGCTCGAGGGCACGCTTGCGAGAATGCCGGCAAAGATGATGAGTGAGACACCGTTACCAATACCGAACTCCGTCACCAGCTCACCGAGCCACATGAGGAGGAGCGAGCCCGCAACAATAAGCGCTATGTTGGCAACAAAGGCGACCGACCCAAGACGCGCGATAACACCCTGACTCTCCAGCAAGAAAAGAAACGCGATAGCCTGCAGTACGGCAATAGGGATACAGAGAAGGCGGCTCCACTGGATAAACTTTGCCCGACCCGTCTCGCCTTCTTCAGAATAGGCCTCCTTAATCTTAGGAAAGATAATGGTGCCCAACTGCATGATGATAGACGCCGTGATATACGGACCTACGCCCAACATAACAATGGAGAGTTGCGAGAGCCCGCCACCCGAAAACAGGTTCAGGAGCCCAAAGAACTGATTCTGTGCAAAAAAGGCAGCAAGCGCATTCTGGTTAACGCCAGGAATAGGGATAGTCGCCAGGAGCCGAAAGAGTACCAGCGCACCGACCACAAAGAGAATCCGGCGTCGTATCTCGGCATCGCCGAAGGCAAGTTTGACCTTACGGATAAATGAGTCAAGCATTGTCTTTGAGGCCCAACGCCTCACGGGCCGTAGCGGAGAGCACGCAGTTCTTAATAACCAACGTCCTAGTGAGGGTGCCGGTACCGAGAATTTTTACCTTAGGTACACGCCCCTTCGTGCGACGCACGAGGCCCTTAGCCAGAAGCGATGCTGGTGAGACGGTCTCCCCTGCCTTGTAGAAGGCATCGAGTGTGCCCAGATTGACCGAGGAGTAGACGACACGCTCGCTCCGCACCGTATGCGCGCGATTCTTGCCATGGCCCCGACGCTTTGGAATCTTCTTAATAAGATCGCGCACTTCCGGGCGGATCTTGTGGCCCGCGCGCGCAGTCTGGCCCTTACCGCCGCGACCACTGGTCTTGCCACGCTTGCCCCCACGACCAACCGGCTCAGGGATATGACGCTTTGTTTTTGATGAAATAGTGTGGAGTTGCATAGTATTATTTTGCCACTGCAAGCTTCTTGAGTGCTTCGACCGTTGCGCGAGCGATAGTCAGCTTGTTCTTCGAGCGAGTATGGATCTTGGTAACCACGTCGGTGACTCCGGCGAGGTCAAGCACCGTACGCATAGCCGAGCCAGCCACCAGACCGCGACCCTTTGAAGGAATGATTTCAACGGTTGAAGACGCGTACTTGGCACTCACGGCGTGTGGAATTGAGTTGTTCTTGGTACGCGCAATAGTAAAGAGGTGCTTCTGCGCGTCGCGCGTCGCCTTCTCAATAGCAAGTGCGGTGTCACCGCCCTTGCCGAGCCCAACACCCACGCGACCCTTCTTGTCGCCGACGACCATAACCAGACTGAAGCTAAAACGGCGGCCTCCGGCCATCACACGGGCCACGCGACGCACATCGATAGTCACCGAGTCGAACTCACCACGCTCGCGCGGCGCGCGAGGGCGAGGTGCGCGGCCACGCATTGCGCCACGAGGACCACGGTCTTCGCGCGCACGTGGCGCTGCAGTTTCTACGGCCACTACCGCCTCAGCAACAGGCTGTACTGCTTCTGTCTCTGGTGCTACTGGCTCAGGTGTTGTGTCCATAATATTTAAAAGGTTAGTCCGCCCTCACGCGCCGCATCGGCAAGAGTCTTTACCTGACCCGCATAGCGGTACCCAGCACGATCGAATACGATAGTGCTTACGCCTGCTGTCTTGGCCTTGGCGGCGATCATCTCGCCGACTGCTTTCGCCTGCGCAGACGCCGCACCCTTGAACTCGCGACCGTGCGCGGCAGCGAGGGTCTTGCCGGCAGTATCGTCAATAAGCTGCGCAGAGATAAAGCGGTTGCTGCGGTAGACCGCAAGGCGAGGACGCTCTGCAGTACCACTGATGCGTGCGCGAACGCGCGCATGGCGGTGGATGCGGAGCTCTGATTTGCTTTTTGGTCCGTGTTTCATAAGTATTAAACAGCCTTCTTGCCTTGCTTACGGCGCACCACCTCACCCTGATAACGAATACCCTTACCGAGGTACGGCTCCGGCGGCTTCACACGGCGCACGTTTGCCGCGAACTGCCCTACCGACTCCTTGTTGGGGCTGGTAAGGGTGAGCGTATTCTTCTCAAGTGTTGCGGTGACGTCCTCGGGGATAGTGAGCGGCACGGTGTGCGAGAAGCCGACCGTAAGGACTACTTCTTGCCCCTTGAGCTCCATGCGGTAGCCGACACCCTCGAGCACCAGCTTCTTGCTAAATGGGGTCTCGACGCCCGCGACCATGTTGCGTACGTGCGATGCAAAGGTGCCTGTGAGTGCCTTCGCAAGACGTGATGAATCTTTCGGCGTTATTGTCACCCCCGACTCGTCGACCACAATGCTGACCGTAGGGTGCACACGCTTGGTGAGGGTACCCTTCGCACCCTTTACGGTAAGCGTGCCGCCAGCGACCGATACTTCGGCCTTGCCTGGAACTATTGGTTTTTTTGCGAGTCGGCTCATAATTACCAGATTTCGAAGAGGTCCTCACCGCCAACCTTCTGCATACGAGCCTCCTTATCAGAAAGAATGCCCGCAGAGGTGGAGATCAAGCGCGAACCTGTGCCGCCCTTCACTCGGTGTGCATCGGTGTGGCCTGCATAGAGGCGACGACCCGGCTTGCTGATGCGCTTAACGCCACGCAACCGTGACTGACCCTTCTCGCTGTAGGCGAGGGTTACAATGATGTTCTTCTTGACACTGCCCTCCTCCTTTTCCTTAACCTCGACACTCGCCACAAAGCCGAGCTCCTTGAGCTTCTTTGCAATCGCAAGCAGGTGGCCCGAGTAGGCAACCACAACGTCACGCTTCCCTACCATCGAGGCGTTCTGCAAACGAATAATGAAATCTCCTACGCGGTCGGTTACCATGATGCTTTCTTTACCCCCGGGATACGGCCCTCGAGCGCAAGCTCGCGGAACTGGATGCGAGAGAGCCCAAAGGTACGCATATACCCACGAGAACGTCCTGAAATAGCACAGCGGTTCTTGAGGCGCACTGGGGAAGAGTTGCGAGGCAACTTTTGGAGACCTTCGGAATCACCAGCCAACTTCAAAGCCGCACGCTTGACGGCGTACTTCTTGACGAGCTTTTGCTTCTTAGCAAGTCGGGCGAGTTGTGATGCTTTGGCCATAGATTAAAAAATAGCTCCGAAGAGAGCGTGCAAGTACTGTATCAAATAGGCGTTACGCCGTCAAACCATGAGAACAGGCGCGACGGAAACCGCCGCGCCTTTGCAAATCAACGTGGCCGTTCGGCCTCCGAACGACGGCGCCAGTGCTCAGACGGAAACACAACCACGAAGCCTTTGGCGCCCCAAATACCAAAGAATTGCGCGGGCCCTTCTTCGGGGATCTCGCCGCTGAACTTCTTTGACTTCAACACCAAATGGCCGTTATCCAGCACGTAGGATTCCCACTCCTCGTCCCGCCACGACCTGAGACGCGAGTAGCGGAGCTCACCATCGGACAGGACGACCCAGTGCCAGCCGGGTTCGTGTCCATTGTCGATTTTTACTTCTGCATCCTTGAGATCCAAGTGTTCAGCCACTATCAAACCTCCTAGACTGACATCCTCGTATATAGTACAAGAACTAATCACACATGTCAACGCTTCGTAAGCTACAAATCCTCTGGGGTGAGCCCCGTGTGTTTAGCGACACGCGCGAGCATGCGCGGGCCGATTTCTTCTCGGTCATGAAAGGCAAAAGTATAGTCGGACCAGCCTGATTTGGCCAAAATTCTGTGCGAACCTCTCTTTCTCTTTATTTCCCAACCAATGACGAGCAATGCTCGCAACACTTTTGCAGCTTTAGCCGCGGGCCACTCCATAGCCGAATATGCGGGAGACAGGAGCGAAAAGCGCGCCCTGTTCGACACTGTCGGCAAGAGTACGTAGCGCGATCGCGTAGACGCGCTGGAGTGCGTCGCGCTTAGTGGCACCGTAGGCCATAACGCCTGGGAGTTTAGGTATCTCGGCAATCCAGCGGCCGTCTTTTTCACGGTCAAATTCAACCGCAAGTGAAGATAGATTAGTTGGCTGTTTTATGCCCTTTTTCATAACTGCACTATACCACAAAAACAGACGGGTCGGCTTTGCCGACCCGTCTGTTTTTCAAGCATGTAAACTACTTCTTAGCTGCCTCAACGATGAGCGGCATGCCCAAGTGACGGAAGAACGCCTCAGCTTCAGCCTTCGACTTGGCTGAGGTAACGATAGTCACCGCGAGCCCAAAGACGTCCTTAAGGTCCTCGTCTGAGGTCTCGGGGAAAATAGTGTTCTCCTTGATGCCCACGGTCATGTTGCCCATCTCGTCGATGGCCTTAGCCGAGAGACCACGGAAGTCGCGCGTACGAGGGAGGGCAATGTGGATGAGCTTGTCGACAAAGTCGTACATGCGGGCACCACGGAGGGTTACCTGCAAGCCGACAATCTCGCCCTCGCGGAGCTTGAACGAGGCAATGGAAATAGTGGCGGCACGTGGCGAAGGCTTCTGGCCCGTAATCTTCGCGAGACGGTCTGAGATAATCTCTACCTGCTTCTTGTCGCGCTTCTTGCCTACCCCACTCGAGACCACCACCTTGGTGATGCGGGGACCTTGCATCGGGCTCGTATAGCCAAACTCCTCCTGGAGCGCTGCGTATGCTTCTTGCTGACGTTGTTTTGTAATAGACATACTCGGTAAAATTATTTCTCAATACGCGCGACGTTTGAAGCATCGATAGCTCGCGGACGCTCGACAATCTGCCCCACCTTGCCTGAGGCACCCTTGAGGTGACGCTTGGTCATGGCAACCCCTTCGACAACGACCTTATTCTCCTTGGGCAGGGCGCGGACGATTACCCCGGACTTACCCTTGTCCTTACCTGAGATAACCTTTACTTTTTCGCCTTTTTTTACGTGCATACAAATGTGGTTATACGACTTCAGGGGCGATGGAGGCGATAGCGTGCCAACCGCGCTCTGAGAGCTCGCGTGGTACCGGCCCGAAGACACGGTTCCCTTTTGGCCCCATCTCCTTACCCTGCTTCTCGATAA
>JBAYUT010000023.1:0-10639 GCA_041674945.1 Minisyncoccota bacterium | reverse complement strand
GGTCAAACCGTATGATGCCGCTCCGGCTCATCGCAGCCTGCACCAGCTCGCGGGCTTCTGCACAGTGGCCGATGGAGTCTGCTCCAGCAACGATGCTGTAGAGCAGGCTTACCTTGTTGGGCTGGTCGGTGTCTGCCCACGGGTTGATCATGTCGCATGCGAGTATCTGCCTGAAAGCCAGTGTGCGCTCCTCCTGCGTGGTCGCCGCCTCGTAGAGGCGGTTCACCACGAGCCAGGCGATTCGGTCAGCGTGACGGATGCGGTACTCCTCGCTGATGTTACGGGCCTTCTCCTTGTTGAGCACAGTCGAGCTGAGCTCGTTCCACTCTGCGAACGAAACGTCCCCGAGCTTGCCGGCGAGTGCGAACACGCGCAGTGCAAGATTGGGGTCCATGATGGCGGCCGCTTGGATTAGATTCATTTGAAAACCTCTTTCAAACAACAGTTAGGACTCAACTTATATTATATAACATAATACGTACACGAGCAATGGTGTCGGTACGGCCGTAGTCCAGGGGCCGGATGTTGTGTTACTTTATATGCAACATGGAACGAACACTTATTAAAGACTTGGGGCAGAAGGTGGGGGAGACTGTATCGATAAGCGGATGGGTCGACGTGCGGCGCGACCAGGGCAAGATGGTCTTCTTTGACTTCCGCGACCGCTCGGGCAAGGTGCAGGGCGTCGTGTTGCCGGGTAGTGAGGCTATTGAGACGGCAAAGGAGACAAAGGTTGAATACGTCGTGAGTGTGGAGGGCATCGTAAACAAGCGCCCAGAAAAGAATGCGCAAGCAGATAAACAAAATGGCAACATTGAGCTCGAAATCAAAGCTCTTGAGGTGCTCTCGGTGGCCGAGGTTTTGCCATTCCCTAAAGACGAGGAGGTCAATCTCGACACGCTTCTAAATAATCGCCCGCTCACGCTCCGTAGCGAACGTGAGCGACATATCTTTGCCGTGCAGGCGACAATCGTCGATGCGTATCGTCGCTCGCTGAAAGAACAAGGCTTTACTGAGTTCCAGGCGCCAGGTCTCGTGGGCAGCGACGCTGAGGGGGGCGCAGCAGTATTTAAGGTTGGGTATTACGATGGCCAGTCGGCATATCTCGCCACCTCACCGCAGCTCTACAAACAGATAATGGTTGGCGCCTTTGAGCGCGTCTCGACAATTGCAAAGGTGTTTCGCGCGGAGAAGAGCTCGACGACGCGACACCTCTCTGAGAGCACTCAGATGGATTTCGAAATGGGATTTATCGCCGACGAGATGGACGTTATGGCAGTGCTCGAACGAGTGATACGAGATGTGGTAGGCGAGGTTACCGAAAAAAACGCGGGCGCATTTACTGTTCTCAAAACACCACCACCTGCACTAGGTGAAAAGTTCCCGATACTCACGCTTGCAGAGGCGCACGAAACGCTTGGTGTTACGCCTGAGGACGATATGACTCCCGAGCATGAGCGCGCTATTTGCGAGTGGGCACTTAAGGAGAAGGGGAGTGATTTTGTCTTTATTACTAAATTCCCCACAGCATCGCGCGCGTTCTACACCATGTCTGATGGTGCTGAGGGCTTGAGCAGGGGATTCGACCTCCTCTTCCGTGGACTAGAAATAAACAGTGGCGCACAGCGTATTCATGGGTACAAAGAGATGGTTACGCGCATCAAAGAGCGGGGGATGGATCCCGATAAGTTCAGTTTCTATTTGCAAGCTTTTAAGTACGGCATGCCACCACACGGCGGCTGTTCGACTGGCCTCGACCGATTCACGATGCGCATGCTCAACCTTACTAACGTTCGAGAAGCATCGCTCTTCCCTCGCGATATGAACCGTATCGATGTGCTATTAACCGAACCAGGAGCTAACGACTAGGGTATGAAAATCGCGGCAAAGGTAGGCAATCTTGACGATGCGCCTAAGGGCTTCGTGCGGGTAGTCCTGACTGATAAGTCAAAGGGCACTAAGCGCTTTGTTAAAGAAGGCGAGGTGGAGACGCTCGAGATGGGGGTTGGCAAGTCCGGGGAACTGAACCTGCGCAAGTTCCGTATATTGTGCCGCGCTATCATCAACACCGCGAAGGCCAACAAGATTAAGAAGATCGCGCTGCAATTTGATAAGACACCCGAGCTTTTCAAATGTTTAGATAACATATCGCAAGATGAGGCGGCACAGATTGTTGCCGAGAACTTCGAGATGGCGAATTATGAGTTCAATCATTTCAAAACAGCTCCTAAAGATGGTTGGGATACGGTAGAGGAGGTTCTGGCATATATGTCGACGCCGCTTAGGGTAGACGCAGGTATCGCTAAGGGCCAAGCAATCGGCAGGGCAGTGAACGAGTGCCGCACCCTTGCGAACACTCCTGGGGGCGATGTCACTCCCACAACACTCGCCAAGGCCGCAAAAGATGCCATGAAAGGCCTGCCCGTGAAAGTGACGATACTTGGAAAAAAAGAGATGGAGAAGCTTGGTATGGGTGCGCTGCTTGGCGTAGCCAAGGGATCGACTGAAGCGCCTACGTTTACTATTTTGGAATACAAGGGAGGAGGTAAGGGGGCTCCGATCGTCTTGGCTGGTAAGGGAGTTACTTTTGACAGTGGCGGGCTCAACTTGAAGCCGTCAAATGGCATCTACGAAATGCACATGGATATGTCGGGCGCGGCGGCAGTGATACACACTGTGGCTCTCGCTGCGCGGCTTGAGCTCAAGAAAAATGTCATCGGCCTGCTGCCCTCGGTTGAGAACATGCCAGGTAATCAGGCGTACCGCCCAGGCGACGTGTTGAAGAGCCTCTCGGGCAAGACTATAGAAGTATTGAATACCGACGCAGAGGGCCGGTTGATACTTGCCGACGCTCTTACGTACGCAAAGCGCTTCAAGCCTGCGGTGGTGGTAGATGCAGCCACACTTACGGGCGCGGCGATGGTCGCTCTCGGTGTGTATGCGAGCGGCATAATGACGCGCGATGACGCACTTGCTGAGAAGATACTCGCTGCGGCAGAAGAATCGGGCGACTATGCGTGGCGGCTGCCGCTTTGGGATGAGTATGAAGACGCAGTGAAGGGCTCCTTTGCCGACATTACTAACTCCTCAGTACAGCAAGGGGGGCGGTATGGTGGGGCAATAGAAGGGGGCATGTTCCTCTGGCAGTTTGCCAAGGAGCTTGAGTGCCCGTGGGTGCACCTTGACATCGCGCCTCGGATGACCGCGGCACCAGGCGACGAGCTCGCCAAGGGCGCAGCGGGCGCACCAGTGCGGCTCATGCTCCGCTTTATCGAACAATGGACGGGCTAACTGCGCGTACAGGCTTTTCGATCAAGACAGAGACATACGAAGGGCCTTTTGAAGTGCTACTCGATCTCATAGAGGCGCGCAAGCTTTTGGTCAACGAGCTCTCGCTGGCACAGATAACCGAGGACTTCATACAACACGTGCGGGCACAGAAGCTCTTCCCGGTTGAGCAGACAGCAAATTTTATCCATATTGCCGCGACTCTACTCCTCATTAAGTCGAAGTCGCTTATTCCCGATCTCACTCTCACTGAGGAGGAGAGCGAAGACGTCGACGATCTTAAGGCACGTCTGGCGGCCTACGAGAAAGTGCGCGAGGCCTCGCGTGAGCTGGCAAGAATCTTCGGTGCCTCGGTGATGCTGCCAGCGGGGGAGAAGGCGCCTGAGGTGATGTTCGCCCCCGCGCGAGACTTTACCAAAGAGGCTCTGGGCGAGGCGCTCGCGCGCGTCCTTGCCGCGCGCGAAGAGGTGGAGGCTCTGCCTGAGGCGCGCGTGAAGTCGCTTGTGACCATAGAAGAGATGATGGAAACACTCGCGGGTCGCGTACAGAGCGCCATGAACCTGACGTTTAAAGAATTTGCAGGCAGTGCCAAAGAGAAGGTAGAAGTCATCGTCTCATTTCTGGCGCTCCTCGAGCTGGTCAAGCAGGGTGCGGTCGCTGCTGAGCAGCACGATCAGCATGGCGACATCCACATGAGCCATACGGCCACCTCGGCAGTGCCCAAGTACGGGTAATCAGGTTATCCCCACATCTCCTAAGGGGAGGACCAGTCCACCTCTAAAGCGGGCTATGCTGAGGGGCATATACACCTAAAAACTTATATGGCTCAAATATCCCGCATGGCTCCGTTGTTGAAGAAAGTCCGTAATATTAGTGCGCCAAGTCTCCTCGTTATCGGCCTGGTCGTTGCGGGCGCATCGTACGCGGTTATCAATACGAATGTCAACAGCACTTCAGATTCACTCTTGGCAGCAGCCGAGTCTAGCGGAAAACCATTCCTGTGGTTCACACAAAACCCAGCATCGCCAACGGGGGACATCCTCCCCTTGCCTAATCAAGTACTTGCCGTGTTTGACGTCGTGTCGGTCAATGCTAAGGTGCCAATCGATATTGGCCCAATGTACTTAAGAATGGTACGGAAAGGCAAAGGTCAGCCGGATTTTTCCCTCGGGAATTATTCCATCGAATATGAAACATGCACTCCAGAATGCACAAAAACCGTGTATCGCGTGGGCGCCAAGTCTTTGGTAGTGCCAATGCCAAATAGTAAGTACTCATATAAGGGTACGATAACGGTGCATGGTACCCCTGTGTACAACGTGGTTTACAATGAGATCGGGGCCGGAAACGCAGTGGCTAACTTTGGCGTTGGTAGCCCACTAAATATGGATGCGCTCTTTGCTACAAACCCACTTGTACAGGTTTATGCCGAAAATTTTTTGCAGACCATGCCAGGGACTAGTTCTGCCAAAAAGCATGTTGCCAGTAAGACAAACCGTACGGTTGTCCGTGGCTCTGGATACGGGTATGGCGTTTATGACATGAATAACGACAATGCGCTCAACTCGCTCGATGTGACTATGCTCATGAAGGTTGCCAATGGAAGCGCTTCTTGCCCTTCTTTTAAGACGTGTGATGTAGACAAGAATACCAAAGTGACGCAGGCAGATGCTCTCATGCTAGCAAAGTACGCCAGCGGAGCCCTCAAGCCACCAGTGCAATAGACTGCCCGGATCAAACTAGCGACAATCGTTTCGCAACAGATTCGGAGAGACCTTGGTGAGGCACGGAGGTGGGCCGCTCACGAGCTCGGTAAAGTCGCCCAGCGTGCTCACATAGAGCGGCTTGGGGAAGGTGTTGAGGAAGGCAATCTGCTCGGGAGTAGAGGTAGACTCCCAGAACTTAACCCACGTGTCGAAGTTGTGCGTGTCGCGCAGCATGCCAGGCGCAGCGATGTGCGAAAGAGTCCACCCCTCGTACCAAGGTGCTTCGGCATTAGTGGTGAGCAAGAGGGCCTCGGGCGGGACAAGGCTGCCGATGGCCGCGATTTGCGCCAAGCGCTCGCTCGACTGCAGAGGCTGTAGCTGTACCACCTGGCTCTGCAGGTTGCCGAGGTGTAGGCCGCCGATCACGCAGAGTAATACGAAGTAGCCGTAGGGTGCGTAGCTAGTCTCGTCGTCAAATCCAATTTTGGAGACAATAAGATTGATGCCGTATGCAGCAAATGCTATGAGTGCAATGTCAGTAAAGACGAAGATGCGCTGGTAGAAGGGCAGATGGAAAATAGGGAAGGCGAAGCTCGCGAGCGCAAAGGCGAGGAGTGTCTTCGGCACGGGTATCGTGCGCCAGTGCGCTGCTGCGTACGCGGCGGCGATGATGAGAGCCGCTGATAGCACGATATGCTCGTGCCACTCAAGAAATACGGCGACCGCAGATGTGCCGAGTGTTTGAGGCGATATTGAGCCACCGCCCGATGCGAGCAGCAGAACCAGGAGCGCCACAATGCCGACGTGTAGCGCGACTTCCTTCCACCGGGTGCGATCGACGAGGACCAGTACGCAGAGGGTGGCGAGGTAGATAATCGCCGAAGTCTTGTGGCTCAGGGCGATAGCCACGTCGAGCGCAAGGAGCGGCCAGAGCAAGCGCCTCTCGTAGGCGATAAAGGCGAGGAAGATAAAGCAAAGCGCAAACGCGTTTTTGTATAACATGTACCAGAACGCGGTGTAGCCCACGGGCGAGAGTGCCAGCAGTAGCCCCGCAATAAGTGCAGCGTGTGCGCCATGGTGTGGCTTGAGCCAGTGGTAGAGGAGTACGGGCAGGAGCGAAAAGAAGAGTATATAGCTCCCGTAGAGTGCTACTTCTGGAGAGAGGTTAAGTATGCGTAAGGTGTCGAGGACAAGGCGGGGCAGGAGTGCATCTGCGCCCAGGCCCGGCACGACAGGGTTGGGGATGGAGACGAAAGGCTGGATCAAGTAGCGCCGATAAAAGCCCGTGTCATAGCCCAGTGGCTGCACCCCATAGAGCAAAAAGGGTAGTAGGTGAACGGCCAGTGCCGAAAAAGCTAATAAAAACGGTGCTACCATGCGCGAGCCTCTTATCCCCATATCGCGATTATAGCGTGATTTGGTGGGGCACATGGCAGTACACTGAGCGCATACTCGCTTAAACAATTGTATGGCTCAAACTCGCCCGTCTCGCTCTAGTAAGAAGCTCCGTACCGGAGCGCTTGTTGTCATAGGGGTCATCGCAGTCGGTCTGTCTTACGCCGCAGCCTCGACTGACCTCGCATATGGTGCGCAGTCACTCATGGCCGCAGCTGCAGGTACCATGTCAACGCAACCAGTTGTTGCTTTTTCTCGCAATGCCGATACGCCATCGACCGCGCTCATGCCAGTTGGTAACCAACTCATCGGGACATTTGATGTG
The DNA here is from genome assembly GCA_041674945.1 of Minisyncoccota bacterium. Lineage (GTDB taxonomy): Bacteria > Patescibacteriota > Minisyncoccia > Phycocordibacterales > Phycocordibacteraceae > C7867-001. The sequence continues at coordinate 3,925 of JBAYUT010000023.1, read as the reverse complement.
AGTCCGAAATACTTTAATTCCTTTGGCTATCTGAAAGCGGTGCAGGTCCAGTTGAGCGTCTCGTCGCCCGCACTGCGTATCGGCAACTTCGAGGTTCGATTTGGTTATCAAGGTAAGACCACATCGTTCCCTGCGTGGAGATCAACGAGGACAGATTCTCAAGTAAACATCACCGCAGATGGAGCAAAGTTTCCACTGAATGCAAACACGATAAGCCAGATTTACGTGTATGCAACACCTTACTATGCTACCGCCTTCAACGCAGTAAGCGCTGAGAGGGGTTCTATTCAGGCACGCCTAACTGGGGCGACGGCGACGCGGCAGAACTGTACCTCCTCGACGAACGATGGAAGCCAAAAGTGCACCATGGTATCGGTAAAGGAGAATGTTTCCCTTGGCTATACGCCGAATCGCGCAGTGGCTCGCGGCATCGGTTACGGTTACGGCTACTTCGACTACGATAACAGTGGCCGGCTTCTGAGTCATGACGTGCAATTCCTTCTGAACCTTGTGGCGAGGAATGCGAGCTGTCCTCTGTTCAAGGTTTGTAACGTCGACGGCAAATACAGTCCAACTACGGGGTCGGGCGTCGACGCACGTGACGCGCAGCTCCTGAGTAAGTACGCTAATGGCGGCCCTGTAGCGCCACCACCTCCGCCACCTCCACCTCCACCACCACCGAAAGTAGGCACCCCAGCCCTTAGTTTTGTCAGTGTCGCTGCGACGACTGACGCTGCTGAAGGCCCAAACAATGACCGGGGCACGTTCACCATCGAGTACAAGGTTACGGCTATTGGGGGAGATATCTATATCCCGTCACGTGCTGCAATTGCTGGCACACCGCAGGGGAACTCTCGAGGAACGATTGTACGCATTGAGCGAAATGGCCCTACGTCCGTTGTGAGCGGTACCTCGGTCACGTTGACTTCGAGCTCCGCATCGGCGCCGACGCGAAACGGCAATTACCTCCTGAAGGCTGGTGAAACCGTTAACTTTACACTCACGGCAGTGGCGCAGTTGCCTGCCGCTGGGGTTTCCGGTATGTATCGGGCGCTGCTCGGCAGCTTCGGCTGGAGCGGGGCAGACACGGCGCTGGTCAACTCAGTCACTACGGGGCTTGATAGCTACAGGACCGGTTACGTAGGTCTCTACTAAAACCATTGGGAAGTAGAGCGACGCAAAACCGCCCGTAAGGGCGGTTTTGCGTCCCCAGAGACACATTGCTTGAGGGGGCGTGCACCGCTACAATGAGAAGAATGCTTAGTCATTCTGCCGCGCTAGAAGCGCTCCTCTTTGCCTCGGGTGAGTCACTGGAGAAGAAGCGTCTCGCGGCGCTCCTTGGCGTGTCTGAGAGCGAAGTTGTTGTGGCGCTCGCCGAGCTTGTGGAAGCGCTCCAGGGTCGCGGCGTGACCCTCATCGAGACAGAAACAGAAGTCGAGCTGCGCACGGCGGCTGAGGCGACAGAGGTGATTAAACGGTTGCGAGAGAGCGAGCTGGCACGTGACTTGGGTAAAGCAAGTCTAGAGACGCTCGCCGTGATTGCGTACCAAAAAGGTGCGACCCGTAGCGAGGTCGACTGGGTGCGCGGAGTCAACTCTGCTGCCTCGATGCGCACGCTCCTCCTGCGTGGGCTTGTGGAGGGTAGGGAAGACGAGGTCGACAAGCGCCGCGTGCGCTATACGCTCACTACCGAGGCATTGGCGCACCTCGGAGTGGGCCGTGTTGAGGATCTGCCTCGCTTCGCGGACCTTGCAACTATGACGAAGGAAGTAGTGCGAGAGGAGACCTCTGCCTAGCTATGGATATCTCTAAAGAACAGGAGGCGGCACTTGAAAAGCATACGATGCGCGACCTTGGTATCGCTCTCGTCTCGGCGTCCACCGTACTGGGCCTCTTGTTCTTTGTCCCCTCTGCTACGGTTCCTGCTGCCCAGCCAGCAGCCGTGGTGGTCGCTCCACCACCAGCGCCCGATGCGTACGCGGCCGTTTCATTGGATGCTAAGGCGGCGGTGGTCTACGACCTTGTCACGGGGAAGACGTTGTATGCAAAAAATGCTGATGCGCAGCTTCCGCTCGCCTCACTCACCAAGCTGCTCGCGGTGTACGCGGCGGTCTCGCGGCTTGCCCCGAGTACGCAGATAACTATCTCTGATTCCGCAACGCAGGCGGAGGCGCCGCATGCCTTCAACGTCGGACAGATACTGTCTCTTGACGACCTTGCGCGCCTGACGCTCACGGCCTCGCTCAATGACGGTGCGGTGGCGATTGTCGAGGCGGTGGCTGGAGCTGGTGGTACACAGGTTGCCGCGCTCGCAGGTGCGGCCTCAGAGCTTAGTCTTACCCAGACCTATGCGGTAAATGGTAATGGGCTTGATATAAGCGAAACGGTCTCGGGAGGCTATGGTTCTGCGCGTGACATGGCACGACTCGCGGGTGCACTCGTCGAGCGGGCACCTGGCATTGCGCTCGCCACGACGCACCGCTCAACGCACGCGGTCTCTCAAGGGGGTACAGCGTTTACGGTTAAGAACACTAACCCCATGGTCGAGACCATGCCACGCCTGCTTCTTTCTAAAACTGGCTTTACCGACTTGGCGGGCGGGAATCTTGCCCTCGTGTTTGACGTCGGCATTAACCACCCTGTTGCTGTGGTCGTGCTTGGCTCTACCAAGGACGCCCGCTTCACAGATGCGTCCGCGCTCATTGCCGCTACGCTTGCGCACTTTGCGGGCGTCGCCTCACTATGATTGTCAGCAGTATTACGAAAGTCTTCATCCCCGCGGCCGCTGCATTTGCGGTGGGCATTTTATTCGCACCCCTGCTCACGCACTATCTCTACAAATATCGGGTGTGGAAGAAGTCAGAAGGGAAGACTGCGCTCGACGGCTCTCGTGCGGTCGAATTTGAAAAGCTGCGCACCACCGTACACGCCGGTACCGAGACCTCGACACCCCGCATGGGAGGTATCCTCATTTGGTTTAGTGTGACGTTTGTTACTCTTGTGCTTTGGGCGTCCGCACAGCTCTTCCCCGTACCCCTTTTTGAAAAGCTCGACTTCTTGAGTCGTAGTCAGACGTGGATACCGCTCTTCACGCTACTGGCAGGTGCCTTAATGGGCTTTATTAACGACTTGTATGATATCCGGCCAACGGGAGAGCGGGGAGTGTCGCTCCGTATCCGCTTGTTGTTTGTGACGCTCGTGGCAGGTTTTATTGGGGCCTGGTTCTACGCAAAGCTGGGGGTCACGGCGGTTGGTATTCCTGCCGACGGCACGCTCACGCTGGGTATATTCATCATCCCTCTGTTTGTGCTGATTACCCTCGGGCTCTACGCCGGCGGTGTAATAGATGGCATCGATGGACTCTCGGGGGGTGTATTTGGTGCTGCGTTCACGGCATACGCGGGCATCGCCTACTTTCAAAACCAAGTTAACCTTGCAGCGTTTTGTGCGACCTTGGCGGGAGCCATACTCGCGTTCCTCTGGTTTAATATCCCGCCCGCTCGTTTCTGGATGACCGAGACGGGCACGATGGGTCTCACCATGACGCTCGCGGTCGTCGCGTTCCTCACGGATACGCTCGGGGAGGGGTACGGCGTTGCTGCGCTGCCTATCATTGCTCTGCCGCTCGTCGTGACGGTTCTCTCAAACATTGCGCAGGTGCTCTCAAAGCGGTTCCGCGGCAAGAAGCTCTTCCTCATTGCGCCGCTGCACCACCACTTTGAGGCGATAGGCTGGCCACCGTATAAGGTGACCATGCGGTACTGGATTATCTCTATCATCTCAGCAATCCTGGGTATGACAGTAGCGCTGCTAAAATGAAGTACGCATCGGGTGATAAGATATTCTTTTTCCTTGTGCTTGCGACCGCCTTTGCGGGCCTTGCCATCTTCTCCTCGGCCGCGCTTGGTATGCTTGCGCGCGAGAG
>JBAYUT010000022.1:0-10926 GCA_041674945.1 Minisyncoccota bacterium | reverse complement strand
GTCGGGTTCGAGATAGTACACGTCGTGCTGTGCTACGAGCGGGGTCTTGGTCTCGCCGGCAAGCGAGATTATTTGCTTCATCACGTCCTCGTGTCCAGCCACCTTTGGGTGGTGCGTAATTTCCAAGAAGAGGTTCTCTGCACCAAAGATACTTTTAAATTCCTCAAGACTTGCCGCTGCGCCTTTAGGGTCACCAGCACGCAGGAGCAGTGCAATGTCGCCTGCAAAAGAGGGAAGTATGGCTATGAGTCCGGAATGGTGCGCGCGCAGGAGCTCTTTGTCGATTCGGGGACGTTCGTAGAAACCCTCCGTCCATGAAAGAGTGGTGAGCGCAAGCAGATTTCTGTAGCCCTCCATGTTCTCGGCGAGCAGTACGAGGCGCGAACGTTTGGTGTCGAGCGCCGAGTCTTTGTCATGACGTGAACGTGGCGCGAGATACGCATCGAGGCCAAGTATGGGCTTAATCTCGGCCTTAACAGCCGCTTGGTAGAAGTCGATGGCGCCGTGCATGTTGCCGGTGTCGGTAAGCGCAACCGCGTCCATGCCCTCTGCTTTGGCCTTCTCCACTAGCTCGTCAGCCTTAGGCAGTGCCTGGAGGAACGAATAGTGCGAATGAGTATGCAGGTGGATGAATCTGCTCATAGCGTATGGAAACCTGCCCCGTAGCCATTCGAGCCAGGCGAGAATGTGGTACTGGGGTGGATGAATCGACTCGCCATGTTAATCCGTCTCAAAAAAGAGTACATTCAACCCTCTGCGAGTCGGCACTACGGCAAGCTCTGCGTGGCACCATCTCAATGGCTCTATGTCTGGGTGCTTTACGATGGGAATCTGGACCTCCCCACCTATGACCGCTCCGGCCATTATTAGCTGAAAGACGGATTCTCGCACACGCATGCAGTCACTATCTCTCAGAAAACAGTAACCGTTCTCTCGACACTCTTCTTCGTTAGTTTTTTTAAGCAGCCCACCATAGGCGCGAATATAGTCAGAGTACTCGGGAGACTCTGGGCCAATAAGTTCCAGCGGCGGGGCGTCTTTGACAATGCCATAAGTTGCAAGGAGCGACTGAATTTCGGGATTCGTGTTTGTACGCAATGCGTCGATGTATTTGCGAAGTGCGGTGCTATGGCGACTGAAGCTAAAAATGGGCGTGTTATAATCAGTAAAAAATGGACGACCGGGTGCACAGTACAAACCAGGGATTCCAATTTCAGCTGTTTTTACGTTTACGCCGTATTTCTCGGTGAAGCCATCCGGGGTTCTCTCAAAACGATTGGGACTCTCGGCGTTCGCACCTGAAGGGTATATCTCGTGGAACATGAGTCCATTACGCTTAAATAGATCAAGTATTTCCGCCTGGTTTTTTCTAGTCTCGATGGACCTCTCTTTATACTTAGGGTCAGAATCATGGGCTGGGAAATAGCCGGATAGTAATTGATGCGTCCAAGCATCAGGGGCAGGTAATCTCCCATCGATCAAGAAGTGATACACAGGATCAAATCGATTGTCGAAGCTAAAAGTTGGCGTGTCGCCGAGATAAAATTGACCGTACTTATTGGTAACGTACTCGCCGACAGTGTAAAAGCCGGTGGGTAGTGGAGGAAGCAACTCTCGTCGTCGAATTCTTGTGATGCCGTATTTTTCCTGCCGATGTTTTGGGAGTTCGATAACGGTTTCTCTGTATGAGACCCCCAACTCTTTATTCTCGACAATCCTGCCTTTAGATTCTTGACCTAATGCGAGATCCTCAAAGTCTTCTGGAATATCCCTCGATACTGCTTCAGCGTGTGCATCGGGATCTGATTCAACTACGCCTTCTGGCCTCTTTTTTTTTGGATTTTCGAACGACATGGTTAATTTGCAGTATACCAGACGGGCATTTAACCCAGGTGATAGTGGATTTTGTTATGCTTCATCCTATGCCATTTGTACTTGGGGTCGATGAGGCAGGAAGAGGGCCCTTGGCGGGGCCGGTGAGCGTGGGTGTGGTGGCAGTGGCGGAAGGGTTCGATGTGGCTACTGAGTTTCCGGGCGTGGCAGATTCTAAAAAGCTCTCTGAGAAGAAACGAGAGAAAATATTTGAGATGTTGGAAGCGCGTGCAGCGCTAGGCGACGTGCGCTTTGTGGTAGAGCTCGGGAGTGCAGAGACAATAGATAGAGAGGGTATTGCGGTAGCCGTACGTCGTGCACTTGATACGGGAGTGAACACTCTTGCCCCCGACTCAGCTCAAGTACGAGTACTTCTCGACGGCTCACTCAAGGCGTCGCCCGAATATGCGCAAGAAACTATTATAGGAGGCGATGCATCGGTGCCAATTATCTCCTTGGCATCTATCGCGGCAAAAGTCATACGCGATCGATTAATGGTCGACCTCTCGGGGCAGTACCCGGAGTACGGATTTGAAATACATAAGGGCTACGGGACCAAAAAGCACTACGAAGCCCTCAAAAAGCACGGCCTCTGTGCTATTCACCGTTCTTCATTCGTGCACTTGACTAAATAGAACAGAAGGGGTATAAATCGCGGGTCAGGCAACGAGGCTTGGCAATTTGAGCAAGGGGCGAACAAGTATGGAGTGCTCGACCGAAGTGGTACCACCGACGCAGAGGTGGCAGGGGAGGCGGAAACGCTTTCCTGAAAGGCGACCGCGCAGACCGTCCGCACCAACACCGGTTGAAACACCGAAGAAGGATGTCTCGACTCCTGAAGTCGTGGCGACGGCAACATTCACGAGAGGGCTGCCGTGTTACCGGTGTGTCATTCGGCTGTTCGTATTTTCCATCGACGGGACTCCCGTAGGGATTGCCTGTCACATGGCCGGCCGGACGCCCGACGAGTGGGGTTACCGCACGGTCGAGGAAGTACTGGATTGTCGGCGAAAGAGGAGGAAGAAAAAACATCAATAGCGGCCGTTGGGCCGCGATCGAGAAAACAAGGGCGTCCTGCGTTTACGCGTAGGCCGCCCTTTCTCTTTTTTGCCCCCCGTGTTACAGTCTTATGCATGTCAGTACGAATGCGCCATACTCGCGGTCATACCAATAACCGCCGCTCACACCACGCCCTTACGGAGACGAAGGCGGTCAAAGACGCTACCTCAGGTGCGCTCCGCCTCCCACACCGCGTCGACGAGACTACGGGCATGTACCGCGGCAAGCAGATTTTCAAAGTGAAGGTCAAGAAGAGTGCGGTTTCAAAAGTGAAGGGCCCAAGTGAGAAAGTCGTTGCTGAGAAGGTGCATGACCATGCTGCTGACCATGCCAATGCAGAAGCAAAGAGCAGCAAGGGGATTCTCGGCAAGATTGCTGCCGCAGGCCGACCAAAGGCACGTAGTGGTTTCGGTGGAGGTGCATAGAAACCCGCACTCGCGGGTTTTTTCTTTTCTAAAATAATCCCCACAGAATTTTTGTGGCGTGTTGCGGGCGATAAGTGTTTGCTATACTCACAACAACAGATCTTTACATGGCGAATCGACACTTAGCTCGTTCAATCGTATTGCAGTCACTCTTTGAGTGGGACAACTCAGGTGCACCCGAAGAAAATGCGCTCGCCATTCTTGCGCGCAACGTGGCCGAGTTTGGAGGTGACGACGTCGACCAGCCATTTATGGACACTCTTTTGAAGGGGGTACTCGCCAAGAAGCCTGATCTTGATACGGTCATTACTAAGGCGGCCCCAGATTGGCCACTCGAGCGCATTGCCCCTATCGACAGAAACATTCTCCGTCTCGGGCTCTTTGAGCTCCTATTCGCCGACAGGGCGCAAGTGCCTGCAAAGGTGGCTATCAACGAGGCTATTGAGCTGGCCAAGACCTTCGGTGGTGACTCTTCAGGCCGCTTTGTAAACGGTGTCCTTGGTGCGGTGTACAAAGAGCTCGGCGAGCCGGGCAAAGAAGAGCAGGGTAAGAAGAAGGTCAAGAGAGAGGACTTGCCCCTCGAGAAGATGGGTGGTGGTATCGCCTACGCCAAGCACGATGGGCAGTACTATCTTGCGCTTGTGCACGATGTCTTTGGCCACTGGACGCTCTCCAAGGGACACATAGAGAAGGATGCCTCACCCGAGGCGGGGGTTGCTCGTATACTTAAAGAGGAGCTGGGTCTCGAAGCTACGGTAGAGAGCCAAATAGGCGAGAATGAGTATGTCGCCTCGCACCCTGAGAAAGGTCGTGTGGTAAAGCATGTATGGTTCTTCCTGGCGCGCTGCGCCTTCGACCCGCTCGTACTCAAGAAGAGTGGTGGTCTCGACGACGCCAAGTGGTTCCGACTCCAGGACATAATTGACCTCAATTTCTACGATGATATGCTGCCCATCGTGACCCAAGCTGTACAAAAGCTCCTCGATCATGCGAGCGCAGAGAAAACTCGGGCACCACAAGGCCATGCCTAGTTTCAGCGACTTCGCTAAAAAAATCGACTCACCCTTCAAAAACCCCGACCTCTTGGTCGAGGCTTTTACCCACAGGTCATACCTAAACGAGCACAAGGAGTACGCAGGTAACCAGAACGAACGGCTCGAGTTCCTCGGTGATGCGGTGCTCGAGCTCGCTGTCACCAACTTTCTTTTTCATAAATACCCTGAGAAGACCGAGGGCGAGCTTACCAACCTCCGCGCGGCACTCGTTAACACGGTCTCGCTTGCCGCAAGCGCGCAAGCCCTTGGAGTCAATGACTACCTCCTCCTCTCGAAGGGTGAGGCAAAAGACACGGGCCGTGCTCGCGATGTGATACTCGCCGACACGTTTGAGGCTATCATCGGCGCGCTCTATTTGGATCAGGGTTTCGAACATGCAGAGAAATTTATTGCCAACAATCTCTACGGCAAGGTGGAGGCGGTTATCGAGACGCGCGCCTACCAAGATGCCAAGAGTCGCTTCCAAGAGCTCGCCCAGGAGAAGAAGAGCATCACGCCGAGCTATAAGACTCTGGGCGAGGTGGGCCCCGACCACGCACGCCAATTTACTATGGGCGTCTTCCTCGGTGAAAAAGAGATTGCGAGGGGCGAGGGTCAGTCTAAACAAGAGGCCGAGCAAGCCGCTGCACAAGCCGCGCTTGCTGCGATGAAGTGGGTGTAAATAGCTGCCCTCTAGGGGCGTCTAGGATATTGCTTATTTATATAGCCCGATCTTGTCTCAAGCGTTGTAGTAATACTCGGAAGATGTCCCCAGCACGGAGACCCTTTTCTTTAGCAAGATCTTCGGCTATAAAGCGAAGCACACCTTCACCGTCTAGAATTTTTTCGAGTTTACCCTCAGTCTTTTGTATGCCAAGTTGAATTGCCCGCAATCCCACGTAACGCAAAGCATTTTTTACAGACGAGGGGAGTTCCGCAAAACTAGAATCGTAGCCCTTAATATAATGATTAAATCCAACGTCATCCCCTAAGCAACACCGCACACCGTGTTCGCCGATGTTTTGCAGACCATTTTCTGAATTAGCTTTCGCATGATCTAGGTTATATCTGAGTCCCTTATCTTCTATAGAGGCGATCGCTTCTTCCAACTTAGGATAAGCTGCGCTGACCGCTGAGATGAATTCATCCACGGCCTCTTTTACGGCAGGATCTGATTCAGCTCGCTCTAGAATATCTGGCGTAGTCAACCGTCCTACCATTTCCCTGTTGGCTTCAGACCTACTCCCCATATCATCATAAGTATCACCCTTCAAGCGTCGAGGCATATCAGCCGAGTCAATGATTGCTTTTACTTCGTCAGGCTGTACCGCTGAAACCTCAGAGTAAAATTGAATGTCAGCATACTTTTTTGCCACACCCTCTAGCTGGCTTGGGGTTAGCTCAAGTTTCATTTCCCCCTCCTTTGTTTTTATATACATTGCTCCTTCGCGGATAAAAAGCGCTTCTTCAGCAAGCTGTTCTTGAGTAGGGCGTGGTTTTTCGGGAGATTCGTTCATAAGTCTTATGGTTATTTTATCTTACTGAGGAATTGTACCATGTGAGTGACTGTCAAAGATGCCGCAAATGCTACAATACAGAGAATGCTTAAGCGGCTGGAGATAGTCGGGTTTAAATCTTTTGTACGTAAAACCGTGCTCGATTTCTCGTCGGCCACTACCGCTGTGGTGGGCCCCAACGGCTCGGGTAAGAGCAACTTGGCTGAGGCTTTTCGCTTCGCGCTCGGCGAGCAGTCGATGAAGAGTATGCGCGGTAAGCGCAGCGAGGACCTCATCTTCAATGGCTCACATACCGTCCCGCGCTCTAATCGTGCCGCAGTGACTATCGTGTTTGATAACGCTAGACGTGAATTCAAGATTGATTATGACGAGGTGAGCATCGAGCGTGCGATACTGCGCGACGGCTCGAGCGAGTACTCCATAAACGGCTCCAAGGTGCGTCTGCGCGATATCGAGGAGCTGCTTGCGGGGGCGAATATTGGCGAGACAGGGCACCATATTATCTCTCAGGGCGAGGCCGACCGGATACTGCTTGCAAACGCGCGCGAACGCCGCACGATGCTCGAGGATGCGCTCGGCCTCAAGGTGTACGAGTTTAAAAAGCAGGAGGCGCAGAAGAAGCTTGAGAAGACCGAAGTAAATATCCAGCAGGTTAATTCGCTTCGCCGTGAGCTTGCACCGCATCTACGCTTCCTTGAGCGGCAGGTAGAGAAGCTTGAGCGTGCCGAGGGTATGCGCCAAGAGCTCATTAAGCTCGCGGGTGCATACTTCGCGACTGAAGACGCGTATCTCGCGCAAGAGAAGGTGAGGGTGGCTGGCGAGAAAGGCTCAGCACAGGAGCGCCTTGCGAGCGTGAGTGCCGAGCTCGCGGCGATAGAAGAGAGAGCAACAACCGACGCCGAGGGCACCAAGCGACTCGAGCTCTCGCGTAAAGCCGAGCAGCAGGTGGAGCGCCTCGCGAGCGAGCGTAGTGCGCTCGCTCGCGACCTGGGCCGCGTTGAAGGCGCCCTGCATGCTGCCAAGGAGCGCAGCAAGAAGGTGGGCAGTGACCCGTACGCGAAGGTCTCGCGAGAAGACCTTATAACACTTGCAGAAGAAGCTGAACGGCAAGTCAAGCAGACACATACACCCGAGGCCGTACTTGGCGCGCTCAAGTCGCTTCATGCGATTATCAAGGCCTTTGTCGATCGCTTTGTTGCACCCTCTGACGATCTCCTCAATGAGGAAGAGCGTTCGGTCTACACACTTGAAGAGGAGCACAAGACCTTGCTCGAGAGGGATGCGAAACTCGACAAGGAGCTCGAGGAGGCACGGCTCGCGCTTGGCCGTGCACGCGAAGCCCTGACTGCCTACGACGAAACGGGCCGTGAGCTACGCCGCCATATTCTCGAGTACGCGCAGAACAAGGCACGCGAAGAAGCTGAGGTAGTGCGGCTCGAGGCACGCGAACGGGAGCTCTTTGCCCTTGCGCTCCAGCTTGATACTGACAAGGCAGAGGTAGTTGCGCTTGTGGGCACAGCAGCCGTCTCGTACGAGGCAGTTGCAGCTCTGCTCACCGAGGAGCGCACGGTACAAGAGGCGCGCAAGCACTCAGTAGAGCGACTCAAGATACGGCTCGAAGAGTCGGGTGGTGGTGGAGAAGACATTCGCACCGAGCACAAAGAGGTGAGTGAGCGCGAAGCGTTCTTGGCACGCGAGCTTGAAGACCTCGACCGCTCGGCTAAGAGCCTCGCAAACCTGATTGACGATTTAAATACAGAACTCGCCAAACACTTTGCCGACGGGCTCGCCAAGGTGAACCAGTCGTTTAACGAATACTTCGCACTTATGTTCGGCGGTGGCAGCGCACGTCTCGTGATGGAGGCGATAGAGGTAGAAGATGAGAATGAAGAGCAGGAGGAAGGGGAGGAAGATGAAGAGGAAACAATAGAGAAAAAGAAACTCGGCATCGAGATAAACGTGAGTCTGCCGAAGAAGAAAGTGCGTTCACTCATGCAGCTCTCGGGTGGCGAGCGCGCGCTTACTTCGATTGCACTCATCTTCGCCATGAGCCAGGTCAACCCACCACCATTCCTTATCCTCGACGAGACCGATGCGGCGCTCGATGAGGCCAATAGCCGCCGCTACGGCGACATGATCGAGAACCTCGCACAGAAATCGCAGCTCATCGTCATCACCCACAACCGCGAGACTATGAGCCGCGCGGGTATTCTCTACGGTGTCACTATGGGCAACGACGGCATCTCCAAGCTCCTCAGTGTTAAGTTCGATGAGGCGGTGAGTGTGGCGAAATAGTGATCTAAAATATAATGCTTAAATCAGCTCTCTGGCTCGTCGGTATAGTTGCAGCAGTGCTTATGACACTGATCGTGTATGGTGTGTATAGCTCAAGCGTTTCCCGCTTTAATTACTTCTCATGTGATGGCGACTATTATGCAACCGACCTGCAGGACGGCGAGTGGGCCAACCTTGTTTGGCACGACAAAAGTGGAAACATAATAAGCTGCCCAACAGGGCCGCTTGGTGATGGAGGCATATGCTCCGCATTTTATAACTGTGATGCGGATCCAGCAAAAAATTATTCGACTTTTGATGGCCGTAAGTTTGTGCATGAATTAACGAGGGTTGTCTGGAACCTTCTCCATTTACGCACGCACGACGACTGGACTGTCCGTCATTCTCCAAACTGAACATTATCTTAGCGGGCACAAAATCCAATTCATTTTCGGTGATGCTTGTGTGACAGTGAGTGTTGCAAAGGGGTACTTGCCTAATGCTTTTGGTAGGGTAATCTTGCGCGGAGAGGACCGTTCATTCACGTGGCGGAGCCACATAAGCACTGTGAGGTGACGAAATGTTACTTGTACTTCTTGCGCTCTTAGGCTGCCTGTATCTCTGTTGTGGGCTGTTCACACTCATGCTCCTCGTGATCGGTTACTACCTCAGCATGCCTGTTTCTCGGCGTTCGTCAGTGGAGTTCGTGCGGGAGGTGCTCGGCTGGCGGAGCGAGTGGAAGTATGTCTTTTATGCGATTTTCGTCTGGTGGAAGGTCTGGGTGAGGTGGTTCATCGAATGGCGGGAAACGCGCCGAAGGGCGGCGCAGGTGAGGGAGCGTGAGGTCCAGGAGAAGCTCTACCGCCGCGAAGACGGGAGGTGCTGGGACGAGCCGGCCAAAGAACCCAAGAAGGCGGTGATGCAGGTGCAGCGGCCGCCCCGCAAGGTTCGTAAGGTGGTTGCGCGGCGAAGTAGAGGATAAGGTCTGTGGACGAGGGTGCGCAAAGAGAAGCGCGCCCTCGTCCGAGAGTGTGATTCCTTGATACGAAGGTATCGAGGGATCTTCGTTTTATACGGCAAGAAATTAAATACAAGGATTAATCCTTGTATTTATGCCGGCACAAAGTCTAATTCTCTTTCGGCGATGCGCGAGGCCGGTTTGATTATTTGTAGAGGTACAGTATAAACAACAGCGGAGGCAGACGATCTGTTCGCCCAATTCAGGAGCGAGCCACAACAGTGCAGGAGAGTCATATGCTGGAGTACGAGGGCGATCTAGATTTGCTCAAGTGTCTCTCGCACGGGATTGAGCGAATCGGCATCCTCGGACTCTCTGGAGGTAACCGAGGTGCCGTGGGTTGTGCCATGGCAAGCGTGTTGGAGAGTTTGGACCTTGTCCGGTACTTGAAGGTCATTGCCGGAATCTCAACTTTCGCGGGCCCCGCTGCCTACTTGGCGTGCGGCACCCTCAATCAAGGCAAGAGCTGCTATTGGGAGGAATGCACCACGTCTGATTTCATCAGCCTCAGTCCTCGTCGCTTTTGGCGCGGGACGACGGCCGACATCGGGTACTTGGTTAACGACGTTTTCCGTAGGGAAATCGATGTCGACGCGTTGCGCGCATTCGGAGGGGACGTGGTTGCAGGAGTCACCGACTGGGAGACGAACATCGGCGAGCTCGTCGACGTCAAGAGAGCTGCCGACCCGTTTCTGCCCCTGCATGCGTCGATGGCCATGCCGGTCGTCTACCGCAAGCCGGTGTATGTGAACGGGCGTCGCAAATACGACGGGGTGGTCGGCATCCCGTTTCCGTCTGCCCAGATTATAAAGGAGTGGAATCTGGACGGTCTGATCGTTTTTGCGAACTGCCCGAAGAACTTGCGGGCGTCGGCCGCGACACGTGTGCTTCGTGCCTTACCCGCGGGCATTTCGGGCAGTCGCCGCAAGGCTGTCCTCAACAGGCATGTTCTGTACCAGGAAGGCCTCGAAGCTCTGCGCGCCAGCAAGAAAGGGCTCATCTTCTGGGGGAGTCCTGGCATCCGCACGCTTACTCGCGACGCAAAGGTTATCGAGCGGTGCGCATCGCAAGCGTACGATGATGTTCTCGAGCTGTTCCGGCACGTGGGCATCTAGAGCAAACGGGCGGGACGCGCTGTGCGTCCCGCCCGGAGAGTCAATTCCTTGATACGAACGTATCGAGGATTTTGTTTTTATGCCGGCACAAAGTCCAATTCTTTTTCTGCTACACGAGCGGCAGTGAGTTTGACCTTGATTGGGTCGCCGAGCTGGAAGGTCTTGTGGGTGCGGCGGCCAACAAGTCGGTAGTGCTTCTCATCGTATTCAAAATAATCATCGCCCACGTTGCGCACGAGGATCATGCCGTCGGCATGCGTCTCATTGAGCTCGACATAGATACCGCGGTCGGTCACGCCGGAGATGACCGCTTCAAACACTTCGCCAATGCGGCCCGCAAGGTACTCGACCTGCTTCATCTTTATCGAGTCGCGCTCAGCGCTTGCGGCAGCCACCTCGCGTTCGCTCGCATGGAGTGCGAGCTTGTCGAAGCCATCCATCTCTTCCTCGGTCACTTTCTCTCCACCGGCAAATGACTTAACTAAGCGGTGGATGATGATGTCAGGATAGCGACGTATCGGTGAGGTGAATTGGGTATACGCGCCGAAGGCGAGGCTGAAGTGGCCAATGTTGCGCGTGGAGAACACGGCCTTGCTCATCGAGCGTAGGGTG
>JBAYUT010000021.1:0-12109 GCA_041674945.1 Minisyncoccota bacterium | reverse complement strand
CTCTGCTGGCTCCTCGCCCCCCTTCTCGCCGTTGGTAGCGTAGGTGAGGAGCTTTTTCGCGCGCACAAGCGCGTACTGCAAGTACGGCCCCGAGTCGCCCTCGAGCGAGAGCGACTTCTCCGGATCAAAAATAATATCGCTACCGGGCGACTGGCGCAGCACCATGTACTTAATAGCGCCTACTGCCACCTGCTCGGCTACAAGCGGATCTTCATTTTTCTCGCTCGCTTTCTTCACCACATCACTTATCAGTTCAGCGGCGGTGATCACGTTCCCTTCGCGCGAAGACATCTTGCCCGAAGTAAGTTTCAAAAATCCGTTCGCAACATGCGCCGTCTTAGCAGCCAGCAGCGGCGCAATCTCGCCGAGCGCCGCGAGCACTGTTTTGAATCGGCCAGTCTGCTCGTTGCCTGAAATGATGATGGCTTTGTCTGAGGGCCAGTGCTCCTCTTTAAGAAAAGCCAGTCCAATGTCCTTGGTCTCGTAGGTGGGCGTGTTGTGCGAGGTTATGAACACCATCGTGTGCACACCCTTACTCTCTCCGTCATAGATAACCGCACCCTCACTTTTCTTGAATATGCCCTTCTCAAGGCCGTCATGTACTATGCGCAGCCCCATCTCAGTTGTGTCGCTATCGAAGAATTCAAAATCGAAGTGCGTGCCGAGCAGTCTCCAAATCCGCCGAAACTCTTCTACCGAGACCTCGCGCCCTTTGCGCCAGAGCTCCATGAGCTCGTGGTCGGCGCCATCGTAGATAGCTTTGTTGAGCTCATCTATCTCTGCTTTCGCATGTGGACCGCTCTCATATGCGCTCGAGCCGGCAACATAGGCGTCCCCAATCTCCTTTGCTGTCGTCGGCTGACTCACACCGTTTTTTCGAAGCCCCCAAAGCGCCTTGGCAACATTTGGCCCGATGTCCCCACCAAAGGTGGCGCGGGCGAGCGTTGCGCCTGCGTTCTCGACAAGTCGTGACACTGCTTCACCGATAATCGTGCCCACCAGGTGCCCGACATGCATCTCCTTAAAGGCGTTCGGGTTGCTGTACTCCACCATCACGCGCTTACCCTCTTCTTCTTGACCTCTCCCCCAGTCGCTACCCTGTGCCACGGCCTCAGCGACCGCCAGCGCCACTGCGCCACGTGAGAGCGTGATGTTGATAAACCCGGGACCCGCCACTTCAACTTTCGAAACTTTCTCTCCGAGGTTTTTCTGTATCGCCTGTGCAAGCTCCTCAGCTAGCTCGCGCGGACTCTTGCCCAGCTTTTTTGACGCTACGAGCGCGGCATTGGTACTGTAGTCGCCGAAGCCCGCCTCCGGCCGCTCTATAGTAGGCACAGCCTCAGCCACCCCCACACCAGAGAGCGCTCCGAGTACTGCGTTCCGTATGACCTCCTCCATTAGAGCGAGTGTACCAGATTCTCCGCACTCCTTAAATTTCTGAGTAAATTCAGGAATAGAACACAAACGCATATGATACGATGCCCGAATGGCGCTAATCTACGAAACAGACAACTTTACAATTGAATCTGCCGATCGGCCGTTCGTCGACCGAACTGAGGGCGGACACCTGCGGATATATCCCAAAGTCCCCGTGCGAGACCGGACTAAACTTACTCCTGCCCTGGCTATTGAATACACAAAGCTGTCGATGGCCGTAGGCGAAGCGCTCGTTACCACAATGCGAAAACAAGGCATTGAGATTGGCATTGTTAATTATCAGGACATGGGCAATTGGGGTGTCTTTAAGCCGGAAGGGCCCACGCTCCACATGCAAATCTTTGGTCGTGCCGTTAATGCCTCTATCCAAAAGTACGGCGACGCGGTTTTACTACCTCAGCGCGAGACAGGATTTTACAATGATTTCAAACCACTAACGGAAGAAGACTGCGAGTTACTTAAGATAGAAATTGGCAACCTCCTCAACACAGAGAAATACTCAACTCGTTGGTCTGAATAACTTTTGGGACTAGAACGATTCCGGAATCGGGTGCGCGAGGGCGATGTTGAGCACTTCGGCTTTTGCGGCAGATGCCGCAGTCTTCTTGGTGAGCACATCGAGCATGAGCTGCGCTACTTGTTTTGAGTTCTCTTCCTTAAGCCCGCGCGTGGTCATGGCTGGCGTACCGAAGCGTATGCCCGATGGGTCGAGTGGCTTACGCGGGTCGTTCGCAATCATGTTCTTATTTAACGTAATGCCTGCCTCGTCGAGCAAGTGCTCGGCCTCGGCACCGGTAACCCCGAGCGAGCCGTATACGTCCGCGAGGATGAGGTGATTGCTCGTACCACCCGTAATCATGCGCACGTTGCCAGCTTTAAACACCTCGGCCATCGCTGAGGCATTTGCTACCACCTGGCTCGCATAGGCCCTAAACGAGGGCTGGAGCGCCTCTTTGAAGCTCACGGCCTTAGCGGCTATCTGATGCATGTGGGGGCCGCCCTGCAGGCCCGGAAAGACGGTCTTGTCTATTTTCTTCGCGAGCTCCTCGCTCTCTCTGGTGAGGATCATCCCGCCACGAGGGCCACGGAGAGTCTTGTGGGTGGTGGTGGTCATAATATCGAAGCCGTAATCAAAAGGGTTCTTCGCTGCCCCACCAGCTATGAGCCCAGCAATGTGCGCGATGTCCATCACGGCGGTCGCGCCCACTTCGCGTGCGATTGAGACGAACTTGGCGTAGTCGAGTTCACGTGGATACGCCGAGAAGCCTGCGAGGATAATCTTCGGCTTTATCTCCTTCGCCGTCTTGAGCATCTCATCATAATCAATTTCGCCGGTCTCGACATCTTTCATCCCGTAGCGCACAAAGCTGAAGACCTTAGTGAGGTACGTCACCGGATGCCCGTGTGTGAGGTGGCCACCGTGCGATAGGTCCATACCGAGGATAGTGTCGCCTGGCTCAAGGAGCGCGAAGTACATGGCGATGTTGGCGTTCGCGCCACCCAAGGGCTGCACGTTGGCATAGCCAGCATTAAAAAGTTTTTTGGCACGCTCGATCGCGAGTAGTTCCACCTTGTCGGTGAACTCTTGCCCGCCGTAGTAGCGCTTACCTGGGTAGCCCTCGGCATATTTGTTGGTGAGCGAAGAAGACATTGCCTCCTTTACTGCGCTCGAGACGTAGTTCTCTGAGGGGATTAGCTCGAGCCCCTCCTCCTCGCGCTTGTCCTCGCCTACGAGCGCGTCATATATCTCACTGTCTTCTTGGTGTAGGTGCTCGTAGAGGCTCATGTCTACTTCTTCTTAGCTTTTGCTTTGGTTGTTTCTTTGCCGTGCATCTTTTCATTGTAGCCACCCACTACGGCGAGCTTGGCCTTAATGGTCGCGTGTGGGTCGTAACCAACGAGTTTAACCATCTCTGGTTTGAAGGCATCGAGTGATTTGAACGATTTGGCAAAGCTTACTTTTGGAAACGCTTTCGGTTTACGCGTCAACTGCTCCCTTGCTTGCTCGCGATGGTCTTCATAGACATGTAAGTCACCAAAAGTGTGAACGAATTCGCCCGGTTTGCGACCAAGAATCTTCGCAATAATCATCGTCAGAAGTGCGTAGCTCGCGATGTTGAACGGCACGCCAAGGAAAATGTCGGCGCTGCGTTGATAGAGCTGAAGACACACTTTGCCATGCTTGATATTGACCTGGTATAGGTTGTGGCAAATCGGGAATCGTACCCCCTCTCCTGGCTTCGCCATACTGTACAGGTATTCTGGGTTCCAGCTGGTCACAAGCGTATTGTGAGCATCCTTATCCTCCTTCAGTTCGTCAATCACCCATTGCAGCTGATCTACCTTTCGCCCATCACTCGCTGGCCACTTGCGCCAGAGCTCACCGTAGATATGCCGGAGCTCGCCGTGCTTCTTGGAAAAGGCCGCGCTCTTTGCAATCTTCTCAATAAATGCTTCTTTGGTCAGTGCGGGCTCTTTGCCACTCTTAACCTTTTCATTGTATATCCGGTAAGGATAATCATCCCAGATGTGTACATTGTTATCGACGAGATATTTAATGTTCGACTGTCCCGAGAGAAACCAGTACAACTCCTGCAGAACTCCATTCCAGTAGACCTTCTTGGTCGTCAGCATCGGCAACCCTTCTGAAAGGTCAAAACGAATCTGTCGACCAAAAACACTGTACGTCTTCACTCCAGTACCCGCGTCAATCTGTTTTTCGCCGTTCTCTAGCGTGTCGCGCAAGAGGTCGAGGTACTGCTGTTCGGGGTGCCGTTTTTTCATGTCAATGTGATTACTTTTTCTTTTTTGCTTTAGTCTTCTTCTCAGCGACTCGTTCAGGCTCGAAATGGTTAGAATTCTTGGCGCCATATCGACCCGTCTCTTTGTAATTCCGCTCGACTGGGCTTGTGAGCCGTGCAAACAACAATTGAGCAATAGTCATGCCCGGCCGGAGAATTATCGGTACGTTGTTGGTATTCACAAGTTCAAACGTCGGGTAAAAGTAGTGGCATGGGTTGAACAACATTGCCGTATTGTGTACAACAAGGCCCGCGCGAGCAAGGGATGATTTTCCAGAAAGCAAAATGAGATGCTCTTCATTAACACCGATGAACTCGCGCTGCTTACCCAGAACGCTTTCTCCCGGATGTAAGATAAAGGCATCGCCATCTTTTACTTTCACGGTACGCGTTTGGGGATAGATTTTATTCGAAGGGTCAATAACACTCGTGAAGTGGCGGTTTGTAACTTCGAACTCGTTCCCTAAAGTGACGTCGTAGCTCACTGGCTGCAACTTCTGCGGGTCAAAGGGGCGGATAGTGATGCTCCCGTTTTTGAGCCCTTTCTTAATGTCTGCATCGGCAAGAAACATATGTGCCTATTCTACGACAAAAACCTTCTCTGTGCCGTAATACTCTGGCCAATGCTCATTGTAATAAGCAAACATGCGCTCTAATCGATCTTGCGGCAATTCATCGACTCCAAGAGTTGTCATTAGGTCTTCGATTTCGCGCTTTGCCTCGACCATCTGTGCAGGATCCGTGATTACTTTTTCGAATTCGACAAGGTAACCATAGCCAGCATTTTTGTCCAAGCAAACGGTGATCGTGCCGAGTTGATACTCTTCTCGCGAGCGTGACCACTTGGCTTGATATCGATAGCCCGCAGCGCACAGCTCTTCGTCGAGTGCGTCGAGGGTCATGCCTGTGACCGGTTCATCAATCTCCATTCGGATCACCCCATTGTCGCTCGAGTCACTACCTACAGACGCTTTCATGACTATTTTTGCTATACCACTCACCCCTCGAGTGCGAACGGATATTTTTTGCCCTGTCGCCATCTCTTTCATTTTTTTAATTACATCAGACGATAGATGTGATTGTAACCGCTCCACCAAAACTAGAGGATCGCCTCCCTCAAAGTAGTGATTCAGCTGTTCGGATGTGCTTCCACAGGCCAGCCCAGGATCCATTTTACGCAATCCTTCACGTAGTGATTCCGCGGAAGATTCTTCTCCCAAAAGGCACTTTATCTCAATCTCGTATGTCGACTCGGCCATGGATACTGCTAGTATAAGGCAGATGAAATCTATAGCAATTATCGCCGCCATTGGAAAAGACCGAGGCCTGGGCTTTGAGGGGAGGCTTTTGTGGAGCATACCCGATGATCTCAGGCACTTTAAAGAGATAACGAGCGGCCACCCGGTGATTATGGGCCGCAAGACCTGGGAGTCGATACCTCTCAAGTACCGACCTCTCCCCGGGCGCGCGAACATAGTTATTACGCGCCAGGCTGACTACGAGGCACGGGGAGCCACGGTTATGGAGTCGCTTGAGGCTGCGCTCACCGCAACAACAAGAGCCCTCGGAGCGGACGCGGTTTTCATTATTGGAGGTGGCGGGCTATACGCCGAGGCGCTGCCGGTCGTCGATCGGTTGTACCTAACGCTTGTTGACGCTACCGCCGAGGCCGACATCTTCTTCCCTGCCTACGAAAAAGAATTCACAAAAGTAATTTCTGAAAAGTCCGGCACGGGAGACCCTCCTCACCGATTTGTGACTTTAGAGAGGGCTTGAACGCAAAAACGCCCCGGCAAGGGCGTTTTTGCGAATAAAAATACTCCTCTACTACTTCACCTCGAGTCACGAGTATTTTCTTGCTAGAAAATCTCTCGACCCCACCTCGGCTCGACAGCCTCCGGTCGGTAGAAGTTATTTAACCTCAACCCCCATACTCCGCGCCGTGCCAGCAATCGTACGCGCTGCTGCCTCTTCCGAAGCGGCGTTCATATCAGGCATCTTCTCCTTCACGATCTCGCGGATCTGATCCATGGATATCTTGCCCGCCTTTTGAGTCGGAGCCTTACTTGAGCCCTTCTCTACTCCAATAGCCTTCAAGATGAGACGAGAAGCGGGTGGATTCTTAAGGATAAAGGTAAACGAACGGTCGTCCATTACCGAGAGCTCTACCGGGATAATCATGCCGCGCTTGTCCTTGGTGGCCTCGTTGAACTGGGTCACGAACTGGCCAATGTTTACGCCGGCTGGGCCAAGCGCAGTACCGACTGGAGGCGCAGGAGTTGCTGCCCCGCCCTGGATCTGAAGTTTAATCTTTTTTACTACGGTTGCCATAATGTTTTTGACTCTACCTTAGAGTTTACGGATTTGCAAAAAGTCGAGCTCGACGGGAGTCTCTCGGCCGAACATCGAGACCATGACCTTAACCTTGCCACGGTCCTCGTCTATCTCCCCCACTTTGCCCTCAAGGTCTTTAAATGGCCCGTCAACGATAGCAATTGGGTCGTCCTTAACCAAGTCGATACGGTGCTTAGGTGCCTCGGCAGTCATGCGCTTGGTCAGGCTTGCCACCTCGACCTCCTCCATGGGGACTGGGGTGTTACCCGCACCCACAAAGCCGGTCACCCGAGGTGTGTTACGCACTACGAACCACGAGTCATCGTCGACAATCATGCGGACGAGGATATAACCCGGGTAGATCTTCTCCTCTTCGATAATGCGTTTGCCCCCCTTCACGCGGATCTTCTTCTCGGTCGGTACGACCACGTCGAAGATCTTGTTCTGCATGCCGAGTGACTCGATGCGCTGCTTCAAGTTGCGCTCTACGGCGTTCTCATAGCCCGCATAGGTGTGGATGGTGTACCACCGTGCATCCTCCTTGGTATGGACGGTCTCGTCGACGATCTCTTTTTTTATCACGGGCGCGATGTCGGCCATGCCGCCGTCCGCATCTGCATAGTCGTTCTTCTGTTCGGTATCTTCGTTCATAGGATAGAAATTATGCGCCAACAACACGACTCACAATGCCCGCAAAGGCAAAGTCCAGGAGCCCCACCAGTACGGTGATGACGGCCGCAATGAGTATCACCACCAGCGTGTGCGATATGGCCGTCTGACGGGTAGGCCACACAATGTGGACGAATTCAGCGCGAACATGCTTGAGATACGTAGTGAGTGCGTTCATGGTCGGTAGTGTTGGCAAATAAAAAAGCCCTGCGGGCCTTTAATATGTGTAGGATACTAGAAGAGCCCACCCACGTCAAGACGTGAGCGGGCTCTTGTGAACACCTTTGTTTACTTAGCGGATCTCGTAGGTGATAGAGACCGTGGCGCTGTAGGTGTTTTCGCCCACAGGCACATTTGGTGCCGATTCCATCTTTACGTCACGAGTCACCATGCCTCCCATGCCGTAGGACATTGGGTATGGATAGCCGCCTGAAGATTCGCTAAAGTTTACGATCTTGCCGAGCTTGACGCCAAGCTCCTTGGCGAGCGCGTTTGCCTGAGCTTTTGCTTTCTTAATGGCATCGGCACGTGCCGCATCGTATCCTGCCGCCGCATCATCGAGACCGAATGCGGGCCCAGAGACATTTTGCACCTCGAGCTTACCGAGGCCTGCGAGGAGGTCACCCACCTTCGCAAGCTCGCGCACGGTCACCTCTACGGTCTGGCTCACCTGATACCCCGTCACCTTAGGATTGCAGGGCGTACCGTAGGCGCAGGTCGGGTACGAGTACTGTGGCGCAATGTTGTACGCAAGTGTTCTGACATCTTTTTCTGCAATGCCCTGCTCTTTGACCAAGCCAATAGCGTCATTTGCCTGCTTCGTCGTTGCCTCCTGTGCCGCAGCGACGGTCGTGGCCGTGTTCTGCACCGAGAAGGAGACGCGGGCAACGTCTGGCGCCACCGTCGCCTTCCCCTCTCCGCTCACAGTGATAACGTCGGTAGCCGGATTACCCGGGCGGCCAACATTCTTCAGGACACTGATGGTCTGCGCAAAGAGAAAGAGTGCCAAGAAGATTGCGATGGCTGTTATAGCGATACGCATGGCGCGCGTACCGAGAAGACTGCTTAGATTTTCATTATTCATAGCGTTAGCATTACCGATAATGTACGAGACGAGTATACCACCCGGTCATCTCCCTTGCAGGGTACCGAGCATGCTGCGAAGCGCCGCCTGAGCGGGCAGAGCCGACACATCGAGGTCGGGGTTCATCCAATCAACCCCACGATCGATAGCATCGAAACGCAAGACGTCGCTTGTGCGCGCAAGGTAGTAGGCCACATTGACCTGCCCTTCAAAACGGTCCACCGTAACTACGGTAAAGTGGCGCGTCCCGAGGTCCGCCGACGTAAACTGCGTGACGCTGGCAGGCATGCCGGAGGTTAGATTGATGGCCGTCTCCTGTATCGTTGCAAGTGCGGTCGACGAGGCACTGACAGCATAGCGACGGATGAGAATAGTACCCACTTCTGTCGCGGAGACGGTGGGGGTCTCGTACGCCGCCTCTACCGAGGCGTCGCTCGGCGTCACCTCACTCACCCCAGGCGGCAGAGCGAAGGCGATATCCAGGCTTGGGACCGAAACGTTCGGTGGTGGACACGCCGGGAAACTACAGGAGAGGCCCATATGGGGAAGCTGGGTGCCGTCGGGGCACGAAAACGTCTCTACAGGGCACGCAATCGGCCGAGCGGAGTACTCGAGGGCATTACGATAAAAAAAGCCGCCAAGTCCCACCAACACGATCAACACCACGCCGAGAAAGAGTCTTTTCATCGGCATCATGATACCACTTCTCGCGTATTGAGCGGTTCGAGGTGACTGGCAATATGAATCGCAAGCGCCAGGAGCGCCAGGTTTTTAATGATGTACTGCCCCTCCATCGTGGGCACAAACCACTGCGTCCACACTTCCCCCGGCAGGAGGACGAGCGGCCCGGCCGTCGTAACCATATGCGCAAGCATGATAGGGATGACCACTCGCTCTGCGCGAGGTATGAGAAAGAGAATGCCAATGACGCACTCAAGAGCGCCGAACAGGAGGATAAACGTACTAAACGGCAGCGCCCAAGCCAACGACTCATTAAAGAGGCGCTCCACTACCCCACTGGCAGGAGAGAGCCCAACTATTTTTAGGAACCCAAACCAAAAGAAGAGGACGAACAAACTCACGCGAGCCACCGGTATCGAAATTTTTTGGCAGAAATTGATAATCTTTGAATCGAGTTCGTGTATACGCATGCTGTGGCTCAGTATAACGCTAAGTTACTATTTGTGGTATAAAAAATCGGTGCCCTCATGGCGACTATGGTGTAACGGTTAACACTGGAGCTTGTGGAGCTCTCAATTCGGGTTCGATTCCCGATAGTCGCCCCCGCTAGTACTTCGGATTCTCTTCGGCAACGCCCGCGAGGTGGTTGGCGAGTCGCGCCAAGGCGAACAAGAGCGAGGAGAGCCGGTTCATGTATGCCTTGGTTTCTGGCGCCACCTCGCGAAAGCCTCCCTCGATAACTGCCACTATGCGGCGCTCTGCCCGGCGCGCAAGCGTACGGGCTACGTCGAGCATTGCAGAAAGCTCGGTGCCCCCCGCTATGGAGAAGCTCTTG
The DNA here is from genome assembly GCA_041674945.1 of Minisyncoccota bacterium. GTDB lineage: Bacteria > Patescibacteriota > Minisyncoccia > Phycocordibacterales > Phycocordibacteraceae > C7867-001. The sequence goes on along the minus strand of JBAYUT010000021.1, from coordinate 2,268 downwards.
ATAGGCGGAATCTCATTTTCAATCTCATTCACGAGCTTCTCTACGTCTGCGACACTCCCTGCTGCCAGACGCTTGTCGGCTCCTGCAACTTCCGCCTGCACAATAAAAAGCTGCTCCTGTGTGCCGCGTACAATCTCTTGGATCCGTGGCACCTCTACCGCGCGCATCTTCACAAACCCCAAGAAGGCATTTAGCTCGTCGAGTGAACCGAGCGCTTCGGGTAGCTCTGAGGACTTCGAAATCCGCTGCTGATCGCAGCCAAAAGCCTTGGTCGTCCCGCCGTCCCCTTTTCCTGTAAATAAAGCCATACTATTTATCTACCGGCCTGCCCCGAAGACAATCGAGCGAAGCAAGATTGTGGGGTACCGGGGTATAGAGCATAGATTCACCTATTGTACATGAGTTGACACTGAGGCGTGCCTCTATAAGATTCTGTCAGAACGCGGTCCTTTCTAGTGACGAGTGCCTAGCGGATTGCAAGCTGTGACGGAACCAAAAAAACGAGGGAACAGCCCATGCAAGGAACCAACGAAGCTGAACGTCTTTGGAGCGACGCGTGCGTGCTGATCGCAGCAACGGTCTCTCCGAAGGACTTCGAGACCTGGATTAGAGAACTCAAAGCTCGGTCGTTCGACGGCAAAACGTTAACTCTGGAGGCGCCATTCGAGCTCTTCCGTAATCGTATCAATCGGAGCTTCCTGCCCGTCATCGAGACGTCAGTCACGACTTCGGCGGCGAGAGCCTGCACTGTCGCCCTCGCGGTCGGTATGACCCGCCCAGCGAGAGCGGCCCCGGTAGGAGTCGGCTCGCGAGCCAGCGCAACGCCCGCACACGTGGCTGCCCGCCACATACCAGCCGACGCGCGAGTACGGACTTTCGAGAACTTTCTCGTCGGCGACAGCAATCGCCTGGCATACCTCGGCGCGCACCAGCTAGCCAAGGGTGACCCGCGCGAAGGCGGTAATCCGTTCTTCGTTTGGGGAGGGGTCGGCCTTGGCAAGACTCACCTCCTGCACGCAATTGCATACGAGTTGCGCTGTCGCAGAAAAAAAGTCCTCCTTTACCAGGGAGAGGATTTCACTCAGCGGATGGTGGAGGCGCTACAAGGCGGGAGAATGGACGCATTCCATCGCGCATTCCGCACTGCGGATGCGCTCCTGATCGACGACGTGCAGTTCTTGGCTGGAAAAAGGAGGACCCAGCAGGAGCTCTACCACGTCTTCAACCTCATGCACCAGGCAGGAAAACCCATTGCAATCGCGTGCGACCGGCCGCCTGACGAGCTCGAGGAACTCGACAAGAGTCTACAGAGCCGTTTTGGCGGCGGATTCCTGGTCGATGTTGGCCCGCTCGACAAGGACCTGCGGAAGCGGATCCTTGAGAGAAGGCTGCAGGCTGCAGGCGTCCAACTGGCCGCGAACATCATCGAAGGGCTGGTTTCGGAGCTCCAAGGGAGCGTCCGAGAGATTGAGGGGCTCGTCTCGCGCTTGCGCGCGGCGTCGGCTCTTGAGACGCAACCACTCGACGACAGCATCGTGGAAACTATGGTCGCCCCGTATCGACGGCGAAGGAGGGACTGCAATCTCGACGGCGTAATCGACGCCGTCGCCGAGGCCCATTGCCTGGAGCGAGATCACATGCTCGCGCGAAACCGGTCCCGACACCTGCTATGGCCACGCAACATTGCAGCACACTTCTGCCGCAAACTCACTGAAGCGTCGCTGCCAGCGATTGGCGAGGCGCTTGGTGGCAGGAACCACACAACCGTGATTCTGGCCATAAAGCAGGTTGCCAAACGTCAGAAGGAAGACCCGGCCTTCGCCATACAGCTCGCACAGATGGAAACAACAATCGGGATTATGTCGAAAAAAAAAGTCGGCTGAGGCGGAGCGGATGAGGGGCGGTCCTTGGAGGAGGGCCGCCCCTTCTTATTTAGTACGAAAAGTCTTTCTTGGTTCCAGCAGGAGAGGAGTCTCTCCCTCGACTCAAGCACTCGTCTCTGGCCCAGTAGAGGAGTCTCTCCCTCGACTCAAGCACTCGTCGACACTCGTGATTGGTCTGGGCACAGCCTCGCTGTTTCGACCTGCTGGCCGAAACTTGCTCCGGCATTCGAGTCCTCTCCTGGGCTACCAAAACAATAGTCGCCGCACGCTTTCGCATGCGGTTCCTTTGTTTGGTGCCCAGGAGAGGACTCGAACCTCCATGCCCATTACAGGCGCCACCACCTCAAGGTGGTACGTCTACCAGTTTCGCCACCTGGGCAATTCG
>JBAYUT010000020.1:0-12522 GCA_041674945.1 Minisyncoccota bacterium | reverse complement strand
CGAGTGGTGCGGTGCGCGAAATGGTGGCCAATGCACCGCCTCACCGTCCTTCAAGAGGCCTGCCGTCGAGTGTATCGCCGTAACCTCGAGCATTTCGTCTGCGGTAAGTGGCGGGAGTATCCCCGCGAGCGCTCGCGCGAGCATGGTCTTGCCGGTACCCGGCGGGCCGTAGAAGACAATATTGTGGCGCCCCGCGGCCGCTATCTCAAGCGCACGCTTAGCACTCTCCTGCCCTTTCACCTCGGCTAAGTCTATCGCGGGCGGCGGCGCAACCCGCCGCGAGTCGCGCACCAGAAGTGGCAATGGCTTCTCCCCCTTGAGGTGCGCAATGAGCTCAATGAGCGTCGCCGGCGCATAGACGGCCACTCCTTCTGCGATCAACGCCTCGCGTGCATTGCCTCTCGGTACATACATCGTCTTGATTCCACGCTTTTTTGCCGCAAGCACCTGCGGCAAGACGCCACGCACACTGCGTAGCCCGCCATCGAGCGCGAGCTCGCCGATGAAAAGTACTGGCTCTGAAAGCGCTTCGAGCTCTTCTGCAGCAATAAGGTAGGCAATGGCGAGTGAGAGGTCGTAATGCGCACCCTCTTTCTTAAGGTCGGCGGGCGAGAGCGAGAGCACGATGCGCTTGTTTTGTTGCTTGGGAGACTTGAATCCCGAATGCCGTATCGCGGCACTCAAGCGGTCACTTGCCTCGGCAACCGCTTTGTCAGCGAGGCCAACGATAGAGAAGGCGTGCAGGCCACGCGTCAGGTCGGCCTCTACTACCACAATCTCTGCAGCCGAGCCGACAGGCTGTGCCGCGAGCGTTTTGGCGTAGCCGTGTTTCTTGGGTACGTCTTTAGGCGGGGCGGTCTTGCGTGTGGCCGCCGGCATACCTACTGCATATGGAGCGCACACGTCGTTGCCGAGGGGTTTGCCTCTAGGCGCGCGTCCGCAATAGGGGCGCTACACTCTTCGCAGAGACCAAAGGTGCCCGCGTCTATTCTCGAGAGCGCAGCAAGAATACTGTCGTACTGCGACTCCAGCGCTTCGAGCACTGCTGCATCATTCTCTCGCGTTGCAATGACTTCCGCCTGGTCAACCGGGTCGGCCTCGCGACCCTCTTCAGCTGGTGCCGCCTCCCAGTCGTTCGGCACCACAGTACTCTTACGCCCCACACTCTGCATACCCGTTTCTAGCTTCTCCTTCTCTTCCTCGAGTCTCCTCTTGATATGTGCAGTGTCCATGAGGCAATGGTAGCAGACCTTTACGGCTGTGTGCGGGCATTTGCAAGCCGCCCGACTATCTCGGTAAAGGCCGCGGCATTGCGCGCAATGATCAGGTTCTCCTGGTTCCAGTAGCCATAGAGCACGAGGCTTCGCCCCTGCGCATCACGCAGTACGCGTACGTCATAGTTGGCAATGACCTCGTCACGAAAAGTTGGCACGTATGCGGGCACTGTAGGCGATGTAGTAGCGGGCACGGGCTTGCTCGCCGGCACGGTGCTGGTAGCAGCGAGCGCCGCCACAAGGGCTGGCTCCGGATACGGGGGGAAGAGTGGTTCGAGGTCTCTCTGCATCTTAGGCTCCCACTGCAAGAGACCTGCGAAGGTGTCGCGGTACGAGACTACCGAGAGGAGAAAGAACGCACTCCCTTCTCCCTCCGTGTGTATGATGCCGACCATACTCTCTGACCCCTGGATATTCCGTGTGAGAATGTTTGGCGCAGCGAGCGAAAGCGCGACGAAGAGGCTCTTGCGTGTCGTTGTTGCACTCGGGCTGGCGAGGAGGCGCACCGCACCTGAGGCGAGAGGTCGCGCAAGCGAGGCTTGCATCGCCTCGAGCAGTACCGCACCCTCTCCGGCCACGAGCTCTTGCTCGTTTACAAAAATCGGCGCCGTTATCTGCGGCGCAAGCACGACGGGAGTATTGTCGCGCACGTATATCGTGTAGGCGTAGTAGATACCTACGCCACTGACACCGAGGAGCAGCACCCCTCCCACAATACTGAGCCACGTAGACACCGAGGACTCGCGCACGGACTCACCGCTCGGGCCCGTGGCGTCCTGCTCTGCGGCAAGCACGGTCGCCACCGAGGCCTTCTGCTCCTTTACCCTGCCCGAGAAGTCGTCGGCATAGGTACGTACAGGTGAGGGAGCCTCCCCTGTATCGCCTTCGTCATTTTTGACGAGCGGTGCTGGGCGCTCGGTAGGCCGATGCACGTCGTGCTGCTCATCCTCGGCTATCTTGGCGCGCACGCGCGCACGCGCCTCTTCGCGCGCTTGTTCGTCGAGCGGTACAGGCTCCGGAGCAGGTGGTGGGGGCGGCGGCACCACCGGAGCATCTACGGGCGGAGCCAGAGGCACGAGGTCTGGTGTGCCGCCCTTCTGTGCAACAGCCATATCACCTGCAAAGGTGCGGATGTACTTCTTCTGCGCAGGATCAGTGGGCGAACCGCCGGTTGTGGGCGTCTGTATATCGGTGTCCATGCACTACCTATAGTAGCGTACGCACGCGCAAGACGGAGCTGTTATCCCTGAAGCACCACTCGGGCGAACCTTTCTAAGGTTCCTAGCCGCGCGACGCGATAGTGTAACGCTTTGGATCGTCAGCCATGTCAGTGAAGGCCTGTGTCGCTTCTTTGAGCTTGCCCGAAGAAGACTTGCCGAAGGAGATCACCTCTACCTGGATACCGTGTTGCTCGAGGTACTGTATGAGCGGCACGAAGTCGCCATCGCCCGTGACGAGCACGACCGTGTCGAGCTGAGGCGCGAGCTTGATTGCGTCGACGGCTATGCCCACGTCCCAGTCGGCCTTCTTAGCGCCATCAGAAAATATCTGCAGGTCCTTAACCTTGGTCTCGATACCCATCTTGGTAAGGGCCTCAAAGAAGTTCTTCTCATCGCCACTCTCGGTAGAGATAACGTACGCGATAGCACGCACGAGCTGGCGCCCGCCGACTGCTTCATCAAGAATATTGCCGAAGTTGACGCGGGCCTTATAGAGGTGTTTCGCACTGTGATAGAGGTTTTGCGTGTCGATAAAGACGCCCACACGCTGAGCTGGATGTTTGATTACTGCCATATAAATATGTATTTAAAAGCACAAAATAATAAAAATAGCCGAGGCTATCTGTCTATAGTACCACCCAGAAGAGGGTGCTATTTCTTCAAACCAAGCTTCTTAATAACGGCTGTGTAGGCGCGCTTATTGTTGGTCTCGAGGTAACGGAGATGCGAACGGCGGTCGGCGACCATTTGGAGGAGACCACGGCGTGAGTGCACGTCCTTAGGGTTCTTCTTCAAGTGCTTCGCGAGCTCGTCGATTTGTTTAGAAAGGAGCGCGACTTGTACATCGGCTGAGCCGGTGTCCGTATCGTGCCGAGCGGTTGTTTTAATCACCGCTGCCTTTTTCTTGGTAGTAAGCATAGACCTTGCTACCTTACCACGCCTTGCCTATTTACGCAAGTGGTGTGTAATGCGGTTACCCATAGCCTAAGTGCGCACAATATTGGTTGCTATACTCCTTATATATGGACGCGGAGGCCGCAAAGCGGCAATTTCTTGAGTATATAGAGATAGAGCGGGGGCGCGCGGTTAAGACTATCGAGAATTACGACCACTACCTCACCCGCTACTTTACCCAGATGGGGGTAAAAAAGGTCTCGGACATCACCGAGCAAAACGTGCGCGAGTTTCGTCTCTGGCTCAACCGCCAGCCAGGGACAAAAAGCGACTCGATGAAGCGCCGCACGCAAAACTACTACATGATCGCGCTGCGCGCCTTCCTCAAGTTCCTCCTCAAGCGGGACATTAAGGCCATTTCGCCTGAGAAGATAGAGCTCGCCAAGCTCCCCGAGAGGCACCTCGACCTCATAACCTCGGCCGAGCTCGAGCGCCTTATGCAGGCGCCTCGCGAAGCGTACAAGGCGGAGAAAGATAAGGACAAGGGTCTACGCTACCTCCGAGACGCGGCCATACTCGAGCTCCTTTTCTCTACGGGCCTACGTGTCTCGGAGCTCTGCGCGCTCAACTCTGACATCGACCTCTCGCGCGACGAGATGAGTGTGCGCGGCAAGGGCGAGAAGGTGCGAGTCGTCTTTCTCTCCCCCGCTGCCAAAGAGGTCGTGAGGGAATATTTAAAAGCCCGCAAAGACATGGAGGAGGCACTCTTTGTCGACGGTCGAGCTAAGGCGCCTCACCGTATAACCCCGCGCGACATTCAGCGCCACCTCAAGACCTACGTCACGAAGGCAGGCATTACGAGCGTGGTCACCCCACACACGCTCAGACACTCCTTTGCTACCGACCTACTTAACAACGGGGCCGATATACGCTCGGTACAGCAGCTCCTTGGCCACGCATCTATCATCACCACGCAGATCTACACGCACATTACCGACGCGCACCTGCGCGAAGTGCACAAGAAGTTCCACGGCAAGGGTCGCAGATAAAGAGAACAGCACAGAGCTCCACTCTGTGCTGTTTGTCAAAAAGAACTATCCAAGAATGATCATCTGCACCTCCTCGCTGTTCCCGGTGAAGTGGAGCTCGCGTCGCGCGAGCACAAGCTGCTCGTCGTCACGCAAAACAACCCATGCTGTCGAACATACAGGTCGGGGTGGGTAATAGTCAGCTTCCGCCTGATCCTTGAAACTGAGTAACCACGAGCCTTTAATGGTGGTGCTCTCCTCCGCGTCCACAACCCCCTCGTACAGGGTCCTGTTGCTCAACAGGTAGGTCATCCGGACGGGCCCCCTTCTCATCCAACGCTTGAGGGATGCGTTGAACTGCATAACCTCCATGCGACTCACCTTTTCATACAACAAGAAGGAAAGAACGGTAAGCGCGACCAGGCCAAAAAACAACACGATTACAATCAACATGACACTCACCTCATTAGCCTGATATCCCAGGCCCGATTGTTGGGCTTGCGCCCGTTATTTGACAAAGTTCATCTTTCTGTGGTCTAGCGTACCGCAGTTGTGGATATTAATCAAACTCTCTATTTTTGGAGAGTAATATATATGTATGGCTATCGACCTCGCTATCCTTAAGCAATTTGGCCTCCGGCGTAATGACCGTAAGGTCTATGAGGCTTTGGTCGGTCTCGGCAAGGCAAAAAGCGGACCCCTCATGACAAAGGCAGGCGTGGGCAGCTCAAGCCTGTACGCTGCCCTAGAAACGCTCATAGCAAGGGGCCTGATCTCGTATGAGGTACGCAACAACATACGGTTCTACAAGCCAGAAAAGGTCGACACCCTCATCTCTCAGAGCCGCGAGACAACTCGCACACTGCTTGCATTAGAGGAGCAGCTTCGGGCACTCACTCCTACGGTCGCCGAACGTAACGAAACCAACGTTTTTGAAGGGCATCACGGCTTCGAAAGAGCCTTCTACGAGCATGTAGCTCGCATGAAGACTGGTGAGGAGCTCCGTATTATCGGCTTCGGAGCAAGCACGCCTGAGCGTCACACGCTTGCTCGCTTTCTTGCCGAGATCAATCAGATTGCCGCACGCAAAAAGTGTCGCATACGCATACTGCTTGATGAAACTTTTCGCAATAGCATCCCTATCGCTCCCATCGCGTCTAAGCAGTCTGTTCATTATCTCCACTCTACCTACTTCGGCCCGACCGCTTACAACATATCCAAAACTGAGGTCTTGCTCTCAGCATGGGGGGAGGAGGCTCTGGTGGTGCGCATTAGAAATCCAATCCTCGTAGCGAGTTTTGCAGCACACTTTGATTCGTTGATAGAGGTTTCTGCAGGGGCTGTAACGAGGTACAGTGGCAGGTCTAGGCAATAGTTTCATCGTCTACACAAGAATACCGACGCGCACCTGCGCGAAGTGCACAAGAAGTTCCACGGCAAGGGTCGCAGGTAACGGAAAGCCGCCCAGAAGCGCAGCGGCTTCCGGGCGGACTCAGGACGTCTCAGGCTCGTTGAGCGACAGGACCGGCCGCACACGAACAAAGCGCACCTCCTGGAACACTTTGCTGTCGAATATCCAGCGACCCTGGCCCAGGTCGCGGAAGCCCCTTTTCTTGAGAGCATCGCCGACAAGTTGCTCGCTTTTGAACGGCCCCGTGACCTTGTATGTATCTTCCGTCACTACCACGTACTTCACTTTCTCACCTCCCTTCTTTGTACATTATACCACACCTACCCGGAGATGCGAAGTCCTCCCTGGCTACTGGCCGACCACTGTCTCCCCTATCGTTACCGACTGCACAGGCGCTACAACTGGCGCACTTTCGGCACCTTCCTGTGGCTCCACCTTCGCTGCGGGCACCTGCGAGACCTCTTGCGTCGTTGCACGCAGGTTGATGTATGCCACAACCACAAGCAGGAGCGAGTAGGTGAGGAACGGCATACCCACGCCAAACACGTCGAGGAGTGTCGCGACAATAATCGGAAGCGTTGCGGCGTGGACCGCTGTTTTATACGATTCCTTATACGAGAGACCTCGCTTCATCACCTTGGTAAGGAGGAGTACCAGGAGTGCAGCAAAGAGGATGTAGATAAGGGTAGCCGCGTCTGCGATCCACAGCACAAACCAGAGGAGAACGGAGGCCACAGTGGCGACGCTGCCGAGATACGGATACACCTGCTCTGCAACGCCCACCAACACCGCTTGCGTGAGCGTAAAGTCCTCGACACTGCTGAGCGCGACCAGCCTCTCGCCCTCGTTGTCCGCGATCACTGCGTAATCCTGTTTCAACAATACGTGGGTGGAGTAGCCGGCAAACTGCCCGCCGTCAAACGGTGTCTCAGTATCAATAACGAGCAGATTGTCCTTGCCCGAGTCGAAGGTGTCGCGCAGGTAGTACGGCTCGGGTTGGTTAGTAATCACCTTGCCGTCTTTAATACTAATCTCGAGGTCCTGCGGATACGTCTGCACTAGGCTATCTACCGCATCTGCCGAGAAGAACCCGAAGATGCCGGGCACCATAGGCACCGCGCTCACCAGGGCGAGCGGCAGAGAGAGCAAGAGGAAATAGCGGATAGACTTCCCTACCGTTCTCTCGCTCAACGTTTGATAAAAAGATGGATTATAAATGCTATTGCGAACCGTTTGTATAAATTTCATGCGTTCAGTATACAATACCGATAATGAAGATCATCACGTGGAATGTGAACGGCATACGCGCGGTCCATAAGAAAGGCCTTTTTGAACCCTTTATCAAGAAGCACAAGCCAGACATTCTCTGCTTGCAGGAAACCAAGGCAGAACAAGAGCAATCTCCACTCGATCTCCCTGACTACGAGGAGTATTGGAGCTCTGCCAAGAACAAGAAGGGCTACAGCGGCACGGCAATCTTTACCAAAACAACGCCCAACGATGTCATTTTTGGCATGCCTGAGGATATAGCCAAGAAGTACGGCCTCGCCGACGATGGCTATGGCGACCCAAACGAGGAGGGGCGTATCATCGCCGCTGATATGCACGACTTCTACGTCGTGTCGGTCTATACACCCAATGCTAAGGACGACCTCTCTCGCCTCCCTCTCCGCCACAAGCACTGGGACCCAGCCTTCTTAGCCTACATGCAGCGGCTCGAGGAGGAGAAGCCGGTTATATTCTGCGGCGATCTAAACGTCGCCCATACTGAGGAAGACCTCGCAAGGCCCAAAGATAATGTGGGTAACAAAGGCTTTACCAAAGAAGAGCGCGAAGGTATCGACAACATTCTCGAGGCAGGCTTTGTCGACACTTTTCGCCTCTTTACCCAGGGCTCCGGCCACTACAGCTGGTGGGCCATGTGGGCGAACGCCCGCGAGCGCAACGTGGGCTGGCGCATCGACTACATCTTCGCCTCCAAGTCATTGGCAAAGCATATTCAGAAAGCCGAGATCCACGCCGACATACTCGGCAGTGACCACTGCCCCGTTTCGATAGAAATATAAAGAAAAACCCTCACGTTCTGAGGGTTTTTCTTCTGGACAATTCTAAATCTAATTCTGTGGCAACTTTGCTCTTAGCCGTGCTTGCCAAACTTCCAATCGATTGAGCAAGAGCTCTACCTGGCGAACAGTCTCCGCGTCGTGGGGATTCTCATCCAAGCGGCTCAATAGCTCGTCAAACGTATCATCGGGCCCGAGCTCGTCGACGAGCCTTGTCAGCGAATCTGCGTCTGGTGCCGCATGAAATTTCTCGATCGGCACAACTCTCTCTTGATGTCCTTCCATATATGCTATGAGTTTAACTATTGGTAACCAGTGCAGTATAACCCGCACCTCACTATCAAGGACAGTTATACACAGGGTGTCCTTTACAATGTCTTTTATAAAGTTATCTTTACTAAGGGCCGATAGTTCTTCGCGATCATTCTCATCCGTTCTGGGCTAGTGCTTATATCTAGCTTTCTGTGCGTCTGCCAGCGTCCGCGACGATTCGCGATTAAGCCCACCGGCACGATGTCCACTTGAAGGCGCCCTGACTGCTCTTTCGTTCCCTCATCAATCAGTCGTGCGCAAACATAAAGCTGCCCAACATTCTCGGTTTTAGTCCCCAAAAATCGCCCTCTCCTATTTTGACTAAAACCACCGGGTGGCTTTTTTGTATCTATACGTTCTACATGTAACTTGGGGGTTTCGCCGCTAAGTACTTAGTTCAGGTTTAGCAGACGTGGTTCTTCTCCATTATGTGCTTAATCTCTTCATCTTCCGCGGCTTCCCTACGTGCCTTCCCTGCCTCACCCAGCTTGCGTAGATCTACTTCTGGCATCGCCAGCAGCTCGGCCGTTCGTTTATCTAGGTATTCGCTAGTGTTTACGCTCGAGTCGTCTAAGACCTCCTCAAGCAGTGCGTTGAGTACGTAGCCTATGTTCGGCCCTGGGTTCACGTGGAACGTCTCCATAATGTGCGCACCGTCGGTTTTGAGCATTTTGACCGATATCGGGTCGCGGAGCGCCTGCTCTACCATGGCCTTATACTTACGGAAGCGGAATGGCTGCTCCTTGGGCCTCCCAGTCCCTATGCGGTCACATATGCGCAGATTGAGCAGATCCCAGATGTTCTCCTCCCCAACATTCTGGATCATACGGCGCACAGCCGAGAGCGTAATCTGCGCTGGGTCAGAGAAGAACATGTGCCAGCGCACTAGCTTAACCACTTTATCAATTGTTTCGCGTGAAAAGCGCAAATCCTCGAGCGCAGCCTTAGTTACACGTGAACCAACAACCTCGTGGCCGTGGAAGGTCCACTGCTTACGAGCCTCGTCCCAGCGCCTCGTCTCAGGCTTAGAAACGTCGTGGAAAAGGCCCGCAAGCACGACGTCGAAGCCGTACCCCTTGTCGGCACCATGCTGCATGGTGCGCATAAGGTGCTCGAAGACGTCATAGCTATGTGCCTGATTCTGCTCAACACCAACGCCTCTTATCAGGTCTGCCGATATGAACTCGAGTATGCCCAGCTTGTGCGCAAGCACTAGGGAATTCATCGGCTGAGAAGAATTCAAGATTCTTATCAACTCGTCCCGCACTCTTTCACGTGAAACTTGGCTTAAATGCTTGCTATTCTCGCTAATGGCCTTGGCAGTATCGCCATCGATGCCGAAATTAAGCTCAGCAACGAAGCGTACGGCCCTAAGCATGCGTAGCGCGTCTTCATTGAAGCGTAGCGAGGCGGCGCCTACGGCACGCACAATCTTGTCCTTTATGTCCTTTTGGCCCTCGTACGGGTCGATTAACTGTCCTTTAGACTCATCGAGCGCGATGGCGTTGATAGTGAAGTCGCGGCGGGCCAGATCTTCCAGCAGGGAAGCGCCAAACTCTACCTTGTCGGGGTGCCGCTTGTCGGCGTAGGCTGACTCTATACGGTAGGGTGTCACTTCGACGATGGAGAGTCTCGCATCCTCTGAACCCGTTTTGACTCCGACCGTGCCGAAGTCGTTTTCGTAGAAAGAGTCAGGGAATACGGCCTGGATCTGCTCTGGGGTAGCATTGGTGGTGACGTCCCAGTCCTTGGGCTCCCGCCCAACGATGAGGTCGCGCACGCAGCCGCCCACTAGATACGCCTCATAACCGGCCGCACGGAGGTGGGTTGAGACTGCTTCTACCTCTTTAGGGATAGGGAAGTGCATGGTGGAATCGTATCATGAGAGCGCACACTCTTGGCTTCTAGTGCCCCGACCAGGATTCGAACCCAGAATAACTGATCCGAAGTCAGTCGTGATATCCATTTCACCATCGGGACAATATCTCCATGGTACACCACAATAGAGAAGAGGCGACCCCGGTGGGCCGCCTCCTGAGGGAACAGAGCTTCAACGCTTTTTTCGTTTGACGAGTTTCCCTCGTTCATTGATGTGGAGTTGCGAGAGCGCTGACTTCAGTTGCCTCTGCTCGTATTTGATGGCCGCCCTGAAATCCTTGTGTTTTCCAGAGTCAACTTCCTTTTTGAGATCGCTGTAGCACGCTGCCGTAAACTGCAAAATTCCTTTAATCGCCTTCTTACTGAACCCACTTGGTGGCATTTCCTTACTCCTTGGCCAAATGCGGCCGCTCATAAACTATATAAAATCCATCTTATGCGTCTAGAAATATAGCTATACTACTTCTATTTTGCACTTTTGGTACAATTGAGCTACCCTATGAGCAATGCTCTACGCTGGCTCGAAAGAGATAGAGGAACGAGTGGTGGAAGTGCTCGTAGAGGGTCGGGAGACTGTCAAATCGCTCCTTGCGTACTTGAATACGGAAAGGAAAGACGTCTCGCTTCGCGGAGTTTACAAGGCTGTCACCAATCTGACTAAAGCGGGAGTGGTACTGAAGGTGGGGAAGAAGGTGATGCTCAACCACGAATGGGTCCAAGGGGTTGCCGACAGGCTAGGCGCGCCCGCTGTGCCACTCATCGCCCGTGGCGAGAGGGCAGTCTATACCTTCACCTCACTCGATCATCTCGATGCGTTTTGGAAGAGCACCGTATGGCCGCTAGAGCGGGCGGTCGAAGCAAGAGAAGTGTTCTTTTATAATCCGCACGACTTTTGGGCTCTCTTACCCGCCCGTAAAGAGAGTGAAGAAGCATATTATCGACATTTTGGGCCTGAACAGCAGGGCTTTTTTACTATTGGCAGCGAATCCCAAGCTGATCTGACGTTCAAACGCACCTATCAGACCGAATTTCTACAAATCAATCTAGGAAAGATTACCTCTATTCGAAGTACAGACCATGTAACCGTGCTTGGGTCCTACATTATCCTTGCTCGGCTCTCTAAAGCGGTGGCAGAGCGGATAGACGCACTCTATGCCTCGGGCAAGACAGCAGAGGGTTTCCTGCCTGAATTGCTCAAGATTTGTGCCCGGCCAGGGAAAATACGACTCGTGCTCGAGAATAACCCAAAGAAGGCCGACAAGCTCAAGAAGCTGCTGGCAAAGGACTTTTACTTTAGGAGGCCAGAGTAGGTCGAGTGCGGTATGGGTTACCATACTCCGCACTTTCGCTCGGCAACAACAGAAGCCCCAGGTGGGGCTTCTGTTGTTGCGCTCGCTCAAGTGCGGGTAGGGAGAATCGGACTCCCATCTTCTGATTGGCAACCAGACGTTCTACCACTGAACCATACCCGCGAACTTCCATATATTTGCACAAAAACGTCGGTGCGGCAATTGTGCAGGGGTGTGGAAGCCCCTCTCTAGGCCATTTTTGACAACAGGGGATAAAGGTGTGAATTGTGGGGATAAAGGACAGTGTGCAGAGCCGTGCGTCTTTAAAATACAAAGGAAATACGGTGTATTATTAAAAGCCGTGGACCTATCAACACACAGCAGCAAGCAGGTCGGGGCCCTTGGGGAAAAGGTCGCTGCTGCGTACCTAGTCCGGCATGGGTTGCGCATCCGCGATACAAACTACGCCCGCAAAACAGGCGAGCTCGATATCATCGCCGAGGGGCCCGAGGCCGGTGGCACCCTGCATTTCGTTGAGGTTAAGACCATTCTCTGCGATGCTTTCCCACGCGAAGAATCTACCGAAGACGGCTACGACCCGTCTCTCAACCTGCATGAAGCAAAGCTGCGTAAGGTAGCCAGGACAGGGGAGTGGTATGTCCTAGAGAAGCACTGGGAGGGAGAGTGGCAGGTAGACGGGTGCCTCGTATGGCTGCGCCGCAAGGACGGCAGAGCGTATGTACGCTACCTCCCACAATTGGTTTGAATCATATGAATTTGGGACTTAGATTTAACTCCCAAACGGTGCTACGATACACACTGTGTCCGAACCACTAAAGCGATGCGAATACTGCCAGAAATTCTATCCGGAAGATGCCTTTGGAGTGGCGCTGACGACACCGTCAAAAGTCTACCGCCGCAGGAAATGCCGCCACTGTTACCGCACGACCAAACAAATACTGATACAGCGCCATTTTGAATGGATCAACGAGTATAAGCAGGCGCTAGGATGTCATAGGTGTGGCATCACCGACCCTCGGGTCCTTGATTTTCATCATAAAAAAGGTGAAGATAAGCTATTCAGCGTTGGAGGGTTTCGCCGTGCCGTTGGTTTTGATCGAATCAAAAAGGAGGTGGAGAAATGTGAGGTGGT
>JBAYUT010000019.1:0-13358 GCA_041674945.1 Minisyncoccota bacterium | reverse complement strand
CACGTTCTCGTATGATTCTGGCGCGCGTGTGGTCACCTGGCGTGTAGGCGACCTCGCGCAAGGGGCGACGGCGCAAGGGGTCTTCCAGGTGTCGCTCATACCCTCGACCTCACAGAGGAATACCTCGCCGCAGCTTACCGCTACGCCAACCTTTACGGGGTACGACCGTTTCGCCGGGGTGCAGGTTAAGGCATCGGGTGCACCGGCGACAACCGAGACGAAGGGCGATCCAGGCTACCTGCCTACAAATGGCACGGTGCAGTGAGTTGCATCAATAGCTTTTTTGCCGCACTCTGTAGCTATATATGGCTGATCAAAACGTGATGGAGAAGATAGTATCGCTTTGCAAGCGGCGGGGCTTTGTATTCCCGGGTTCAGAAATCTACGGCGGTTTGGCTGGCATCTACGACTTTGGTCCGCGAGGTGTCGAGCTACTGAATAATCTAAAAAAAAACTGGTGGACCGCAAATGTCTACGACAAGGACAACTATTACGGTCTCGATTCCGGCATGTTCAAAAATCCTCGTGTCTGGGAAGCGAGCGGGCATACAACCGGATTTTCTGACCCGATGGCGGAATGCAGGAAGTGCAATACGAGAATTCGTGTCGATAAGGTGCTTGAATCTGTGGGTATTACGGCCGATGAGAAAATGAGTGAGGGACAGATCAACGAACTTTTTGATGCGCACCGAGCAGAGATCGCTTGCGAGAAGTGTGGGGCGCACGATTTCTCCCGTGCCAAGAAGTTTAATATGTTGGTAGAGTCCAATCTCGGGGACTTTACCTCGGAAGGGAGCGAGCCGGTCTATCTTCCTGGTGAGGCGTGCCAGGGCATTTATCTAGACTACAAAAACATCATCGATTCGATGCAGCCGAAGATTCCTTTTGGTGTTGCGCAGATTGGCAAGGCTTTCCGAAATGAAATATCTCCGCGCAACTTCCTCTTTCGAACGCGCGAGCTTGAACAAGCAGACA
The DNA here is from genome assembly GCA_041674945.1 of Minisyncoccota bacterium. Taxonomy (GTDB): domain Bacteria; phylum Patescibacteriota; class Minisyncoccia; order Phycocordibacterales; family Phycocordibacteraceae; genus C7867-001. The sequence continues at coordinate 12,383 of JBAYUT010000019.1, read as the reverse complement.
CGCAGCTTTTCATTAAGCCCAATGAAAACAAAGACGCATACGAGCAAATAAAAAAGGAACGTTGGAATTGGTACGTTTCGCTCGGCATCAAAGAAGAAAATCTCAGGTTCAAGCAGCATGAGAATCTAGTGTTTTATGCTAAGGACGCGTGGGATATCGAGTATAAGTTTCCGTGGGGCTTCGATGAGCTGGAGGGTATCCATGACCGTACTGACTACGACCTTTCACAGCATATGAAGTTTTCAGGTGTCGATTTGCGCTACGCAGATCCAGAGACGGGCGAAAAGTACATCCCGTGGATCCTTGAAACATCAATGGGGATGGGTCGTCTGTTACTTGCCGTGCTTGCAGACGCATATCATGAGGACGAATTAGGAGGCGAAACTCGTGTACTCCTAAGACTCTCGCCAAAGGTGGCTCCTGTTAAGGCGATGGTCTCGCCGCTCCTCAAGAACAAGCCGGAGCTTGTTGAGAAGGCGCATGAGGTGCGTGCGGCACTTAAGAAGGTGCACCCAGCAATCGCGTGGGACGATAACGGCAATATCGGCAAGCGGTACCGTAGACAGGACGAGATAGGTACGCCCTTTTGCGTCACGATAGACTTCGATACGCTCGGCGAGCATCCAGAACTTACCGGCACCGTAACCTTGCGTCATCGCGACACGGGCGAGCAGGAGCGTTTAAGCGTCGCCGAGGTGGTAGAGCGTCTACGTGCGGCACTCGAGTAGCCCGGGCGGGTGTGTTACGATGCCCACTATGGGTAACAATCTCACCATCTCCATTACCGGGGGCACTATCGTCAAGGCGCTCCTGATTATGGCTGGCGCATACGTGTTTTGGGTATTGCGCGACCTCGTACTCTTGGTACTGACCGCTATCGTTATCGCTTCGGCTATTGAACCTGGGGTGGCGTTCTTCATGCGGTACTGGCTGCCGCGCTTTCTCGCGGTGCTGCTCGTGTACGTGCTCGTCTTTGGGTCGATGTTCGCACTGCTCTATCTCTTCATCCCACCAATCATTGCCGATGCGGCTGACTTTGTCTCCGTGATTCCACAGTACGTGAGCACACTTACCGTGCCCGTGTCCTTCTCGGGCATCTCGCATGCCACCGACATCCTGGGCAGTCAGGAGGAGCTGCAAACCCTGGTGCAAGACCTCTTCTCGCTCCAGTATGCATTTTCTGCAAGCGCCAGCGGGGTGGCACAGCTCTTCATAACATTCTTCGGGGGCATCCTTTCGCTCTTGTTGGTGGTCGTACTCTCGTTCTACTTTGCCCTTCAAGATACCGGCGTCGACGATTTCTTGCGACTCGTACTACCGGTCAATCGCGAGGAGTACGCCGTGAGCCTATGGAAGCGTGCGCAGAAGAAGATAGGGCTCTGGATGCAGGGACAACTCCTTCTCTCGGTCATTGTCGGCATATTGGTGTACCTGGGGCTCCTCATTATCGGCATCCCGTATGCGCTCCTTCTTGCGGTCTTTACCGCCTTTGCTGAGATTATTCCTATCTTTGGCTCCATTATTGCGGGGCTTGTGGCGGCCGTTATCGCCTTCAACGAGGGAGGCGTCGCGCTCGCTTCTATCGTCATTGGCCTCTATATTGTGGTCAATCAGTTCGAGTCAAACCTCATCTATCCGCTCATTGTGAAGAAGGTTGTCGGCGTCCCACCGCTCCTGGTTATCGTTGCGCTCATCGCGGGGTACACCCTGGTAGGGTTCTTGGGGGTACTCCTCTCGGTGCCGGTGGCGGCCGCAGCGCTCGAGTTTCTCACCGACTTCGACAAGAAGAAGCGCCAACCGGCGCCTGCGCACTAAAGATCTATGAGTGCGCGGTATATCACGACCACTCTTCCGTACCTAAACGCAGACCCACACCTTGGGCACGCGCTCGAGTTTGTTGAAGCCGATTGCTACAAGCGCGCAGCGCTACTTGCTGGGGACGAGGCTTTTCTCAATATCGGCACCGACGAACACGGCGCAAAGGTGGCGGAGAAGGCGGCGGCGGCGGGGAAGAGCCCGCAGGAGTATGTCGACGAGTATGCCCTACGCTTCAAGGCCTTCGCAGACCGACTTGATATTTCCTATGACGCGTTTACTCGCACTACCGATGCAGGGCATGTGGCGGCAGCCCAGGAGTTTTGGAAGCGGTGTGATGCGGCAGGAGACATCTACAAGGCCGCGTACGAAATAAAGTACTGCGTGGGCTGCGAGCTCGAGAAGACCGGCTCAGAGCTTGAAGAGGGGAAGTGTCCGGTCCATCCGAACCTGCAGATAGAGACTCGCACCGAGGAGAACTACTACTTCAGATTCTCCAAGTATCAGCAGGTCCTGCTCGATCTCTACGAGGCCAGCACGGACATTGTGGTACCCAAAGAACGCCTTCACGAGATACGCACGTTTGTGGCGGGCGGGTTAAAAGACTTCAGTATCTCGCGCCGCAAAGAGAAACTCTCGTGGGGTATCCCGGTGCCTGGAGACGACGAGCACGTCATGTATGTCTGGTTCGACGCGCTGGTGAACTACGTCTCGGTGCTCGGCTGGCCCGGCGAAGAGCAGAAGTTTAATACGTGGTGGCCAGTGACCCAGTTTGCAGGCAAGGACAATCTGCGCCAGCAATCGGCCATGTGGCAGGCCATGCTCATGTCGGCAGGCGTAGCGCCTTCGAAGCAGATCTTCATCCACGGCTTTATCACAAGTGGTGGACAGAAGATGAGCAAGTCGCTGGGGAACGTTATTAACCCCATGGATCTCGTAGAGAAGTACGGCGTAGACGCAGTGCGCTACATACTCTTGCGCCACGTGAGCCCGTTTGAAGACTCTGACCTCACGTTCGAGGCAATACAAGACCACTACACGGCACACCTCGCGAACGGCCTCGGCAACCTTGTGGCGCGGGTGATGAGGCTCGCCGAGGAGCACCTGCCTGAACCAGTCGTCGTAACCGAGGACGATATACGACTCGAGCAAAGTTTTCTGCAGTCCGTTGAACGCTTTAAGTTTAATGAGGCGATGGACCTAGTATTCGAACACGTTGCAAAGGGTGATGCCTTTATGACCGAGCACGAGCCGTACAAGAAGATTAAGAGTGCCGATGCGGCAGAAAAGGAAACGGGTCGGCAAGAGATTGAGAAGCTCGTTCACCATGTGGCAAAAATAGCGGCGCATCTCGTACCCTCGATGCCAGCCACAGCAGAAGCGATACTCGCTGCGGTGCGTGCAAATAAGAAACCTGACAATCTTTTCCCGCGTCTTGAGAAGTTGCATGGAAGTTAAATATATAGATGCGCACTGTCATGTGCAGTTTGAGCAGTACGATACCGACCGCGAAGAGGTCATCGAGCGCATGCGCGAGCAAGGCGTGGTGGGTATTGTGGTTGGCTGCGGCGCGGAGTCGTCGCAAAAGGCTATTGCACTAGCGGAAGAATACGAGCACTTGTATGCCGCAGTGGGTCACCACCCTAATCACCTCGAAGAATTTGAAGAAGACAAAATCCGTGAGCTTCTTTCGCGTCCACGAGTGGTAGCAGTGGGGGAATGCGGACTCGACTACTTTCGGCCAGCGGACGTAACTGAAGACGTCAAAGCGAAACAGAATGAATTGCTTAGAAAGCACATCGCGCTTGCAGCGGAGTTTGATAAGCCGCTCATTATCCATGCGCGCCCCAGCAAAGGCACGTCGGATGCATATACTGAGCTGATTGAGATCCTGGCAGAGGCGAAGACGTTGAATCCTAACCTGCGTGGCGACGTGCACTTCTTTGTTGGCGGGGAGGCAGAGGCGCGAGCCCTTATTGCGCTCGGCTTCACGGTCTCATTTACTGCCGTGATTACCTTTGCGCGAGACTATGATGCGGTGATTAAGGTCCTCCCGCTCGAGTCCATTCTCTCAGAGACCGACGCGCCTTACGTTGCTCCCGCGTCCCGTAGGGGCGAGCGTAATGACTCGCTCGCCGTCGTTGAGGTGGTCGCAAGCCTAGCCAAGATACGCGGCGAAGACGTAGGGCGCGTGCGCGTACAGCTCTGCGAGAACGCGCGTCGCCTTTTTGCACTAGGTTGACATAGGCTTGCCTATGGTGTATACTATAAGGCAAGGTCGCTCGCACAGGCAGAGCGATCAATACACGAAGGAACGGTGGAGAAATGTTCGAAGACGAAATGGAAAGTCCGTTGAGGGTGCTGGTTGTCGACGACGACCGGGGCCTCCTCGTATTGGTGAGTCGCGCGTTGCGGCCGCCCTCTTTCGCGGTGGACACGGTCGCCAACTTCCGCGAGGCGCGCGAGCTCCTCGCATTGAACAGCTACGATTTTCTGGTCTTCGACCAGAACATTCCGGGCGACCAACTCGGTACGGAGGTTCTCGCGGAGATGCGTGCCGCTGGAGACTACCGTCCGATACTTATACACTCGGACGATGAACGTATCCTCCCGCTCGTGCGGGAGGCGAGGGGAATCTACGTCCGCAAGGACTTCGGGTTCGAACCGCTGAAGTGGGCCCTCCAGAGCTTCGAGCTCTGACCTTTCGCAGCCCATTCCCTCACCCGAGGGGATGGGCTGCCATTTTTTTGGCCGGCTTGTACTCGCCTGGGGTGCGTGGTAGCATGAAAAAATTATGGCTAAAAACGAGGAATTGGAGATAGTTGCAGACGATGCCCCGGAGAACGAGGCCGATGTTCGTGTCTACGAGCTCGGTTTCCACCTAGACCCAGAGCTCCCTACTGAGGGGGTCAAGAAGGCGTACCAGGCAGTACGCAGCATGATCGAGAGCAAGGGCACGCTCGTAGCCGAGGGCGAGCCTCAGATGCTCCAGCTTGCCTATGCTATCTCGCGTCAGGAGACCGCAGGTCGTCGCGATTTTAGCTCAGCGTACTTCTGCTGGATTGCATACGAGACAACCGCAGCTCTCCATGCAGAAGTGCTCGCCGCTGTAAACGCAGACAAGAACATGGTCCGCCTTATCGACCTGGTCACTACCAAGGAGATGGCACGCCACGCCGTGGAGCTCCACGAGTTCATTACCAAGGCTCCTGTGCCTGCCGTAGAAGAGGCAGAGGCTGTGGCCGATGTTGAGCTCGACGCAGCACTTCAGAACGTTGCGCTCTAATCATTAATTTCCTCGCATGTACCTCAACAAAGTAATACTCTACGGCAACCTCACCCGCGACCCAGAGCTCAAGGCGCTCCCCGGCGGCTCGCAGGTGGCCAACTTCGGTATTGCGACCAACCGCTCTTTTAAGGGTAAGGACGGGCAGCGTCAGGAGTCGACTGAGTTCCACAACCTTGTCGCCTTTGGCCGCACGGCAGAAGTCATCGCGCAGTACTGCAAGAAGGGTCGGCCAATCTTTGTTGAGGGCCGTATCACGACGCGCTCGTGGGATGACAAGGAGACGGGCAAGAAGAATTATCGTACGGAGATCGTGATAGAGAACTTCCAGTTCGGCGCCGATGGCGGGAAGCCAGGTGCAACTGGCGGCGGAGCTCCTGCGGCTTCCTACGATGAGCAGGCTGCAGCGGCACCTAAGGGTGGGGACGAAATTCAGTATCCCGACGAGGAGATTAACCCTGAGGACATTCCTTTTTAATTAAATACTTATGGCATATCAATCTGAAAGAGAAGAGGTAGAGATCAAGAAATTTGTGGACTACAAAGACGTCGCGTACTTGAAGCAGTTTACCAACCCGCACGCAAAGATCTTGTCGAAGAAGCGTACAGGTATCCCTGCCACCAAGCAGCGCGACATTGCGCAGGCAATCAAGCGTGCGCGCTTCATGGCCCTCATTCCGTACGTACAGGCCTAAGCAGGGCCCTACCTGCACGACGTGCGAAAGCGAAAAACGACCCTCGCGGGTCGTTTTTCTAAGCCCGAGCGCACAACATCGTGCAGGTGCTCCTTATGCTTTATCCACCCGCTCAACGTATTCACCCGTGTCAGTGTTGATACGGATGACGTCGCCCTCGTTGATAAAGAGCGGCACATCTACCTTGGCACCGGTCGAGAGGGTAGCGAGCTTGTTGCCGCCGGAGACGGTGTTGCCCTTTACTGCAGGTGGCGCGTCGGTGACTTTGAGGTCTACCTTGACCGGGATCTTGATAGTCATGGGCTTGTCGTCGATGGTTAGGATCTCGACCGCAGAATTTTGCGCTAGCCACTGCACCTGGTCGTGCACGGCCTCGTCGGGGAAGGCGAAGCGGTTTGCGGCCTTGCCTTCTTCTGCAAACCAGCTTTCACCCTTGTTGGTGTAGAGATAGTTGGCCTGCATGCGGCCTACGTCGGCCTCCTCGACCGACTCGTTCTGGTGAAAGGAGATCTCGGTGACTTTACCCGAGACAAGGTGGCGGAGCTTGGTCTGATTTACCGGCTTCCTCTGCTGCATGCGGAATATGTGCGAGGAGAGCACTTCGTACGGCTCACCGTTGTACACGATGATGCATTTCGAGAGGATTTCGTTGTATGAGAGTACGGCCATGGTGTTGAAACTTATGTTGAATAATCGCTGTTATAAAAAGTGCCCGACATGGGCGACTCGTGTATGCTAGCAAACATAATGACATTTTCAAGTTCTGCCGAGGATATAGGCGCTTTGAGCGATGTTGAGGTTCTCAGACGCTCGCACAAGGAGCCAGAACTCTTTGCGGTCCTTGTGAGGCGCTACGAAGCGCCGCTTCTACGGCGTGCGAACAAGATCCTCTGGTCGCCCGAGGATGCTGAGGAGGTGGTGCAAGACGCGTTTACTAAGATGTATCTCTACGCCGATAGGTACAACCCACAAGAAGGGGCAACCTTTGCTTCGTGGGCGTACACGATCCTTAATCGTGTTGCGTATACCAAGTATGCAGTACGGCGTAAGGAGGGTGGGCAGAGAGCAGAACTTCTGCCTGAGCATTACGAATCGCTCGCCGATGAGCGAGCAGAGTTTCTCGAGGACCTTTCGATACGCAACGAGGTGCTTGCCGCGCTCGCCAAGATACCAGAAACTGCCGCCAAGATTTTGCGGTTACAGTTTATCGAAGGGAAGACGCAAGAGGAGATTGCGCAGGCCGAGAACCTTTCAATCCCCGCCGTGAAGACGCGCGTGCACCGAGCCAAGAACCTCTTTAAGAAAATATATGACCAACAACGCCATGACTAATCAATCCAACATCGAGCGCGTCGTGATGCGCCGCGTCCACACTATTCGCGCACTGCGCCCTGCTTTTTCGGCAACAGCTCTTTCTGTGGCGGTACTCGTCCTCGCGCTCTGGGGTATTGGCAGGGAAGTGTGGGTCGCGAAAGTGTTTGCCAACGGCCCTCAAGATCTTTTGGGTCACACTGCGTACCTCGGCTACGCATTCTTGCATACCCAATTTGTGGTGCAGGTGCTCGCTGCAGCCTCTTTCGCTAGTGTGGTCTACCTCGCGCGCGAGACTGCGCGAATGGTTGCGCGTATTCTGGTGCCGCTGCGGGCGTAACTACTCTGCGAGCTTGGCTTTGATCTCTTTGGTAAGCTCAGTTGCGATGGGCTTGTTCTCAGCCAAGAATTTACGCGAGGCGTCGTAGCCCACGCCGAGCTTCTGGTCGCCGAACTTGTAGGTGGCCCCTGTCTTGGCCACCAGGCCAAACTTCTCTCCGAGAGCGATAAGCTCGCCCTCACGACTGATGCCCTCGTTGTAGAGCAGGTCGAACTCAGTCGTCTTAAAGGGCGCGGCCACCTTGTTCTTGACCACCTTCACTCGGGTGCGGCCGCCCACAACCTCCTCACCCTTTTTAATACTTGCGATACGGCGTATGTCGAGGCGAACTGAGGTGTAAAACTTGAGCGCCTTGCCGCCAGGCGTGGTCTCGGGGTTACCAAACATGACCCCGATTTGCATACGTATCTGGTTGATAAAGATGACAATAGTCTTAGAGCGCGAGACTATGCCGGTGAGCTTGCGGAGCGCTTGCGACATGAGGCGCGCTTGCTTGCCCACGTGCTGCTGGCCCATCTCGCCCTCTATCTCGTCGCGGGGGGTGAGCGCTGCCACCGAGTCAACCACAATCACATCGACGTTGCCGCTGCGTACAAGCGACTCCACAATATCGAGCGCCTGTTCTCCGGTGTCTGGCTGAGAGATCAGGAGCTCTTGGAGCTTAACGCCAATGCGCCGCGCGTACTCTGGGTCGAGCGCATGCTCGGCGTCCACAAAGGCAGCGATACCACCGGCCTTTTGTGCCTCAGCAATAACATGCAGCGCAAGGGTGGTCTTGCCACTACTCTCTGGGCCAAAGATCTCGATGATGCGCCCGCAGGGGAGGCCGTCTACGCCGAGGATGGCGTCGAGGCCAATGGAGCCCGTGTGCACAGAGGGAATCTTGGCCTGCTTGCCGCCCGCAAGGGTAGTGATAGCGTCATCGCCAAACTTGGTGCGGATCTCCTTAAGTGCCTGATCGATAGACTTTTGCCGCTCACTCTTGTCGTCGGTCGCGGCGGTGATGGTCTTGAGCACTTTTTCTTTTTTTGGTTTTCCAAATGCCATAGATGAAGATTAGATAATTAAGGTACGAAAATCGAGCGGGTCGCCGTCACCGTCCTGCCGAAGCGGTCGCTCTCGACAAAGGTAAGTATAGAACCTCCACGGGGGAAGGTAAGAGTTGACGAGAACCGCCCGTTCTGGTCATACAGGAGGGCGGCGCCGTTGAGTGTGAATACGGCGGCACGCGCAGCCGTCCCTGAGACGGTGACGATACCGCCCTCGATCACGGCATGGTCAGTGGGCGAGTCTATGGTGAGCGACGGGCCCGCAATGAGTGGCCACGCCTCTACAAGGCCGTAGAGGACAATGCAGGAGATGACGACCACGAGCAGATACCGCGTCATGGGCTACTCAGAAGGTGTCCTCAAGGTTATCCTCCTCTTGTGTTTGTGCGCTTGCGTGGCTGCTCGAGTGCACTTCGCGCGGTTTTGAGCCATCGGCAGGCCCGATAACGCCCTTGGCCTCAAGTACGTCCATGAGGCGTGCGGCACGCGAATAGCCAATCTTGAGTTTGCGCTGCAGGTATGAGGTTGAGGCGCGGCCGGCCTCCTCGACCGCGCGCTTAGCGTCTTCGTAGAGGTCGTCATCGATCTCTTCGTCGTCGAAGTCGCCGTTGACCAGGCCAATAACGTCGTTCGACTCTATGACGGTGCCACCACCACCCAAGTCGATACTCGAGAGGTCGCCTGCGTTGTTCTTCTTTATATAGTTGACCACCTTCTTGACCTCCTCCTCTCCAATATAGGCGGTCTGGAGGCGTACGGGCTTCTGCATATCGCTCGAGAGGTAGAGCATGTCACCGGCGCCGAGCAGCGTCTCGGCTCCAGAGCCGTCGAGGATAGTGCGGGAGTCTATCTGAGAGGCTACCTGGAGTGCCATGCGCGTAGGGACGTTGGCCTTAATGAGGCCGGTGATGACGTTGACCGAGGGGCGCTGGGTCGAGAGTACGAGGTGTATGCCCACGGCGCGGGACATCTGCGCGAGACGTACAATAGAGGCCTCAAGCTCGCGTGGGTAGCTCTGCATAATATCAGCGAGCTCGTCGATGACGATGACAATATACGGCAGCGCCTCGGGGAGCTCGATATCCTCGTCGGCGGATTTCTTTTGTGCCGCCTTGGCAGGCTCGTAGATGGTCTTGTGATACGAGTCGATATCGCGCACGCGCGAGCCCTCGAGGATGTTATACCGACGCTCCATTTCTTTGGCTGCCCACTTGAGCGAGAGGATAGTCTTCTTAGGGTCGGTGATGACGGGTGTGAGGAGGTGGGGGATACCGTTGTATGCCGTGAGCTCCACTCGCTTAGGGTCGATCATGATAAAGCGCAATTGGTTGGGGCCGTTGCGATAGAGCAGGGAGGTGATGAGCGCATGTATCGCAACCGACTTACCCGAGCCCGTTGCGCCGGCTACGAGGCCATGCGGCATCTTGGTGATGTTTACGTAGTGCGGGGTGCCGGTAATGTCACGGCCGAGGGCAGCAAGGAGCGGCTTGGTGCTCTCGGACCACTCAGGGGCAGAGAGGAGGCCGCCGAGACCCACCATCGCCTTGGTAGTGTTGGGCACCTCGATACCCACCAGCGACTTGCCCGGGATAGGCGCCTCGATGCGCACGGGGTGTGCGGCAAGGGCGAGCTCGAGATTATTGGCCAGCGAGATGATCTTTGAAAGGCGGACCCCCTCGGCTGGTTTGACCGCATAGCGGGTGACCGTGGGGCCTACGGAGACCTCGTCCATCTCTAGGTTAATCCCGAAGTTTTGGAAGGTGCGCTTAATAATATTTGCGTTGGCCTTGATATCGCCTACGCCGGGGCGGCCACGATCTATCGCGAGTATAGATACGGGTGGCGGGTTGTACTCAGCGTCGAAGTTGGCGATACCCGTGCCAGTGCGCTGCGGGCGGTCAAACATGGTCACCACCGGCTCACGCTCTGCGTGAGGCTGGGTAGGGGTTTCTTCGGCACCCTCCTCTGCATACGGGTCAGTCTCTGGTACGCCGACCACGTCGTCGAACTCCTCGTCGGCAGCGTCTTGCCGTGCGTTGCGTAGGCGCTCCCAGAGTGCGTACGCGCGCTCCCCCAGGTAGGTGCCGAGGGTCTCGAGGTCCACCAGAAGAGCGGTGCCAATAGCGAGTGTAGAGAGCAGGAGCACAAAGGTCCCCCAGAAGCCGAAGAAGCCAGCGAGCGCCGAGCCCACCCAAGTACCCGCGATGCCGCCGAAGGAGCTCTCGGGGAATATTCCGGCAAAGGCGAGGACCGAGGCAAGGATGAGTAAGAGGCCTGAGGCAGTGAGCGGGCCGAGCACGGTGCGGCCGAAGCCTGCGTAGGCCGCAATGCCAAGTAGTGCCAGCGGGAGGAAGAATGCGCCGACGCCGACGACCGCGTAGCTCGTGGTAAAGAGCGCCTCGCCTACGGGGCCTGCCGCGCCAAATATACCGAGCGCAGAGAGACACCCGGCGGCGAGGAGCACCACCGCTGAGGTGTAGCGAACAAGGGTGTTGTACTCCTGCACGGCCTGTTGGCCGCGAGCGCGTCTGCGCGTTTCGGTGACAGTTTTCCTACTCATGGTCATCGTATTGTACCACCGCGTGTTGTGGGGGAGTGGGGCGCTGCAAGAGCTCTTGCACAGCCCGCGCGCAGACGTATACTGTCCTATATAAGTGTATGAGACACAGACTCCTAGCTCAAGGACAAGCAGAAGAGCAGCACAGTGCAAGTAGTAAAGGTATTTCTACGCAGAAAGATGACTTCGTCCTAGAAAAGAGCATATTTAATAATATATTCGAAAAGGACATACAGCGTGTCTTTATGTATAAGAAGGCAGAGAGGCTCGCGAAGGCGATCCATCTCATCGCACCGGCCTTCGCCGAGGCGCCCTCCCTGCGCAATAGGATCGACGCTATCGCGGTGGGTCTTGTCGACGCAGCAATCTTGCCTCCGAGCGCGGCGCGAACCGCACTTTCGCGGGAGCTCTTGACCCTCTCGAGCGTGCTCGCTATCGCGCGCACTGGGAGCCTGCTCTCGCCGATGAACGCTGACCTTATTACCAGAGAGACGCACTTCCTGCTCCAAGAGGTTGCGGCGTACGAGGAGCCGCGCCTGGCACTCGACGATGCGCCCACGCTCGCGGACATTGCAAAGCAGACCAGCAAGAAGAAAGTGCAGGAGGCAGCACCAGAGGCGAGGAGTGTGGCGGCGCGACCGCAGCCCCAGGCTGCCACCAAGGAGGCGGTGCCTGCTAAAGGACACCTCAAGGACAGGCGCGAGGCTATACTGTCCTTTATATCTACCAAGCAGGAGTCCAATATTAAAGACATCTCGCGCATGGTGCGGGGGGTCTCTGAGAAGACGGTGCAGCGAGAGCTTGCGGCGCTGGTGAGCGAAGGAGTGCTTGCTAAGAAGGGTGAGCGTCGCTGGAGTACGTACTCAATACTATAGGTAGACAGAGGTCGGCACAGGCCGACGTAAGCTTTGACCAGAGTGTCCGTCTATGGTAGTATGACCCGGTGGATAGCTGCGACAGATAGTGCGACCTAGAGGCTGGTAACAGTCTGTTTTTCGTTGCTGTTGTGCGCTGTTATCCACACGGTCTTTCTCTAGAACAAGGCGTCCTGCTATACTGAATCGCAGTCCTAGCAGGGGCGATTTGTTCCTGATGAGGACGTACTTTGATAACTGAATAAGTGGTTCCTCGTCGACGAGAGAACCACGTCAACCCTTACCACCTAACCCATGGCGCGCTGGTCGATACCGCTCGCTGTGGGGTAGTGTGAAAGTGCAATGTGCGAAATCAAATTGATTATCACGTGCTCCTTAAATTAATTAACAATTGTTATGACAATAACTACAAAAGCAACAGCAAAGGTTGCAGCAGTAGCAACAGGACTCGCCAT
>JBAYUT010000018.1:0-13530 GCA_041674945.1 Minisyncoccota bacterium | reverse complement strand
GGTCTGAACCTTTCCACGCCGCTTAAATACCTAAAGTGTTTCCAAGGTATTGATTAGATTACGACCCTCCCTTAGCCCACGAGCTTAAATATGTCGTGCGCCGTGACCACGAGCATGAGAAGGAGCAAGAAGACAAAGCCGATACTGTTTACCGCTTGCGCGACGCTCGGCTTAATAGGCCGGCGGATAACGCTCTCAATAATCACAAAAAGGAGGCGGCCTCCGTCGAGCGCAGGTATAGGGATCAGGTTGATAAGCGCCAGGTTGATGGAGATAATTGCCATGATAGAAAGCAGGCTGCCAAGACCCTGCGCCGACGCACCGCCCACCGCACCCGCGATGCCCACAGGCCCTGAGACCTGTGCGAGGTTTGCCGAGAAGGTGAAGATGCTATAGAAAAACTGTACCAAACCTATCGCGGTGAGTCGCGTCGCCTCCCAGGTGAGCTCTGCGCCCTGCAGCAGCGCTTCGGTAAGCGAGAGCGGCACAACACCAACAGTCGCCACCTGTACCCCAAGCGCGTAGCGAGAGGGATCTGTCTCAATAAGCCCCTGCTGCGGTGTAGCCGTCACTGAGACCGCCCCGCCATTTCGTAAAAGAGAAATCCTGATAGGACTCCCCTTACTGGCACTTATAAAGCCAGTGAAGCTCTGTGGATCGACAGCTTGCCACGCCCCCAGGGGAGTCACCGCACTCACTATGGTGTCGCCCGCCACCAGGCCCGCGCCTGCAGCGGGAGAGCCAGGGACGACATCGGCAGCAACGAGCTGCACCCCACGAGCAAAGGGGAGCTCGCCCGGCTCCAGCACGCGTGGCGTCCCCATGATGAGCGCCACGCTGATCAGCACATAGGCGAGCACCAGGTTCATCGTTATCCCGGCGACGAGCACCACGGCCTGCTTAAATCGGTTCTGAGAGGCGAAGGCTCGCGCGTCCTTCTGTGCGGCCGCAACGTCTTCACCATAGATTTTCACAAAGCCACCAAACGGTATCCAATTGAGCGTGTATGCAGTCTCACCCACCGTACCAAGCGTGAGCGCACGAGGCGGATACCCAATGCCGAACTCATCCACACGCATACCTGAGAGCTTCGCGGCAATAAGGTGCCCAAACTCGTGCGCCACAACAAGCACAACAATGACTGCAACAAGAATAAGGACCTGCATGCGCGCTTAGATCGCGATCTCCGTCTCCTTCTTGGCAAGCAGCTCTGCGAGCTTCTCGTTACCGGCATCGATAAGCTTCTGCACCTCGGTCTTGAGGCGCGCAAGCTCATCGTCACCCATGCCACCCTCTTTCTTAGCTTCTTCAAGCTCCTTAATAGCATCGGTACGGTGCCCACGCAGTGTCACGCGCGCTTGCTCAGTCTTATCACCCGCAATCTTGGAGAGCTGCACCCGGCGTTCGGAGGTGAGCTCAGGGAAGGAGACACGGAGTCCTTGCCCGTCTACCGAGACCCCCACCCCAAGATCGGCTTCGGTAATACCCTTCTCGATGTCCTTCACGAGCGCCGCGTCCCACGGGATGATGCGCAGGGTGCGCGCATCCTCTACCGAGACGTTAGCAAGCTGCGAGATCGGCGTACGCGTGCCATAGGCCTCCGGTTTAACATGATCGAGCAAAGTCGGTGTCGCACGGCCCGTGCGTACACCCGAGAGCTCTCGCGTGAGCCAGTCCTCAGTTTCCTTAATGTTCGTTCTTAATGCAGTGAAGTCATGTGCCATATACGTCGAGTATACCAGGTCTACCTGCTAAGTCAGTCCTTTAGGGATAACGAGCGAGAGGTGTTCGAGGATCATTTTCACTGGCGCGCTCCGGTCATGGAGAAAGTCGCGCAGTCTAGCCGTGTCCTCGAGCAGCGCCGTCCGTTGTATTGAAGGCTCACTTCGATACATCACCGCCTCAACACCGTTTACAATCGCGAGCACCTTGTCGCGGTTGTCACGCCGTTCGTCTTCGTCCTTGCCACTCGTAAGTTTCTTAATCATGGCGCCGCGCTTTTTGGGCGCTGCTTTTAGAAACTCATGCGCTAGTTCTGAAGCGACGGTGTGCTGCTCCGTGCCCGCTTTCAAGACCTGTACGCGAGAACGCAGTGTCGGGAGCAGTCCACCAAGTGTCGGCAGTATTAAAAAAAGATACGTACCAGGCGTTGGCTCTTCAAAAAGTTTAAGGAGCGCATTCTGCGCCTCGTGATACGCGCGCGCCGCCGCGATGACTATTACTTTATGCGTTCCGCGCAGCGGGGCCTGCGTCGCGACGGCATGTACCTTTCGAGCGTCTTCCACAGAGAAGAGCCCGTACTTGAGCACCACGACATCCGGATTCGCCTTCGTGACCATTCCCAACTCCTTTTCTGTCCACTCGAGCGCCCGAGCCACCCCTTCCTCAACCTCTGCCTCTATAACAAACGCATGGTGCTGCATGTCGCCATTCTACCTCGCAGGTACGCCTTTCTGTAGCCTATTGACTTTAGTGCTTTAGTATGCTATCCTATAATGATACGAGGCCCTATTCCAGGGACGCTCAACACATCGAAAAGGGTCTAAGCAAATGCGAAACATTTCGATCATTGGTCTTTTCATTTCGGCAATGGTACTCAGCTCGGCGATCTCCGCGATTGCCAACGACGCGGTCAGTGTGACCGTGGTGACGAAGGGTGCCAGCAGGTACATACTGCAGGACCTCGGCGTCGAAGCCTCGGACAAGCCGGGCATCGTGACTGTTCTTGCAGTCAGCAAGAACGTCTCGATTATCAAGGGTCGCCTGACCTTTGACTGGTGGCAGCGCGCTGACGCGACCGACGATGGCACCTACGGTGACCGTGGCTTCGGCGACGAACACGATTTTACCCTCACGGGAAACTGGATGGTGGGGCCGTACGCAGTCGAGGCGTCAGCGGCGTACTACATGCTGGCGCCGCTGAAGGGCACCGACTCGGACGGTGTCGAGCTCTACGTCGACTTCGGCCGACCGATCGAGCTCGGACACGGAATCTCGCTCACGCCGGCAATCCGGATGATCGAGTTCATTGGCTTCAAGGACTTCCCTGACTTCACACAGATCAGGTATCGAATGCCGATTACGGTCTCGATACCGAAGCTGGAGGGAGTAAAGGTGGTCTTCGACCCATCGTTCAATGTCGCCGTAACTGGCGGCACGACGAACGACTTCGTCTTCAGACCGACCGAGTCGGTGGTGTGGCAGACAACGGAGGACCTGACCTTCCGGCTCGACGTCAAGCACTCCGGCCACGCGCCTGTCGAGACAAACCTTGGATTTGTATACCATCTGTTCTGAACACTGGTCACGTAAGGAGGCGTGACAAAACAAAAGGGCTCCGCCGCAGCAATGCGCGGAGCCCTTCTTCCATCCTGTCGGATACGACTATTTCTTCGCCAAGATACTTTTTTGATACGTATGTAAATGCTTGAGCGCGATACCCGTACCGCGCGCGACACAGTAGTACGGGTCGGTAGCGAGCTTGGCTACCACGCCAGTGCGGCGGTACACGAGCTCAGGCATCTGGCGTAACTGTGAAGTGCCGCCCGTGAGGATAATACCGTTGTCGATAATGTCGGCCGCAAGCTCGGGTGGCGTCTCCTGCAAGACTTTACGTATCGCCTGGGTCATCTCGCGCAGCTCCTTGCCCATGGCGGTAGCAATGTCGTTCGTGGTGAGCTCTACCGTGCGCGGGAGGCCCGAGACCGTATCGCTCCCACGCACAGCAAAGGTGAGCTCCTCCTGCATTGAGACGGCTGCACCTATGCGAATTTTTACCTCCTCCGCGGTCTTGTCACCAACCGCAAGGTTGTGATGCTTCTTAATGTGATCCACAATCGCGCGATCGAGACGGTTCCCCGCGCACTTCACACTAGTCGAGGCGACGATACCGCCGAGCGAGATCACCGCGACATCGATAGTGCCGCCGCCAATGTCCGCAACCATGCGCCCCATCGGCTCCTGGATGGGTATGCCTGCGCCAATTGCGGCAAGGATAGGCTCCTTTACCACATACGCATTCTTCGCGCCCGCTTTAAGCGCCGCCTCAATCACCGCACGCTTCTCGGTCGAGGTGACACCTGCGGGGACTGATATAAGCACCGTGGGCTTAAAGGGGTTCCACCCGAGAGCCTTCTTCATAAAGTGTCGGAGCATTGCCTCCGTCACACGATAATCGGCTATCACGCCGTCCTTCATCGGGCGGTAGACAATCACATCTTCTGGCGTGCGGCCCACCATGGCCTTGGTGTCGGCCCCAATAGCCAAGATCTTGTTCCCTCCTCGCTTGCCTGTGGCCTTGCTCACGGCGACAATCGACGGCTCATTAATAACCACCCCCTTACCTGGCACAAAGACCAGCACGTTGGTCGTGCCCAAATCGATACCGAGTTTTGGGGAAAAGTACGACATGTAGAGCACATGCTACACTACTTCATATGCAAGGCGAAATGAATTTCATCATCGAAGGAGGCAAGCCACTCTCAGGCAGCGTAGAGACGAGCCGCTCTAAGAACGGAGCCGTGGCGCTCCTTGCCGCCTCGCTCCTCAACCGAGGCACGACCACACTCGAGCATATGCCTCGCATAGAGGAGGTCAAGCGCCTCATCGAGGTACTGCAATCTATTGGTGTACAGATTACCTGGGAGGGATCGAGTGTCGTCATCACGCCTCCCCAGAAGATTACCCTCGACACTATCGATCGGGTAGCGGCGATGAAGACACGCAGCATCCTGATGTTCGTTGGGTCGCTCATACACCTCTTTAAGGAGTTTGAGCTACCGCAATCGGGCGGATGCACGCTTGGTCTCCGCACGGTGCGCCCACACCTTATGGCGCTCGAGAAATTTGGTGTAAAGATCACCACAAGCTCTGACAACTACCACGTCTCGCACACTGCGCTCGCGCCCGCCGAGGTTGTGTTGTACGAATCGGGCGATACGGCCACAATCAATGCCTTGCTCGCCGCAGCACGCATCCCTGGCACCTCAGTCATCAAGTACGCCTCCGCGAACTATCAGGTACAGGAGGTGTGCGGGTTCCTGCGTGCGCTCGGTGTCTCAGTCGAGGGCATTGGCTCAACCACACTCACCGTGCAGGGCGTCGCCGAGATCAACACGCCGGTCTCCTACAGCGTCGCTCAGGACCCTACCGACGCAATGTTCTTTATCGCGGCAGCTGCGGTCACTGGCTCCGACCTCACCATCAGCGGCGCCCCAATAGACTTTCTCGAGATCGAACTTCTTGTCCTCGAGAAAATGGGTCTCAACTTTACTGTCTCAAACCATCGCGTATCTGAGAATGGCCTCACGAAGATTGTCGACATCCATTTGACGAAATCGGAACTTACTGCAAGTCTCGAGAAAATTGCGCCGCGCCCCTATCCAGGACTCAACATCGACAACCTTCCCTTCTTTGCGGTCGTTGCAACGCAGGCAAAGGGCACCACCCTTATTCACGACTGGGTCTACGAGAAGCGCGCCATCTACTACACCGAGCTCGATCGCTTGGGCGCAAAGACCGACCTCCACGATCCGCATCGCATTTCTATCGAAGGCCCAACCAAACTCAAGGCTGCCGAGGTTATCTGCCCGCCAGCACTTCGTCCTGCCACTATCATTCTTGTTGCTATGCTCGGCGCCAAAGGCCGCTCCATGCTCCGCAACGTCTACAGCATTAATCGCGGCTACGAAGACATCGTGAGCCGTCTTCAGAGCCTGGGCGCGTCGATCGAGGTGTACACCGGTTGACCATATGAAATCTATCCGCGACATTCTCCCGGATATGCAGAAGAAGGCGGAGCAAGCGCCCAAGGGGCGTAAGCGTCTTACGGAACGCGGCGAGCTGATGCGCTTCTTCCTCCGCCATCTCAACTACGCGCGCAAGCAGGATGGCCTGATGCCCATGACCATGGCGCACCTGGGTACGGTGCTCGAGCAGATACCCACGAAGGACCTCTACTATTTAAAAAGTGTGTGCAGCCAGGCAAAACATTTCAGTAAGACTTTTTGGTGGGAACTCGACCCTACGAAGCACCCGTAGTTGCGAATTCTGTGGCGGTGCGCTAGCGTGCCCGTGGGGCAGCTACGGAGTCGCCACTCCGTGCTGCCGTCGGCGCGAGGGCTGCGGGCGTATTCTCCACCCGTCTGTAGTTCTCGCGCCGAGCTGTGCTTCTGTTGTGCGAGCCTGGCTTGCACTTTTTGCAGGATGGGTTATTATGCACCTAAGGAGCGGCGCGGGACTATTCCCGACCGACTCGGCCTCGCAAGAGGCATTGGGCGCGGCTGTTCACACGTCCGGCCGCCAAAGTCCCGCGTCGCTCCTCGGCTCGTTCATTGCTAACCGGACGCTCTTCGACCCTTTGTGGCCCGAGAGCCTCCTGAGCGCGTTACCGACATTCTTCGGTGACGCGTTCTTCTTTTATATAGGCGTATATTTGATATAGTCACTCTATGAAAAAGGCTGCGAAAGAGATCGTCCAAGAAGATTCTGCAATCCTGCGGCAGGTCGCCCTGCCGGTGCCCGAGAGTCTTTTTGGCACTGCCGAGCTCACCACGCTTATCGAGGACATGTCGGTGGCCCTCGACGGGCAGCTCGAGGGCGTGGCTCTTGCCGCTCCGCAGATTGGTGTCTCCTTGCGCATTTTTATCGTACGCACAGACCGCACCTCGCCTCCTGAAGCGACTGACGAGGCTACCGAGCCAGGCGCCAAAATAGACGTGTACATAAACCCCGAGATTACGAAGACGTCGCGCAAGCGCGGGGAGACCGAGGAGGGCTGCCTCTCGGTCAAAGGCGTGTACGGCACGACCCGCCCGCACGAGCGCGTCACGCTACGCGCGCAGCGCGTCGACGGCACCCGCTTCGAGCGAGGCGCGGGCGGTCTTCTTGCCCAGATTTTCGAGCACGAAGTGAACCACTTAAACGGCATCCTTTTTATCGATCATGCCGAGCATCTCATACACATTCCGCATGACGACAATGGCTAAATTCGTCTTTTTCGGTACGCCGCTGGTGGCGAGCGAGACGCTCGCTACCCTTATCGAGCACGGCTTTGTACCCACGCTGGTAGTCACCTCGCCCGACGCACCCAAGGGCCGCGGTCTCACCCTCACGCCCTCACCGGTCAAGGTGCTCGCGCTTGCGCACTCACTTCCTGTCATTACGCCCGAGAAGCTCGACGACGAAACGGTCGCCACCATCGCCGCGTACGGTGGTGAGTATGCCGTGTGCGTGGCCTACGGCAAGATATTTCCTGAGTCCCTCATAGAGACTTTTCCGCAGGGGGTGTTGAACGTGCACTACTCGCTACTACCAAGACACCGAGGCGCCACGCCACTTGAGGGCGCTCTCCTTGCCGGCGACACGGTCACTGGCGTGACAGTCCAGAAAATGGTCAGGGCACTCGATGCTGGCGATATCATTGCACAGGAGACAACGCCCATAGGCGACGACGAGACGGCGCGAGAGCTACGTCCCCGCCTTATCGCGCTTGGCGCAGAGTTGCTCGTGCGCACGTTACCGGCCTATCTCGAGGGCAAGATCGTACCCGTTGCTCAAGACTCCTCTCTTGCGACACACTCAGGGAAGATTAGGAAAGAAGACGGCCTCCTCGACCTCGCTGCACCGGCGGAGATTAATTGGAACAAATATCGTGCCTACGCCAACTCTATCGGTACGTATTTCATGCAGAACGAAAAGAGAGTCAAAATTGTACAGGCCTCATACAAAAGCAATGAGTTCACCATCGAACGCGTTGTGCCCGAGGGCAGGAACGAGATGAATTTTGAGGATTTTCAGTCTCGTAACTAAGACTCCCAGCGCAACATCTTTTTGATCGCCGCGCCGCCGCGCTTGTAGAGCGTTTGTGAGCGACCGCGAACTTTGCGTATTTCTGCTTCAAAATCGTCGCGCACGCGGTCGGCCGCTATCTCTGGGGTCGGCTTTACCGCCTCGGCGTAGAAGACCTTGCCTTCTATCGAGAGCTTCGCCGTGAGTTTGCACGGCTCAGAGGAGCGCCCCTCGGCGGGTGCCTGCTCCACCTCTATCTCAAGCAGAGCTGCGTCTCCCTTCTCACCAAAGAGTCGCATGGGGGCTGCTAATTTCTCCTCAATAAGTGCTTCCGTCTCTGGCGCGAGTGGATACTTGGCAGACTTAATGGTGATGTTCATAGCGAGGTGCGTTAGCCAATAAGCGAAGCTTTCTCCCGGCGCTTGCCTCGGACAAATGAGTGCAGACACTCTTTGTCACTCGGCTCGCTTGGTAGTAACCACTAACATTTTACCAGGAGAATGATGCCCTGTCAGGATTTGGACCCTACCGAGGGGGACAGAGTAGCGCAGCGCCACCAGCTCACGCACGCGCGTGTTGGCGTGGTTGCCCTGCGCGGGCTCTTTTACGGATATGTGGAGCATCTCGTCTACCTGCTCTACCCTCTCCTTCCGCGCACTAGGGGTGACATAGACTCGAATATACATGGGGGTACTCTAGCATTGCGACATACGATTTATAAGCTAGAATGCCTAAACGCCCGTAAAACGGCTAAAAGATTCCGCGATAGCTCAATGGTAGAGCAGCGCCCTGTCGAAGGCAGCGTCTCAGAGGAATCTGAGAATGAAAACGAGGTTAATTGCTGGAAACCCTAACGAGAAAGACGAGGGCAATCAGCAGCCAAGTCCGTCGCACTGACGGAAAGGTTCAGAGACTATCCCGCAAGGGAGTACGGCCGAAAGGCTGGAAACGCCTCGCACCGAGAACCGGTGATGATATAGTCCACTCCCCTACGAGAGCAGGGATCGAGTGTAAGGCGTTGGTTGTAGGTTCGAGTCCTACTCGCGGAGCAGAGTTGGACAGACGTCCACAAAAACCTCGTTTCGACTTGATGTATCAACGATACTTTCAGGTTCGAACCGAGTGTTTTTTGTTTTTGCCGTAAGTAGACCGTTTATGATGGCGTCGTACATTTTTGCGTTGGAAACACTGAGCTTTTTGTCTTTAAGTGTTAGGTTCGAGCCAATTTCTGAAAGAACTGCTTTCTTCTCTTCAATGCTTCCATTTGTGAACACTTCATCGATGCCTTGAGCAAGGTTGAATGCTTTGTGTGCTCTTTCTAGTCTTGCTGGATCCACATGGCCCAGTGATGCCAGATGACCCTTTATAGACT
Organism: Minisyncoccota bacterium; assembly: GCA_041674945.1. Classification (GTDB taxonomy): domain Bacteria; phylum Patescibacteriota; class Minisyncoccia; order Phycocordibacterales; family Phycocordibacteraceae; genus C7867-001. Next base: position 4,370 of record JBAYUT010000018.1, on the reverse strand, counting down.
CAATTTCCAGCCTCACGGGCTCTTTAACCTGCAAGAAGTCATCTTCAGTTATAAGCCCCTTCGCCTTCATCATTACGAGCTCCTTGTACTCATTTTCCTTCTTCACTAGGGTTGCTTGGAGTGACTTCTTCTTCTCGAATTCGTTCTCCTGATCACTCACCTCAAGTGTTCCTAGATTCTCGATACACCAGTCCGATAGAGCCTTAGATACCCTCAGATTCTCTTTGAAGTAGGTAGCAAGATGCCGGTCTATGAATACCTCCTGCACACTACCTTCTTTGCAATTCGGGTCCTTCTTTTTTGTGCAGTGATAGTAAATGTAATGGAGGTATGTAGGGCTCTCCATTTTATCTATAACCATACTGCAACCCGGGCAGTTGGTCTTATTCGGGTATGAAAACTTCAGTCGGCACCCTGGGCAGATGAGCTGATACTTATGCTCAGCAGTTACAGATCCACCACACCCACCACAGACGGCTTTCCCTGTATATGTAAATAGAAGTTTATTGGTGGATGGTCGAGGACGACCCTTGCTACCTATGATCTTTTGAATATGCCAGTACTGATCCTCAGTGATCATCCTAGGTAAGTCCGCCTGAAGCTCGTATCTGCTTCCGTCTTTTGTGAAGAAGAATCCAGCGTACACAGGATTCTTGAGAATAGTATCGGCAACGTATGAAATAACTAGTTTTTTACCACCCTGCTTTTTTCTTTGTGGTGTCCTCAGGCCCATCTCTTCATTTGCTATCTGAGTCAGCTGTCGAATAGAGTACGTTCCTGTGGCATATAGTTCAAGGAGTTGTTTGATCAAAGGAAACCTACCTTCATCTATCAACCAGCCTCGATTTCCAGGCTCTGACAATAGGTCATTTTTGAATCCAATTGGTGCAACACCGTTTGGTAACCCATTTTGCTCTCTTGAACGAATGCCTCGTTTTGTATCAACACTTAAGTCGCGGACATACTGAGTAGCCATACCGAGCTCAACCTGCATCATAAGCACGTTGTCTTCTGGGAAGTAGCTTCTTCCGTATGTCTGAATATGCTTAATGATTCCTTCTTGTAGTAGCCAACTTATCATTCCTCCGTCTATTGGGTTTCGAGAAAGTCGATTGAGTTTCCAGACGATGAGTCCATTAGCTTCACCTTTTTTGACTCGCTTAATCATCTCATCAAATACTGGACGTCCTGGTTCTTTCGCTGATCTTGATTCAGAGAAAACTTCGATGGCCTGTATGCCGACCTCCTTTGCTAGCTTCTGTAACTCGTTAACTTGATCTGGAATAGATTGGACCTGTCGGTCTTCTGCATCACTAGATTTTCTGCAATAGACGAAGTACTTTATTTTCTCAGTTGTTTTGATTTTATTTTTCATAGTTTTATTGGCTAATACATACAACAGTACCGAGACAAGTTATTAAGTCTAGTGAAATAAAGGCTGACACCTGGCCCGGTACTAAGAGCCCCCTTACCCCCACAACCCAAAAGGGTTTAAGGGGGCTCGCCGTGCTCTTAGTCCGTTGTCTCTCGGAGAGCGACTTGGTCCCATCTGTCCAACAGCTAGCGTTAGCCCACTGTGGCGTACATGATTGCGTTAGGGTCCTCTCGCTACTCCGCAATCAGTGGTTTGGTTCGTTGCCGACACCCGGCATCCCTGTACCGCGGGATCACGGAACCAAGCCTATACCTGTTTTATTTTTACAAGCCCCGTATAGGTTCGCCCAGGGCTTGAAGAGGCGCACATTCCTGTACGCTGGTCTTTGCTCTGAGAGGATGTCTTCCTCTCGCTTGAATGGACGAGTCTCTTCTCATCCGCTCGAGCGAGAGCAACACTTGCCAGCTTTGAGATACGCAATAAAGACAGTCCCAGTCCTTGGGTTTCTTCATCCGTAAGAGTTGCTCCGTAGTCTCGGAACATGATCTCTTTAAGTTCTTGTATTGCTTTAGGCTTGAATGTCATTTGAACCACCGCATGGTCCGGGATTCGCTATGCCCAACAAGGCGACTGATGGACTCCTTGTTGGGCAGACCGAATCTCTGACTGATCTGCTGGTGTATGTCTATTCAAGCTCTTTTGTCTGCATCTATTTAGTGCTGGCGTGACTGTATGCTGGCGAGAATTACGTTCTGGCACAATACAAAAATGGACAACCTTTTGGGTTGTCCACCAGCAAACGCCAGCAATTGGGATTAAGCGCTTGGATTATTCAGTATCCATCCGGCAAAATGTCTGCCTTCACGATATGTGGTAACAAGCTCTCTTTGGTCTGGAAGAGTATTTTCTAGTTTTCCGCCGCCGATAGTAGTACGTCGGAAGAGATTCAGGAGAGCGTTGCTGACAGCCTTTTTTATCTTGTCTGGTGGGAGATCAAACATTTCGTCCCTTTGCTTACGAAGCTCTTTTTCCATCACCGCTTGGGATACTTTTCCATCCTGGTTACCTTTTTTATAGAGAATGTCGATTACCATGTAGTGCAACGAACCGTGCTCGAGTGGCTTGTTATTGATCAATAGCGGCTTGCCTCTAAATCTGAAATCTCCATTCTCATCTTTTTGAAGAGCTCGTCCTTCTTTGTTAACTGGCTGGTGGCTATTTAGTTCATCTATTTTCTTTTTAACTTTTGCCTTATTAAAAATGACTGTTGCTGATACCGGTTCTGTCATGATAAATGCTGAAGATGGCGGATCTGTTATAAACCTATGAGCAGGATTCATCCTACGAGACTTGGTGAAGTCGTCAGCAATGGGATACGCTTCACCATTCGATCGAGTGTAGGAAGACACTTTGAGTATCTTATCGTCGTGGAGCTTTTTGAGTACGCGAAGTTCAGTAGTTTCAGACAAACCACTTATTTCACCAAGAAGATACCTAGTCTTGTTCCCATCAACAAGACTTCCGTTTTCCAGTAAATTGTGCAGAACACCCAAGACTAAGCTTGGGTCATCAGTCGTTCCCATAGTTGAATTGTAGCGATTTTTGCCCCAATTTTCCAGCTGATTTTGGCTTTTTGATTTCGCTCTGGAATTCAAAGAATCAAAAGTGACAGTCCTCGAATTCTTGTATTTTTTCAGTTTCCCGGGTTGATTTCAATCTATTGACTTAAGTATTCCGTGGCTTATCTTCAACATTTTTGAGCGCACTTAGCTCTCGCAGAGACGCAACCAATCCTAGTATTGGTATGAGTAGGATAAGGTCGTATTGCAGTATCCAGATTGAGCATCCAATCGCCAAGACTTTGAATATGATTCCTTCGACAAATGGACTCATTGTCTTAGACCTCATGGCTGGAGGGAGTAGTCGATAAATCCAGCATCATCGTATTGACCGCCTCCGAATCGGTAGTAGTCAGTCACTGCTACTCTCACTTGGTATGCGAGTCGGAAAGTCTCTCCGGCCGATTTCAGATCATCTGCGGTGAGTGTGTATGTAAGAGTGTTGCTGGTAGTGTACTTTCCACGACCCACAGCATCATTGAAGTGTTGAGAGCTCGCATTCCAGTTATATTCAAGTGCCCGTCCTTTAGGATCCTTCGCTTCAACTGTTACTTTGATTGTGTCACCTACACGGAGTCTCGCCTTATTTGTTGTTGAATAAATACCTTGATAGCCATTATAGTCAGAGCTCTTCTTAATGTTCCCGTAGTTATCTGTAAACGTGAGGATGATCGGATAAGTGGATGACTCTGAGTATCTTTCTCTGTCAGGTTGTGGAGTTGTTGGTACCTGATTATTAGAGTTCTCTGGCTCTTCACTATCCCGATCTTTTACTTCAAATGCATTAGTTCGGTATTCTACTGTAGCCACCTTCCAGAGCCTCCATTTTTCCTGAAGGGCCGCTTCTTTGTCTCGTATATTCTCTGGCGTGTAGTTACCTTTGAGCAATTGATCACAAAGAGCGCGGATGTCAGTGATCAAACCTTTTCCAGCCAGGTCATCTTGTTCTTGAGCGCTGGTGCATGTCTTTCTTGTGCTATCTCTTAGCACGTTACCGGTCTCAGCTGGCTCGGTCTTTGTGCTCGCTTCGACGTTAGAGTAAACAGGATTAGATGTGATAACCTCCGCACTTGTCTCAGAACTCTCGACACGAGCCGAAACAGGGGCTAAAGCAGGTCCGTCTGCCTTGGTACCAACCTCTGAACTAGGCTTAGGGTTGGAATTGTGTATTGAAACGGTAGCTATGGTTCCACCAACTACAGCTGTTATGCCGAGTAGGATTATAGCTACCAGGGGGATGAATCCCCGTTGGTGACTTTTCATATATTTTCGCGTGGGGTTTTCTAATAAATTCGGTCTAGCCAGGCAACAGAAATGGCCACACAAGACCGAGCGACAGCTCCTTTCGGAACTATCCTCAACCCTTTCGGGCTGAG
>JBAYUT010000017.1:0-14502 GCA_041674945.1 Minisyncoccota bacterium | reverse complement strand
GTCGGCACTCCTGGCGCACTGGTGGGAGGTACGGCGCTTACCATCAACACACCGTGGACTATCAACGGCAACGATATTTATAAGAACAATTCCGGCAACGTGGGTATTGGCAGTACTACGCCAGGGACACTCCTCTCCCTTGGCAACACGGGTGCAAACACCATCAACATTAGCAACACGGCCACCTCGACCTTCGGCTACGGGCTCAATCTCAAGAACGGCTGTTACGCGGTCAATGGTACCTGTCTTACGAGTGGCTCCGGCACCAACTACTGGACCAATGCTGGTGGCAACATCTACAACAACACGGGCACCAATGTGGGTATTGGCTCTACGACCCCGTGGGCAACACTCAGTGTGAACCCAGCGAGCCAGGCGGCCGGTGTACCTAGCTTCGTGGTGGGCTCTTCCACCAAGACTGACTTCGTCATCACACAAAGTGGCAAGGTCATCGTTGGTGCGGCCGCCCCCACCACAAGCTCGGTCGTTACGGGCGCATTACTCACTATCTCGAGTGGTGGTGTAGCCGGTGCGCTGCAAGTGGACTCTACTTCTCCGCGCGTTTACTACAATGAGAGCGATGCCGCATCGGACGGTAAGCTCTGGGATACTCTTGTAAACGGAAGTATGTTTAGTGTTCGTGCGGTGGCAGACAATAACCTGACTGCCGCTTCGGCACTTGATATTACCCGAAGCGGAGTAAGCATCGTGTCATCCGTGTTTCCAAATGGGAACGTCGGTATTGGCACCAGCACGCCCAAGAGAAGTCTTGCTATTGCGTCCTCGACTGCCGCACAGCTCATGCTTACCGACGCCTCACTCACCAGCGGCGCCTGGAACCTTCGAGCCAAGAACAGCTATCTCTACTTCGCAACATCTTCGCCATCGACCTTCGCTACCTCCTCTATTGCAGCGCTGACCATTAATCCAAGCGGATTTGTGGGTGTTGGGGTAAATGCGCCCGCCTACAAGCTCGACGTGGGTGGCTACGTAAATGTGAGCGCAACCACCGGATACAAGCAAGATGGTAGTACTGTCCTGTACACCTCGGCTCCGAAAGAGGGAACGTATGTAGGCATCGGAGCGGGCAACGCGGTGCCAACGGGTGGCGATAACAGCGCGTTTGGATATCAAGCGCTCTACTCAACCACGGGTGTCACGGGGATAAATAACACGGCCATCGGCGCGCGATCGCTGTACACCAATCTTGGGGGCGGCTCCAACACGGCACTCGGCTTCGAGTCCCTGTATCTGAACCTAAGCGGTGAGGACAATACTGCCGTTGGTATGGGTGCGCTCTATACCAACAGCACGGGGTCCTACAACACAGCGCTCGGGAAGTACGCACTCAATCTTGGCACTGGCTCCAGCAACGTTGCTCTGGGCTATCAGGCAGGAGCAAATCTAACCACCGGCACCAACAATATTATTATTGGTAACAGTGTCGACCTGCCCTCAATCGCCAGCTCCAACATGCTCTCGATAGGGAACTTGATCTACGGTACGGGCTTGAGTGCTTACAACCCCACATCTTCATCCGCAGTATCCACCGGAAGGATTGGTATTGGCACCACCACTCCGTGGGGCAAGTTCAGTGTTAACCCAGTGAGTCAGGCTGTGGGCGAGCCCTCCTTTGTAGTCGGTTCTTCCACCAAGACCGACTTCATTGTTACTCAGGCAGGGAATGTGGGTGTGGGCACTGCTGCGCCTGGCCTCGTCTCGGGAGCAAACAAGTATCTCACGCTTAGAGCAGACGTTGCGGCTGGAGCTCCAAAGATCGCAGCACTGGAAATTGGCGGTACCACAGGATCACCCAGTACGGTTTCAAGCCGACTCTCGTTTCTTAATTCAGATAATATTGTCGGCTCTACAGCTCGGGAAATTGCGCGTATCGAGGGGATCACCGCGAGTGTTGCCGAATCCGCGTCAGCACAAACAATCGGCGGGTTACAGTTTCTTACGGCCGACTCGACCAATAACCTCTCAGTAAAAATGGTCATCCGTAAGACAGGCGCAGTCGGTATCGGTACTACTACACCTCGTGGCATTCTGACCATCTCTACTTCTACGGCTCCGCAGATCACGCTTACCGATGCCTCACTCACCAACAACGCCTGGAACCTCCGCGCCAAGAACAGCTACCTCTACTTCGCAACCTCTTCACCCTCGACCTTCGCAACATCGTCTGTTCCGGCGCTTACGATTAGTCCCAACGGGTACGTTGGGGTCGGCACTGCCGCACCGACAACATCGTTCTTTGTGCAGGGCAATTCGACATTGTCAGGTACGACAAATTTCTATACCAAGAATGGCACGATTGACGTTGGGTCGGGGCTGGCGACCAGCGCTATGACCAATAGCCCAACGCTCACACTTACCTCGAGCGCGGGCACCGTGGGTGTGGCGGCATACCAGGCGCTTGCAGCCAGTCCTACGGTTACCTGGACAGGCGCCAACAACGATAATCCGTTCTATCGATTGTTCATTGATACAGGCACGTTGAATCTCGGAGTAACGACGGCCGGATTTTCCGCACTCAACAGTTTTATGGGCGCCCCAACCGTAAAACTAACTGCGGGCATTACACATAACGGCACTCTCATACCGTTTCTCAGTAGGCCAGTCGCGCAAGTCAATGACGACACATCCGTTACCTTTGTGCATATGTTCGGATTTGGGTCTCGGCCGCACGTCTCAAGAGGCTCGGGCGCTACCACTGGTACCGTAACGGTCACAAACCTCGATGGGTACAACGCTTTCTCAGATATCGATGATCTTGCGGCGTTAGGTGGTGGTGCTATCGGCGCTGGCGCAACGGTGACCAATCTTGTCGGTGCGCGTGTGATGAACATTACTAAGAATGCTGCAGCAACGATTACAAACTTCACTGGCGTTAAGGTGGAGGATCTGACCCAAGGAGGCACCAATATCGGTATTGATTCTCAAGTAAGTAGCGGGTCGAACAAATGGAATATCTACTCTAGCGGGACTGCCAGCAACTATTTTGCGGGTAAGGTGGGTATTGGCACAGTGACGCCGGCCGCGTTGCTCCACGTGAGCGCGGGTGCCGACCAGGGGCTAACAGGTAACGTTCGCATCGCAAACACTAACTGGGTTGCTGCAGCTAGTACAGCAGGACCAAGTCTGTCCTTTCGTGGTTGCTACAGTAGCGGTGCATGTCTCGAGACTACCTTTGCGCAAATCAAAGGCATACACGACACGGCTGCCGGCGACGGCAATCCAGGAGGTATGTTGTACTTCACCACCAATGGATTTAACACGGCAGACACTCACAGTGACGGCGGACTTATGACTTTTGATGCTGCGGGCCTACTCACAACCAGTGGAGGCTTAAAGGCTACGGCTGGTGGACTAACGGTGACCGCCGGTGGGGCGACCATTACCGCTGGCGGACTTACGGTTACTGCTGGAGGAGCGGGGATAAACGCAGGCAACCTAGTCGTAACCAGCGGAACGGTCAGCGTAGGTTCTTTTGATGCGGCAACTGATGCGTCGCGGTTTGTATGCGCCGATTCGACCGGGGGGTCGATTCTGCAAGCAGGATCTGCTACCAGTGGAGACTGCGACTCGTCCTCGAGAACTAAGAAGCATGACATCGTCGATCTTGCCATCGATGGAATCGACGCATTGACGCGTTTGCGCGCGGTGACCTATGTGTACAATAACGATGAGACGGGCGCGACGATGTGGGGCTTCGTTGCGGAGGAGCTTGATGCCCTGAGCCCTGCGCTTGCAGGACATAACGAAGTGGGTGCACCACGCTCCGTTCAAAAGAATGCCGTGCTCGCACTGCTTACGAAGGCACTGCAGGAAATGAATACACGCGAATTGACCTTCGCCAGCACCACCGCCATGCGGCTCGATTCACTTGAGGACCGCCTCGTCGCGCTAGAAAGCGGGGCAATCTCTGTTAACTCAAGTATGGGCACATTCTCCACCTCAATGCTCACTACCGCACTGGCAGACCTAGGTATCACGGTGCAGCGCGGCATCGCGCAGTTCAACACGCTCGTCTCGCGACAGTTTGTGGCCTCGCGCGACACCGACGGTACGAGTAGTGCCGCGAGCGTGACGATAAATGCTGGTAACACGTATGTCGATATCACTAACGCCTTTGTGCATACGTCGACCAAGATACTCGTGACCTTCTCCTCACAGGTACAGGGCAGCTGGTGGGTGAGCGAGAAGCGCGAAGGCGGCTTCAGGGTGCAGCTCTCGGCTCCACAGAGTGGAGACGTCTCCTTCGACTACTTCCTTGTGCAGACCGACGGCCAGCTCATGACGCCAACCACAGCAACCTCGAGCCCCGCGTACGCCGTGACGCAGGGCGGCGGCACGGTGGAGACCTACTCGGTGCAGGGCACATTGCCAGAAGTAGTTCCAACGCCCGCGGCCTCGGCAAGCACGACGCCATCAACTTCTGGGGAGGGCGCAGCGGTGGTTGATTCTGCGACCACCACCACTACCGGCTCGTCTGATGCTGAGGTGGTACCCGAGGAAGCGGCAGCAGGTGAGGACACGGTGATTATCACGACGACCACTACTACGACTATAACAACGACTGTTGATGCGGCCCCAGAACCGGCTCCTGAGCCCGAGCAGGCACCGGCAGCTGACCCTGCGCCTGCAGCCGAGCCTTCCCTCGCGCCGGCCGAGTGATACGCGCCATGAGATACCCCCTCTATATTGCATGGGGTATACTCCGTAGTACGTATTAATAATTTCCACTTTACGTATGGCTATCCGCGTTGCAATTAACGGTTTCGGGCGTATCGGGCGGGCGTTTGCGCGCCGCTCTCAGGGTCGTGATATCGAGATTGTCGCGATAAACGACCTTGGGTCACTCGAGAATCTCGCGTATCTACTCAATTACGATACGGTGTACGGCCGCGCACCGTTTACGGTAGAGGCCAAAGAGGGTGCATTGGTGATAGAGGGGAGATCAGTGAAATTCTTTTCGGAGAAAGATCCGGCCGCCCTGCCGTGGAAAGATCTCGCAGTGGACGTGGTCGTAGAGTCGACAGGGTTCTTCACCGACTACGAGAAGGCGGGGGCCCACATCACTGCAGGAGCAAAGCATGTGGTGATCACTGCACCAAGCAAGAGCGAAGACCCTAGTGGCGCAACGATTCTCATGGGAATAAACGAAGAGAAGTTTGGCACCTGTGCGATAACCTCGAACGGGTCATGCACCACGAACGCCGCAAGTCCGGTTATCGCGATACTCGACGCGGCGATTGGTATTGAGAAGGCGATCCTTTCCACCACCCACGCATACACGGCTAGCCAGTCGCTTGTTGATGGCCCTGCGAAGAAAGATTTGAAGGAGGGGAGAGCGGCTGCGCAAAACATTGTGCCCACCTCTACGGGCGCGGCGGTCTCGGTGGCCAAGGCGTATCCTGCACTCGCAGGGAACTTCGATGGTGTGTCGCTCCGCGTGCCCGTAGCGGCTGGCTCGATAGCCGACATCACCTTCATCGCAAAGCGCGCAACGACCGTAGAGGAGGTGAACGACGTGTTGCGCAAGGCCGCTCAAGACTCGCGCTGGGAGGGCATCTTCGACGCTACCGACGAGGAGCTGGTCTCGAGCGACATAGTGAGGGAACCGCACGCCTCGATTGCCGATTTGGGCATGACGCGAGTTGTGGGCGGCAACTTAATCAAAGTGCTTGCGTGGTACGACAACGAGATGGGGTACACCGAGTCACTTGTGCGTCACGTGATTGCCGCATCGAAAAGCAATGTCTAAGGTCTACCTCGCCGCCGATCATGCAGGCTTTGCCCTCAAGGGCATCTTGCTTGAGTATCTTTCTGAGCTTGGGTACGAGGGGGAAGACTTGGGGGCATTTGAGTTTGCAGCAGAAGATGATTATCCAGACCTCATGACGCCACTTGCTCTGCGCGTGGCGAGCGAGGAGCGCTCTTTTGGCATTGCGATAGGCGGCAGTGGCCAAGGAGAAATGATGTGTGCCAATCGCGTGGGTGGTGCGCGAGCAGCACTCTTCTACGGACCACGTGCCGCAGTCGCCCCGCTCGAGCAGGGCGGCGGCAACTCTGAAGATATCTATGACATTGTTCGGCTCCCGCGCGCGCACAACGACGCCAACATCCTCTCGCTTGGCGCTCGCTTTATCTCGACCGACGAGGCAAAGCAGGCGGTGAAGATATTCTTGGACACCCCTTTTTCTGCTGGCGAGCGCCATCTACGTCGTTTGGCCAAGTTTTAGCGCTGCGCACAGGAGGCGCCGGTGGGAGCGCGCGAGTAGTCTATACTTATAGTCATGAGACTACTCGTGCCGGCCGTGATTCCCGCCTCGTACCGAGAGCTTATGGACCGGCTCGCCTATTTTGACCAGATTCCGGCACGTCGCGTGCAGGTGGATTTTGTCGATGGGGTCTTTGCGACGCCCGCATCATGGCCCTACAACACGGAAGGGTCTGATTTGCGTAATCATATTGGCCAGGGTATTTTTTTGCCGCGGCTCGATAGAGTCAAGTATGAGGCTGACTTGCTTTGCAAAGATCCAGAGAAGATTGCGCCAGAGCTCATTAACTTCGGCTTTGTGCGGCTCACGCTACACGCCGAGTGTACTGACGACATCTCTGGACTCATTGCGCGCATGCGTCACCTGGTGGGTGCCGAGGCCAACTTTATCGCCGCCTTGGTCTCGATTGGGCTCTCTATCAATATCGATACGCCCGTAGACGTACTTCTTAAGCATGCTGAGGAAGTGGAGTATGTGCAGTTCATGGGTGTCGACACGGTTGGCCGACAAGGCGAACCATTCAATCCTATCGTTCTTGAAAAGGTGCGCGCGTATCGTCGTGCGCATCCTGAGGCGTACATACAGGTCGATGGTGGCGTCTCGCTGGAGAATGCGAAGGACCTTGTCGAAGCAGGGGTTTCGCGCGTCATTGTGGGCTCTGCTATCAATCATGCGCCAGACCTGGCAAAGACGGCGGCCGCATTTGAGGCGCTTAAGACTCCGTTTGGCGTCTAGAGTGCCACGGTATACTTAGACGTATGGCACTCAGTGATACCGAGGTGGCGGCGCTCGAAAAGAAGGCGGCGCTTGTGCGAGAGACGATTGTTGAGATGCTCGTGGCGGCGGGGAGTGGGCACACCGCAGGCCCGCTCGGGCTGGCAGACATCTTCACCGCGTTTTATTTTCATATTCTCAAGCACGATCCGACCAACCCAGAGTGGTACGAGCGCGACTGGCTCGTACTAAGTAATGGGCACACGGTACCCGTACGGTATGCGGCGATGGCCCGTGCAGGCTACTTCCCCCTTGAGGAGTGCCTCACGCTGCGCAAGTTTGGTAGCCGTCTCCAGGGGCACCCAGAGCGCTTGCGGCTCCCTGGTCTTGAGACCACCTCGGGGCCGCTCGGAGAGGGGCTCTCGCAGGCGGCGGGAATAGCCTTTGCGCACCGTATGGACGGTAAGAAGAATCATGTCTACTGCGTGATGAGCGATGGCGAGCAAGAAGAGGGCAATATTTGGGAAGGGGTGATGTTCGCCGGTAAGCACAAGCTAGCCAACCTCACGGCCGTGATGGACCGCAACAATATACAGATTGATGGCATGACTGAGGACGTGATGCCGCTCGAGCCGCTTGCCGACAAGTATCGTGCGTTCAATTGGCACGTGATTGAGGTAAACGGTAACGACGTGGCTGCGTTTATTGCGGCGGTCGAAGAGGCAAAGGCTATTGCAGAGAAGCCGACGTTGATTCTTGCGCACACGATCCCCGGTAAGGGCGTGCCGGACATCGAGTTTGATTACCGCTGGCACGGCAAGACGCCGAGCAAGAGTGAGAGCGAGAAATTTTTGAAAGAAATCCGTACCATGGGCGGTAAGGTGACCGATGAATATGCTTAACCCTGAACTAAAACTCTCCGCGAAGATATTTGCAGACGATATAGAACAACGGCCGACCCGAGACGGTTTTGGCACGGGCTCTGTTGAGGCGGGTAAGACAGATAAGAATGTGGTGGTGCTCTGTGCCGACCTTGCCGAAAGCACGCGTGCAGAATGGTTCCAAAAGGAGTTTCCCGATCGGTTTATCGAGATGGGTGTTGCTGAGCAAAACATGGCGACCGTGGCGGCGGGCATGGCGCGCGCGGGAAAGGTACCTTTTATCACCAGCTACGCCGCGTTTAATCCAGGGAGAAACTACGAGCAGATACGCACCACCATTGCGCTCAATCAGGTGCCGGTAAAGGTTTGCGGCATGCACGCAGGCGTATCGGTGGGCCCCGATGGTGCCACGCACCAAATGCTCGAGGATATCGGCATGATGCGCATGCTCCCGGGCATGACGGTCATTGCGCCAGGAGATGCAGAAGAGGCACGTAAGGCGGTAGTTGCGGCAGCACAAACTGACGGGCCGGTGTACCTGCGTTTTGGGCGTGCGGCGACGCCAGTGTTTACCACCGCTGATACGCCCTTTGTCATAGGGAAGGCGAGGGTGCTGTGGCAGGCAGACAGGCCGCAGGTCGCCATACTTTCCACAGGTTCGTTGAGCTATGCGGCACTCGGTGCAGCAAAGACTCTTGCAGAGAGCGGTATAGAAAGCCTGGTGCTCCACGTGCCTACCATTAAGCCTCTCGACGAAGCTGCGGTGCTCGACGTCGCGACGCGCGCAGGATGCGTCGTCACCGTAGAAGAACATCAGGCGATGGGCGGGTTTGGGTCGGCTATTGCCGAGTTGCTCTCTGACAAGCATCCCGTACGAGTGAAGCGGCTCGGTGTTGCCGACCAGTTCGGGCAGTCGGGCACGCCCGAGGAGCTGCTTATGCATTATGGGCTCGACGCGGCACATATCGCAGCGGCAGCGCGCACGCTGGTGGCAGCATGACGCAAAAAATTAACACCTACTATGCGTGTCTCATTATTACGCTTTGGGGCGCGTTTGCTACCGTGCTGATCTTGCACGCCGTAGAAAGCAGCATACCGCTCATACTTATCGGCACGTTCGCAGACGTGAGTGCCGCGCCGTAAGGGGAAATTATATAGATTCTACGCGATACTCTGGCGGTGCCTCAGCAAGAAACTTCTCAAGTGCCGCGCGCGTAAGCAGGCCTTTCTGCGCACCGATTTCCTGCACGACCGACATCGAGTTTACGGGTCCCCAGAGGAGCGCTTCTCTAAGGGGCTTGCCGAGCGAGAGTGCGGCAACAATAGTTGCTGTGCAGGCGTCACCTGCGCCCGTGCGCTCGTACGGTGGCTTGGGGTCAGGGTACATGGGCACCCTGAACGCGGCTGTGCCGTCAGAGGCATAGGCACCCTTAGGTCCGTCGGTGATAATCACGGTCTTCGGGCCACGTGCATGCATCTGTGAGAGGAGCGTAGAGAGTGGGGTGTCGCCAACGCCAAGAATGCTCTCGGCCTCTTGCTTGTTGCAGGCGAGCACTTCGGTAGCAGCGTATAGCGGAGCGAGAACCTCCTTTCCCATGGCGATCTGGAACGTGCCCGGCTGGAAGGCCAGCTTGGTCTCTGGATGAGCCTTGAGCCACTCGGCAAGCGCGAGATGAAACGCCTCCGACTCGGTGCTCGCGGACGAGAGATAGATCCACCGGGGCGCAACAAAGTCTTCTGGTAGCCGGTACTGATAGGCCTCATGGCGGATAAGAATCGTGCGCTCCTCTTCATACCAGAGGACATAGTGGTGGTTCGTGGGGAGGCTCTCGTTGACGACAACGTGCTGCGTGTCGATGGCCTCAGCAGCAAAGTGCTCGAGGGTCTGTCTCCCGTAATCGTCGGCACCAACATTTGAGATAAATCCAGTCTTGAGCCCAAGGCGCGCGGCCGCAACGGCGGCGTTGGCAGCATTGCCTACGCCCGGCAGGAGTACAGAAAACTCGAATGGAATTTTGTCGCCCCATCGCATTGAAATGCTGCAGTTCTCTTTGTCTATGTCACAGGTCACCTTGGCATCCTTAAGGCGTATAAACTCGTCGACCGCCGTGTCACCAATAGCAATGAAATCCATATGGTGGAGATGATAACACGGCGGTGTGTCGTGCTCGGGTGTTACTATAAAAAGTATGACTGATCTTGTCGCGATTGCGCGTTCCTTCTTTGCACCGGGGAAGGGAATCCTTGCGGCCGATGAAAGTACGCCAACGGCCATTAAGCGCCTTGCCTCGTATGGCATTGCTACTAGCCCCGAGATGCGTCGCGAGTTTCGCGATCTGTTCTGCGACGCAGAGGGCATTGAGGAATATCTCTCGGGTGTCATTTTCTACAGTGAGACATTGCCGCAAAAGGGTAGTGATAATAAGCGTTTCCCCGAGTCGCTTGCGGCGCGGGGTATACATCCTGGTATTAAGGTCGACCTTGGTACGGAGCCGTTTCCCACCAGCCCCAAGGAGCTCATTACCAATGGGTTACTCGATTTACCCGAGCGGCTCGTTGAGTACAAAAAAGAAGGGGCGATATTTACGAAGTGGCGGGCGGTGATACGTATCGAGGGCGATACTCTGCCGACGGCGCAGGCGATACATGAAAACGCAAAACGTCTCGCGACCTATGCGCGTGAGGTGCAGATGGCGGGCATGGTGCCCGTGCTCGAGCCCGAGATTTTGCTCGAAGGTAAGCATTCCCGCAAGCAGACGCGCGTGGTAATGGAACAAACATTCAACACGCTGTTCTCGATGCTCGACGAGCACTCGGTCGACCGGGCGAGCCTCATCATTAAGACCTCGATGGCGCTCACGGGCGCAGACAGTCAGAAGAGAGATGCGCCTGAAGAAGTGGCTGAGGATACGCTCGCGGCGCTCATGGCGAGCGTGCCGCGTCAGATCGCTGGGGTGGTGTTTCTCTCGGGCGGACAGACTCCGGACCAAGCTACCGACAATCTCGCGGCGATAACCAAGCACGCAAAAGTGGTAGATGCGCCGTGGCCGCTCACGTTTTCGTATGCACGAGCGCTGCAAGACGAAGCTCTGGCAGTGTGGAAAGGAGAGACAGAAAACGTACCTGCCGCCCGCGCGGCCTTCCTTGCGCGCCTCAGGCGCGTCGCGGCTGCAGTTGCGTAAATGCTCTCTATGCGGCATACTCGGCTGATATGTTGAGCTTAAATGTGGAGAAGAGGACGGCAGAAGGCGCAAGTGCGTCTCAGCTTTTGCGTATGGGCAAATTGGCGGGTGTCGTGTATGGCGCGCACCAAGAGGCTACGCCAATAGTGTTTGCCGCAAATGAGTTTAGCAAGGTGTTCGCTACTGCGGGCGAGGCGGCTATCGTGTCGCTCTCTGGCCTCGGTGCCGCGCTCCCTACCCTTATTCACGAGGTTGATCTCGACCCCCTTACCAACCAGCCACGTCACGTAGACTTCTACGCAGTGACCAAGGGTGAGAAGGTGCAGGTCCATATCCCCGTAGAATTCGTGGGTGAGGCGCCAGCGGTCAAGGCAGGGGCAAACTTGGTTAAGGTACTCCACGAAGTTGAGGTGGAAGCTGATCCTATGAACCTCCCGCAGAACTTCGTCGTCGATCTTTCGGTGCTTGAGGAGGTCAATGCACAGATTCGCGTGAGCGACCTCGTGCTCCCTGCGGGGGTCACCTTGGTGACCGATGCTGATGAGGTTATTGTCCTCACGCAGGAGGTTGCCGCTGAGCGGGTTGAGGAGACGCCAGCAGATATCTCGAGCGTCGAAGTGGAGGAGAAGGGAAAGAAGGAAGAGAGTGGTGAGGAGGGTGCGTCAGAAAACGCAGAATAGTAGCGCCCAACTCCGGGGATACGAGCGGGTATCTCATAAGGTATACTGAGCAGATGTCCCGTAGGTTTTTTTTCGTACTCGTGGTACTCGCGGTGGCCGCTGGCGGCGCGTTTACGCTATCAAACCAGGCAGCGCAGGCGCAGGACCTGACTCCCCAAGAGCGAGCCGCGTATCAGGCGCAGCTGGCAGAGCTTGAGAAGGAGATTGCCGCCCAGCAGCAGATTATCAAGGAGACGCAGGCACAGAAGAGTAGCTTGCAAGGGGACGTAACCACTCTGAATGCCAAGATTAAGGCTGCGCAAGCACAAATAGACGCGAAGAACATAGCCGTTAAGACGCTTGCTGCACAGATTGCGAACAAGAATGTCGTGATTGGGCAGCTGACCAGCCGTATTGAGAAGGGCATGGAGTCCCTTGCTGCGATACTGCGTCAGACCCAGATGCTCGACGACTATTCGGCGGTCAGCGTGGCTCTCGGGGCAGACAATGTCTCGTCTTTCTTTAAGGACCTCGACGCGTTTGTCTCGATTAAGACCAACTTGCACCTCCTCTTCGAGGATATAAATCATGCCAAGGCACAGACAGAGACCGAGAAGGCAGACCTGGCGGCTAAGCAAAATCAGACCCTCGATGCCAAACACGTGGTTGAAACGCAGAAGCTGCAGATAGCTACGAACAAGACGCAGAAGCAGCAGCTCCTGGCCATAACGACGAATCAGGAGACGGAGTATAAAAAAGTTCTTGCAGAGCGTCAGGCTAAGGCTGCGGCGATACGTGCCGCACTCTTTCCTCTGCGCGACACGGGAGCTATTAGTCAGGGAGACGCTATCCGCTATGCGCAGGCTGCCGCGCAGAAGACGGGCGTGAGAGCGGCGCTCGTGCTCGCGGTGCTCTCGCAAGAATCTGATCTGGGTAAGAACGTGGGCAACTGTTATGTGACCAACCTGGAGACCGGAGACGGCATCGGCAAGAATACCGGCAAAGTGTTTATGGGGGTTATGAAGTCTCCGCGCGACACGGTGCCCTTCAAGCGCATTACCGACGCTCTTGGTAAGGACTGGTCTACCACGCCGGTCTCGTGCCCGCAGGCGGCCGGCTATGGCGGCGCAATGGGACCAACCCAATTTATCCCCTCGACCTGGGTGCTCTATGAGGCGCGGCTCAAAAATGCGCTCGGGGTGCCGGCAACTAATCCGTGGAACGCCGAACATGCGATTACGGCAGCGGCCATGTACCTGAGCGACTCAGGCGCCAAGAGTGGTGGCCTCACGGCGGAGCGAAATGCTGCTTGCAAGTACTTCTCGGGGCGGGCGTGTCCGGCGACCGGCTGGGTGGCGACCTATGGTACGCAGGTGATGGCCAAGGCAGACGGCCCCGGCGGGTTCCAGCAGGACATAGACTTCCTCGCCAATAACTAAACAGAGGGCGGCTTTTGGTTGTCCCCATCGGTTGTGACGTAGCCCCCAGAATCGCTGGTGCGGTCAGCTATACTTACCCACAGTAACTTAATAAAGTAATTGTAGGAGATTTCATGAATACTAGTCGAATTTTCTCATCCACCGGTCTGATTTTGGGAACACTCGCTTTTTCGTTGGGTCTGCAAGCGGTAGCGGCATTTGAACAGCCAGCAAGTGCGCCCCCTGGTGGCGACGCAGCAGCACCGCTCAACACGAGCATAGACGGGCAAACCAAACAGGGTGGTTTAGTCCTTGGAACTGGGGCTGGTGTGACTACGGCCCTTCGAGCCTACACTGGAAACATCTACTTGGATTCGGGCAGCATAACTGTAAAGGGCGGCCCTCTTGGAACAAATGGTGCAAAAATTACGACACCATCGCTTTGTCTAGGTACAGACTGTCGAAGCGTGTGGCCAGCTGGCTCGGGCGGCGGCATTACTTCGCTCACTGCGGGGTCGGGGATAACGTTCTCCACGGGCGCAACTATCACTACGACAGGCACCGTGTCTGCCGATCTTAATGTTGTCCAGAAGAAGTTGAGCGGCACGTGTTTATCGGGCGCTCCAGTGATTGCGATCAGTCCGACGACGGGCATCATTTCCTGTGGAAAGGTCACGAGAACAGGTGTTCATGTGGGTGGTTCGAAGACGCATACGGTAACCTTTGCGCGAATGCCAGATACGTCGTACACCGCGATAATTCAACACGAGTTCGCTGGGGCCTCCGATACCTTAGACTGCCGCAGCACAGCGATAGCAAATGGAAGCAAAACAGAGACAGGTTTCGTGTTCACTACCGGCGATAATTGTGCGGACGTACGGTACAACTGGATGGTGACTGACTACTAGACGCTATGCAACAGATAGGAGCAAGAGGCGGTGTTGCGTACTGGATCGTGTTTGTGGTCGTGGCGCTTGGCGTGCTCGCGCTCGGTATTAGCTGGCGCTACGGATGGTTCCCGTTCGCAGCCTCGTCACAAGCGGACGCAGAGTTGCGAGCACAGCTCATGAGTGAGGCGTCGGCAACGGCACCTTCAAACTTGTCGGATAAGGAGCGAGAAGCATTGATTACCGAGACGAGCGCTTCTGCGTCTACTGAGCTCACCGAAGAGGAGCGCGCAGCGCTTATCAAAGAAACCACCGCACTTTAATGAAACAGATGTTTACAAGACGCAGTTACAGAGTCCATAATCTTCTTATGGCGGGGCTATTGTTTGCGGGGCTTGGTCTTGCTCTCCCGCAGTATGTGCAAGCGGCTACGATCGACATTACGGGCTGGGCTTGGTCGCAAGGCGGCTGGAT
>JBAYUT010000016.1:0-14733 GCA_041674945.1 Minisyncoccota bacterium | reverse complement strand
GTTTTTTTTTTGCCACGAACCACCATTTTGCGGCGTGTGGGGGGGGGGGGGGGGGGGGGGGGGGGGGGGGGGGGGGGGGGGGGGGGGGGGGGGGGGGGGGGGGGGGGGGCACACAGCAGGGAGGGCCAACCTGCGCCAGCACTTGGGCAGGCGTCACGAGGACAGTCGCAAAGGCAATCGACATACCGATAGCTACCGTAACGAATACGGTAAACAGACCGGCAAGAAGCGGTCGTGCGTTCAGATATGTAAGCACAATTTTGGTGTTGTTCATGTTTTTTGTTAAATGTTTCCCTGCCGCTTATGCGGCGTATAAAAATGGTGGTTGGACGGGGGAGTATTGCACTCCCCCGCCACCACCGACGAACTCAATCGGGACAATTCCCCTCCCGAATCCAGCTGCTGTTCTGGATTTCGACGCGGGTTCGCCCACCCTCCCAATGCGAGGGTGTCACGTAGTACCCGCACGTCTGGACGCCTTCTGCGTTCTCCAGACACACGGTCACGACACTGTCCTCGACAGCCCGACTGAACCGGATGGTTTGTCGGACTTCCTTAACAGGGTAGAGATATTTCTGGAAGATCTCCGCAGTGTTGCCGAGAATGCGGCGCACGTACCAGAGTGCTCCCTCGCACTCGTGGCACTCGCCATACCAGGCGCGCCAAGGACCGTCGCCCTGACGCTGCGCATTGCATACCGAGGGTGGGAACAGGGTATTCCCCCCGATGCTCCACCAGACCTTGCCGCTGGGGTTTGCATTGAACACGAGTTCGCGGCAAACCTCTTGTTGTGGCACTGGTTTCGGCGCCGGCTTTGCAACCGGCCTTGGCGTAACGCACGTGGCACCGAAGCGCCACGACCAGTTGAAGCATACGGACGGGAGGTCGACGAGGTACGTCTTCCCCCCATACGAGTAGCTCCACTCGAGCGCCCGTGCCGTCTGGGCGACGGCTCCCTTCCGATACTCTCGCCCATCGGGCGATTGGAGTACGGGCAGTTCGCCAACCTTCTGCTTGCGGACGATGTGGTCGGTCGACCACATCTCCTCGAGCACGGTGCCCGGCGTGAGCCAGGCGATCGTGCCACCTTTGCAGTTGGTACCGATCGCGGCCTTGAAATGGGCCTTCACCGGCGCTGGCATGTCGAAGCCACTGATCGCTGCCGCCGCCCTCTCGCACGCCTCCTCCTGCGTGAGCGCGAAAGGGGCAACGTTCCAGTTATCCCACACGCCCACCTTGTGAACAGGGGCCAGTGTCACGGTCTGCGCCGCCGCCGAGCTGCCCGACGGCCAGTAGAAGAAATAGGCCAACGCCCCTGCCGCTAGAGCAAGAAGCATGAGCAGGATCCAATGTCTGCGTCCGTCCACTTCGATCACCTCCCGTGGTTTTAGAGTCGCTCGGTAGCGACAGTTGAGATTCCGTTAATGATGAAAGGTACTTGTTTCCGATTCTCTGCACTCCTTTACGGAGAGCTATCCGATCAAGGCTTACGCCCCGATCGAATGGCTTTCAACAAAGTCTGCGGTGACCACGAAGCGGTCACTCTTCTCCCCAAACGAGTTACAAGTCGCAAGCGTGAGCACTTTGCCCTCAGTGGCGAGCTGGATGACGGCATCGTTGGCACTCTCCTTTTTCATGGTACGTACGCTATAGGTATATGCCGTGCCTGCCGAGTACACCGTTACAAGGTCACCCTGCTTGAGCTTCTGTATACCGTCAAAAGTCTTGAAGGCCTGATTGATGACCACAGGCAAGTAGCTCGAATGCCCGAAGACAACCACATTGCCCGACTCGCCGAGCTTTGCCGAAGTAGGGTACCGCACCGCACCCTTGAGCAAGTGCTCATCGAGCACGGCGACATTGGTCGAAGTAGGGTTTGCGATCGTCGCGGTCAAACCAAGCGACGGGATCTCAATCTTCACCGGCTCTTCGACACGCACGGCTGGTGAGGTGGTAGCGAGCGCACGGTCACTTGCGACCGTCGCAAGGGTTTTATCTGCTGTTGTTGTAAGAGCATTCGGAAGGAGGTCGAGTGCACCCAACATGACCGTACTAACGAGGAAAATGAACGCAAAAAGGCCCAGGAAGCTCCACATCCTTGCATAGGCCAGTCGCGCACCTGTGACCAGCTGCGCAGTCATCTCAACAATCCGTTCCATATCGTCTTGTATATCAATACACTATTGCTGCTACTTTGTCAAGTTCCGCTGCTTGACACAGAAAGGTAGCCGTGGTATGTATATATACACTATGAATACTGAAAAAATACAATCGTATCGCCTCGCGGCCACGAACAGTCTCGCTGTCGTGGGCTTTATCGCTCTCCTCGGCCTTGGCGTTTGGGGCGCTGTCTATTCTGCTCGCTACGTACCAGGCACCGTGGGTGCGGCGGCCGTATATCTTGGCTCCCTCTTCAACCCGGCTCCCGGAGCAAACGTGGCCGTGGTGCCCACTGCCACAAGTACGATTATCTCGTTTGGCGACCCAGTGGCGAGTACCACACCTGCCGTAGCGACGACTACCCCAGCCAAGCCATCGGCACCTACGACCACTACCGTACCCGTGCTCGTACCGGCACCTACCGTGGCTCCGTACGGTCTCGCCGACCTCACGGTATACGCAGGCGTAGTGGGCTACCTCACCACGAACGCGACAGACTCTTTTATTGCGAGCACTACCGTGCCGTCTGGCGCACGCCCTGCAGTTAAATTTACCGTCAAAAATATTGGCACGAACTGGTCAGGTACGTGGCGCTTCAGCGCATCGATTCCGACTCGCTCGTCTTACACCTACCACTCGACAACCCAAGCCTCAGTTGGGCCTGGTGACAGCATCGACTACATACTTGGTTTTGACCAAAGCGTAAAGGGCGATCAGCAGCCACTCGTGATTACCGTCAACGATGACAGTATCGTCCGCGAGTCAAACAGCACCAACAATTCGATCGAGTTCAAGATCAACGTCCGCTAAATCGCCAGAACGGGTTGAAACAAAAGACCGTCGCGGGAGCGACGGTCTTTTGTTTGCCACTTCCGTCACCTAGACGTCCAGGTTCGCCGTCTTGGCGTTGGACTGTATGAACGACTTGCGTGAAGGAACATCAGTACCCATGAGAATATCGAAAATACGGTCCGCTCCCTCGGCGTCCTCCACGTTCACTTGCTTGAGCACACGGTGCGCGGGGTCCATGGTGGTCTCCCAAAGTTCTGAAGGGTTCATCTCACCGAGACCTTTGTAGCGCTGCACGCTCGCCTTCGTGGGCTTCTTTGCCGTCACAACCTCCTCTTCAGCCTCTACCGGCTCCGCATCGTCACCTTCGCCCACCACCGCCACTTCAGTCGGCGCAACTCCCATCTCCTTGAGCACCGCCTCTTTCTCTGGGTCAGAGTACGCATACGCCACTGACTTCCCTTTTGAAATCTTGTAGAGCGGTGGCTGCGCAATGTAGACAAAGCCGCCGTCGATAATAGCGCGGAAGTGCCTGTAGAAAAGAGTTAGAAGCAACGTGCGGATGTGTGCACCGTCAACGTCGGCATCGGTCGCGATAATGATTTTGTGATACCGAAGCTTGCTCAAATCGAACACATCGCCCACGGCCGTACCGAGTGCCACCACCAAGTTACGCACCTGCTCAGAGGCGAGCATCTTGTCGATACGTGCACGCTCGACATTCAAGATCTTTCCGCGGAGCGGGAGGATAGCCTGCGTGCGACGATCCCGACCCATCTTGGCAGAACCACCTGCCGAGTCTCCCTCCACAATAAAGAGCTCGCTCTCGGCCGCGCTCTTGGTCTGACAGTCGGCGAGCTTGCCCGGCAGGGTCATGCCCTCAAGGGCGCCCTTGCGCAGCACTGAGTCCTTCGCTGCCTTAGCTGCCTTACGTGCCTTAAGAGCGAGGATTACTTTATTGATAATCGCGCGTGCATCATCTGGGTTCTCCTCAAGGAAGAAGGCAAAAGCTTCGCCGAATACGGTGGCCGTTGCCCCCTGCGCCTCGACCGAGCCAAGCTTGGCCTTGGTCTGCCCCTCGAACTGAATCTCGGGGAGCTTTACGGAAATAACGGCAGTGATACCTTCAAGCACGTCGTCCCCGGTGAAGTTCTCGTCCTTCTCCTTAATCAAATTTGCATTGCGGCCGTAGGTGTTGAGGGTTCGGGTAAGCGCGGTCTTGAAGCCAGTGACGTGCGTGCCGCCCTCACCGTTGTAGGTGTTGTTCGCAAAGGCGGTGATGCGCGCAACAATATCGTCGACATACTGGAGCGATACTTCGACCATAACGTTGTCGACCTCGCGCTCAACATAGAAAATGTTCTTGTGTACGGGCGTCTGATGCTTGTTGTTGAAGGCCACAAGCGACTTCAACCCACCTTCGAAGTAGAACGCCATCGACGGCACATCGAGTGCCTCATTGCGGATGAATAGCGCTTCAGAAAAGGCCGCGTGCGTGCTCTCCCGTGCGTCGATAGTGGTGATACGCACCCCCTTCACCAAGTAGGCCTGCTGGCGGAGGTGGCCCACAATCTTCTCCCAGTTCCAGTTGATACCGTCTTTAAATATCTCGACATCGGGCTTAAAGGTGACCACCGTACCATGGAGCTTGGTCGTGCCGATCTTCTTGGTTTTGAACAGCGACTTACCAATCTTGTATTCCTGCGTGTGTATCCCACCGTCTTGTGAGCCACCAAAGACCACCACCTTAGTGTGCTCTGAAAGCGCGTTCACTACCGAGGCACCCACGCCGTGCAGGCCGCCCGACACCTTGTAGCCCGAGTCCTCGCCGCCAAACTTACCGCCGGCGTGGAGCGTGGTCATAATAGTCTCGAGTGCCGAGACCTTGGTCTTAGGGTGGATACCTATCGGGATACCGCGGCCGTTGTCGGCGACGCGCACGTAGCCCCCCGGCAGGAGCGTGACCTCGATCTCGTCTGCGTGGCCACCCATCGCCTCGTCGCGCGAGTTATCGAAGGTCTCCCAGATGAGGTGGTGAAGGCCGTCTGGCCCCGTGGTACCGATGTACATGCCGGGGCGCTTACGCACTGGCTCGAGGCCCTCAAGCACCGTAATAGACGAGGCGTCATACGCCTTAACTTTCTTCACCTTTTCGTCGTTTTTAGCCATAAAAATAGCCGGTATTCGGTTGCTTATAGTATAGCACAAAAAGCACTCTATTTTATGCCAATTTACGCCAAATTCTGCGCTGCACTGACGGCTCGAATGTCCACTTGCTGATGCTCCCCGACAAGCATCGCTTTGTATTCAATAAGCTCTTGGCGTGTGATCACGGGCACGGGAACACCAAAAAGCGTTCGCGCCTCGGTCTTATCAAACTCGGTATGAGAGTCTACCCACTCGCCAGTTCTGGCATCGCAGATTTTCAGTGTGTCGCCACCACAAACGTCTACTTCTTGACCTTCGTGGTTCAATTTCAACAGCACACAATCCCAACGATCGTCCCGATACCGTGCGGGACCGTAGGTAATGTAGCGCTCGACGTCCTTTGCAACCGTCTCAATATCGTGGTCGTGAACTTCAATATCTATATCATTGAGTACACGCAAAGACCCGTAGCTTTGCGCTGCAAGCCCTCCGCTAACTACGAACGGGATACGTTTAGTGCGTAGAGTATCTACAAGCCAGCGAAAAGTCTTTTCGGTGTTTCTCATTCCTTACCGAATCTCATAGTCTTTAGCAGTGAGCGCTGCGGAGACCCTTGTCATAATGCCACTTACCTCTTCGTCGGTAAGGGTGCGGTCCATGGCTTGGAATACAAGGCGGAAGCCGTAGGAGATTCTTCCCTCTTTTTCAAAGCGATCAAATTGATCGAGACGCACCAGAAGCTCGCCTGCGTTCTCGCGGATGAGTCTATCAATTTCGTCTGCGTCGGTGCCGCCTGGGGCCCAGAGCGCAACGTCGCGAGAGATAAACGGATACAACGAGAACGGCTTATACATGCCGAGGACGTGCTTCACCGGCACATAGTCCTTGCCGTACTCTTCGAGCTTAGCGACCGACAAGTTGTCGACAGTGCCCGCAGCTTCGCCCCACGCTTCTACTCGCTCGGTCATGCGTAGCTCGACGTGCTCGCCCTCTTTGGCAAAGACAGTGCCGACTTCAAAGAGTTTCGGCTTCTCTGTTGGTGCGTAGAGGAGCGCTGCGTATCTCTGTGCCACCTCGAGTGCTGCATTCAAATTCTCCTCAAGACTTGTACGCAAAAATGGCTTTGATTTATCGAGTGGGTTGGCGAGCTCGACCTCCCCGTTCTTGGCGAACGACTGTGTCGAGACTTCGGCAAAGCCTTGCTCCACCAACTGGTCTTTCATTTTTTCTATTCCCTTGTAGCGCGCTTGATCTGGCTCGCCTGCAATGGGCGGAAGCTCTACGACAGGCACTTTGTCGTAGCCCAGTATCTGCCCCACCTCCTCGGCAATATCGACGGCAATAGTGAGGTCAACACGTTCGGCAGGTGGCGTGATGAAATAGTCTACATTTGCGTTCCCGTCGTGAGATGTAAATTGCAAACCCTGAACTACAAAGCGCAACCGTCTGAAAACGTCTTCAACTTCTTCCTCAGTAAAGGCGGCGCCCAGCGTCGCATTGATCTGCGCGAGCGATGTCTTAACCGGTGTAGCTCCTGGCGCGACCGTATTAAATTCAGGCTTCAGCGGCACGTCGAGAATCGCGGAGAGTTGACGCGCGAGGCCGGCCTCCGTGCCGCAATCGCTGGCACGGTTTGGTAAGACCTTAACGTCCATCACATCCCCCTCGACCCCATCTATTTCAAATGTATGAAAGGTGAATGCGTCCCCAACAGCCTCAAGCCCCGGCAATGGCTTCTCAAAATAGGACTCGAGTGTTGCGTAAGAAATTTTCATAGGCTATTTCGAATCGAAGGCGTACACAAAGCGTGGATCACCACTATGGAAGAGGCGAACATCGGGTACTCCGTACTTGATCATCAGTAAACGCTCGATACCTCCACCGAAGGCGAATCCTTGTACTTGCTCAGGGTCAAGCCCTGCGGCCTTGATGACATTTGGGTGGAACATGCCAGCGCCCATGACCTCGAGCCAACGCCCCTCTTTGCCGGGCGGAGTAAACCACACGTCTACCTCGACCGACGGCTCGGTGAAGCCGAAGAAGCTTGGGCGCAGTCGAACCTTTGCGTCAGGCCCAAAGTACTCGCGAAAGAATTTCAACAGCGTGCCCTTGAGGTGCGCAAGCGTCACCGCGCCCGGAGCCCCAACAGCGAAGCCGTCGATTTGATAAAACTGTGCTTCGTGTGTCATGTCGGTGGCCTCGTTACGAAATGCTTTGCCCGGGCTAATCACGCGCGCATCCGTGCCCCCTGCCTTGGCAAGCGCCTCCAGAGCACGGATTGATGAGGCCGTGCAGTGCGTGCGGAGCACGCGCTCGTTGTTCTGCCCCTCCTTAATCCAAAAGGTATCTTGCATGCCACGTGCGGGGTGGTTGGGTGGGATATTAAGACCAGTAAAGTTGTGGAAATCATCCTCAACTTCTGGCCCGAAAGCTATCGAGAATCCCATCTTGCCGAAGATCTCTGCAATCTCACGAACAGCAATCGTTATGGGATGGAGACGCCCTCGCTGTGCTTGATTTTGACCTGCATCTGACTGCATGGAATAAAGGATAGCAAAATGCTATACTAAGCGCCATGAGTGCCGATGCGCTGGCGTATCCCTTTATCTTCATCGCGATCTTCTTTGAGTCGTTCGTCCTCGTGACTCTCCTCTCAAAGCCCGCGCGCGATGCCCGTGCCCGCACCAAGAGCACGACCACCCCTTCGGTTGCCGTTATTGTGCCGTGCCGCAACGAGGGCGAGACCGTTGCCACCACGACCGAGTCGCTCCTTGCACTCGACTACCCCAAGGACAAGCTGCAGATTATCCTTGTCGACAACGCCTCGACCGATAACACGCCGGCTGTCATGGCCCGCTACGCCAACAACCCGCAAGTGCGCGTTCTGCAGGCCGCTGAGCGCGGCAAACACAATGCCGTGAACGCTGGCATCGCCGCTACCGACGCAGAGTTTATAGGGTGCCTCGACGCCGACTCGTTTGTTGAGCCTGATGCTTTGCACGAAATCATTCCTTGTTTCGATCGCAGCGAGGTTGCCGCGGTCACTGCCGCAATGTCTATCCACAGACCACGCACTGTCGTTGAGCACATGCAGAACGCCGAATACAGCTTTGGTATTACCATGCGTCACGCTATGGCTTCGATTAACGGCCTGTACGTAACGCCAGGACCCTTCTCCTTCTACCGCCACTCGGTCATCCGAGAGTTGGGAGGATTTCGCTACGGCCACCAGACCGAGGACATGGAGATGGCACTCCGCATACAGCGTGCGGGATATGAGATTGAGAACGCTCCCCGCGCTCGGGTCTACACCAAGGCCCCACGCACCATTCCCTCGCTCATTCGGCAGCGCACTCGTTGGACCAACGGCTTTCTCCGCAACATGCTCGGAGAGTACCGAACGCTCATTTTCAACCGCAAGTACGGTGTCCTTGGAATGATGGTCCTCCCGATTGCCCTTACGGCAATAGTAAGCACCGTAGCGCTCTTCCTCCTTTCCATCACGCAGTTCGTACTTCAAGCAATCCGAGCCATCGAGATCCGCCTTGGGATTCCCCTCTCGTACACCCTCGCGCCTCACTACGCCGGCTTCGATTGGTTCTACTTCCCTGTTGACACCTTCATCTTCCTTGGCTTTATAACCTTGGTTGTGTCCGTGGGGCTCATTGCCTACGGCCGTCATCTTTCAAAGACGTCCATGCGCTTAGCTCCCAGCCTGCTCTCCTACTTGCTCTACGGCCTGGTCGCCCCACTGTGGCTCATACGCTCGACCGCTAACGTTGCGTTTGGCAAACACCAAACGTGGAAATAATGCCTATGTCTACCCCTCTTCGTAACGCCCTCATTGCGCTTGGCATCACTATTCTGCTCACGGCCACGGTGATATACGCCGTCAATTATCTCAATAACGCGCGCCTCGCAGAACTGGCAGCTATCGAGGAGCAGCTCTCCATCGACACCCTCTCACTCGAGACACAGTTCCTTCTACTCGAGGCAGCACCGTGCGACAGTGCGGCCTCCTCTACCACCCTTACGAGCGAGCTCGCCGACCTCGGCAGCCGCCTTGCCTACACGGAGAGCCAGCTCGGTACGGACAACCCGCAGGTGGTGTACCTCAAAAAGAAGTACTCTTTGCTCGAGATCCGTGACTATCTCGTCACCAAGAAGCTTGCAGCGGCCTGCGGCACCAAGCCCGTCACCGTACTCTACTTCTACAGCAACAGCGGCGAGTGTACGGACTGTGACAAAGCTGGCTACGCGCTCTCGTACCTTCGCAACACGTACCCCAAACTTCGCGTGTACTCCTTTGACTACAACCTCGACCTTGGCGCACTCAAGACACTTATTGCCGTCGACAAGATTAAAGGCAACCTGCCGGCCTTTATTATCAATGGCAAATACTCACACGGCTTTACTACCCTTGCCGACTTCGAGGCACGGTTCCCTAAAGGCGCGCTTTCGACCTCAACGCCCAAGAAAAACTAACTTTGGAGCCGCCTCCCAGATTCGAACTGGGGACCTTCACTTTACAAAAGTGTTGCTCTACCAACTGAGCTAAGGCGGCACATGGTCAAGAACAAATTACCACAGTTTCTTTCACCGGGCGAATACTGGATTCACTGCACCCAGATAAGTATTTATAGTCTCTCCGCCGGTTGTTGAGGTATACTGTAGAGGATGAATGAAAACCCACCAAGCAAAGAAATCAAGAAATCAGTGGAGAGGGAAAAACTGGCTGAAATGAAAGTTGGAGATTGTCTTCTTGCAGACGCGGACTTCTTTCGACAGGCGTTAGATCGCAGGATGCGGGAGGCCCTCGAATCTGTTGCCGCAGGAGGAGAGCCTCGGGACTCGGACGGGTATTCAGACGATTCGGCGCTGGCAGTGTATCACTATGGTGGCATCGAATTGTTTATCCAGGAAGGACCCCACAACCATGCTAAAGAGGAGACCGTAAGTATTATCGCCAATGCCTTAAGAGATTACTGGCCAATGTTTGATGGAAAGATTTTTCAGAAAGGAGATACCCTCCCGAACAAGAGCCCGGTGAGCAGGCCTTGGGTTTATAAGTGGGCGCCATTCAAACTTTATCTACCGAAAGACGCAGTGGTCGCTAGGACAGACACGGAGGGTGCCAAGTTTATTGAAGAATTCGATGAGGAGCAAAAAGCTCGACGTCGTAGACGCGAAGAAGAATGGAAGAAAAGCGGTTTTTAAATCCCTTCAATCTTGGTCGTGCACGCTCGGTACCTCAGGCATAGTGTCCTTCAGACGCCCTTTGAAGTCTGAGAGGGTCTTAACGAACTCGCGCGTCTCCCCTGGCGCACGCACCTCGACCTCGTGCTCGGTACGCAAGTACCGCACGAGGCGCGTGAGCAGACGCTCCACGGCCCGCACCGCGCGGAGCGTGAGGTGCGAGAGCGCATGACCCGCTTGCGTGACGATGCGACGCAGCTCCTCACGCACAAAGGCTTTGAGGTCAACGTGCTCCACGATAAACTCTGCCCGCTTTACATGATTATCGAGTCGCGCACGTTGTGGTGCAAAGACCCGCACACCACGCGCTGCCTCATACCACGTGAGCATGAAGAACCCTACAAAAAGACCAATAGTAACAAGAATGAAAATGAGGTACGCCACAGCGTTATTTAGCGTGCAGAAAAACGAGCGAAACGAGTTACCTCGACACGCTCACCAAACTTCTGCGTCGCCTCATTAAGGATATCACGAATGGTCTTAGCCTCGTCCTTAATATACGCCTGTTCAAGCAGCACCTGATCGCGGAAGTAGCTCGCGATCTTGCCCTCCATAATCTTCGCCTTCATTTCTTCAGGCTTACCCTCTACCTCCTTTTCGAAGACGGCTGTCGCGGCCGCCATCGCTTCAGGGGCAATCTCGTCCTTGCTCGTGTACGTGGGGTCGGTAGCTGCCACTTGCATGGCAAGCTCACGTGCCACCGCAGCAAACTCAGGATTCTTTGCGACAAAGTCGGTCTCGCAGGAGAGCAAGACCATGGCGCCAATACCGCCGTCGTGCACGTAGGAGCCAATAGCGCCTGCCGCAAGCTCGCGGTCGGCCTTCTTCTCTGCAGTGCCCGCAGAGTGCTTCTTCAAAATCACTTCTGCCTTAGCAAGGTCGCCGCCCGCCTCCTCGAGCGCCTTACGGCACTGCATAACCGACACGCTCGTCATCTCTCGCAGCTTCTTAATGCTGTCAGTGCTGATCTCCATGATTATCCGCCGTACCCCTTCTTAAACGCCTCAGTCAATTCATTCAAAATAAGCTTCACCGCCTCGCGTGAGGTGTCGTTTGCCACGATTGGATACGCAGCATCCTTGAGATTGCAGTCCGAGCTCATAATGGCGATGATGGGGACGCCCGCGTCGTTGGCCTCCTTGACCGCATGCTTCTCATACTTGGTGTCCACTACCACGAGTGCGTCGGGACGCTTCTCGAGCGAGGTGATACCGTCGAGACGGCCCTCAAGCTTCTTCTTCTCGCGGTCGAGCTTCACAAGCTCAAGCTTGGTGTGCTGCGCAGCGCGCGCACCCTGTGCCGCTGTGTCAGAAAGCTCGGCGAGTCGGTTGATGCGCTTCTTGATCTCGGTCCAGTTTGAGATGGTGCCGCCGAGCCATCGAGTAGCGACGTAGGGCGCGTTAATCTCTTGCGCTGCCTTACGCACGAGAGCTGCAATCTCGATTTTGCCACCGACAAAAAGCACCGTCTTGCCCTCCTTGGCAAGCATGCCCATGACGGCCTTTGCGGCGTCGAGCTGAGTTTGCGTCTTGGCGAGGTCAAAAATTTCCTGGCGGCCCTTGGTGCCCACGAGGTATGGCTGCATAGAAGGGTGGCGGCGACTCTTCACCTGCGCGAAATGCGCCCCCGTATCGAAGAGGCGCTTCAATTCTGCCGTATCATTCCCTGACGTCATTTCCAGGTACTTTACCCGATTGGGGCCGATTATGCAAGGCGCGAGGCCGCCTGGAGGGCGACAACGATGTCCTCGATGTCCCCTCCCCCTACCCGCTTAGGGAGGTTGTGCCAGGACTCATTGATACGGTGGTCCGTTATGCGATCTTGGAGATAATTGTACGTTCGAATTTTCTCGGAACGGTCTGCGGTACCAATCTGCTCTTTGCGCTCGGCGGCATGTTCGCGGGCCTCCTTCTCCTCATGGAGCTGCTCGAGCTTGGCTGAGAGTATTTGCATGGCCTTCTCGCGGTTGGCGAGCTGGGAGCGCTCAGAGGAAGAACGCACGTCGATGCCCGTGGGCGTATGAATAAGCCGCACCGCGGTCTCAACCTTGTTCACGTTTTGCCCACCCGCTCCACCGCTTCTCGAGAACTCCATGGCAATGTCGCTTGGATTTATCGCGACTTTGTTCTTGGCACGTATCGGGAGCACCGCAACCGAGGCCGTGCTCGTGTGGATACGCCCCGACTTCTCTGTAAGCGGAACCCGCTGTACCCGATGCACGCCAGTCTCATAGCGGAGCGCATCGTATACGCCCTTGCCGCCAATCTCTAGCGTGAGGTCGTCGAGAATCTTCGTCTTCCAGCCCTTGCTGTCGGCATACTTCTGATACATCTCTTTCAAGTCACGAGCGAATATCGCCGCCTCGTCGCCCCCCGTGCCTCCGCGGAGCTCCATCACCACCGAGAGCGGTGCCGCCTCTTCCTCCTCATCTTTCTTAATGATCGTCTCTATCTCTGTCAGGATATCGGTCTGCCGCGCCTTGATGCGCACAAGCTCCTCGTCGGCCATTGCCTTGAGCTCGGCATCGTCACCCGCAGACTCAATGGCTTCTCGCGCCTCGGTGTCGAGCCGCTCATACTCCTCGGCGAGGTACGCCGTGGCGAAGTTCTTTTTAAACTCTGGCGAGTATTCCATATCCTTATCGTAACAAAGAAACGAAAAAACTGCCTTGTATGCAAGGCGCGGGAGGAAGATTTTTCAAGGCGTACATTGGTACGTTGAGAAAAAGCTTCGGGACCCGCAACGATGCAGACGAAGCAGTTTTAATGTTTCTTAGCTGCGCGTTGTTTGAAGCGCTCTACCCGGCCCGTCTTATCGAGCATGCGGTCCTCACCCGTATAGAAAGGGTGCGACTTGCTGGAGATTTCCACCGCGGCACGAGGGTACTCCTTGCCCTCAAACTTGGTCACCTCAGTGGTATGAATGGTCGAGCCAATAAGAAAGGCCGCCCCCGAAGAAATGTCTTCGAAGACTACCTGACGATAGGTGGCTGGATGAATATCAGTTTTCATTCTCTCGATACTACTACACTTATACCCTGCCGCCAAGCCCTTGCCCGAAACCTAGATCTCCTCTGGAATAGGGAGGATATTAACCACTACGGTCTTGCTTTCAGTGCCCCCGTTACAACTGATAGTGTACGTCGACTGGCTAGTAATAGTGGTTGTCTGTGAAGTCTCAGCGATTGGCGCCGGCAGATTAGTAAGGTTGCCCGTAAGGCCAGGACCCGTGACAGAGCATGTCTCTACATTTGATGCGCTCCACGTAATAGTTGATTGCGTTCCTTTTCTCACGCGTGCTGGCACGGCCTTAATCTTGATGTCCGGCACCACCGTCTCGCGGCAACTTACGTCGGGAGGAGGCGTTGCGGAACACTCGCACCGCGAGTTAAATCTGCCTGCGTTAGTGTCGCCATTGCAGTTTGGCCCAGACTCACAGACACCTCCTGGCGTACACTGGTTCGTATCGGTCACGACCACTTCTTCCCATCGCTGGCTGCAGTTATTATTATCATCTGACTCCACAATGTTTCCGTCGTCTGAGCGAGAGCTCTTGTCAGCGCAGGCGCGCACATAATACGTACCCGGGTCAAATCCGTGTGTGAGAGATATCGTGCCGGTGCCACCCTTTGGCAGCGCGCCGAGCGCAACCGCAGGAGAGAGATCCTTGGGGTCAGAGCCATCGCTCTTCAGGGAATATTGGAAGAAGTTGCTAAACCCAGCACCCGTAGACACGTTGGCGTTCGACACCACCGCCGACAACGAAGAGCTGGAGCCTTGCCAAACGTTTGAGACCGTAAGGTCAGGAGTACAGGTGGGGTCATTCGGAGGGCCTCCCACGCCATACGGCGAGCCATCGAGTGCCGTACCACTAAAGCTAATGGCACCAAAGTTGGTGCTCCCCCAGGCAAAACCACCCCAGGCACAGCCGGGCTTTTGCGTCAGACCATACGGTTCACCATTTTTTGCGGTGCCAGACAGCGCAATCCATCCATCCCAACCACCACTATTCGGATCCTGAGTACCAATGCAGGCGTTAGTGTCAGTGAACGCGGCACAGGCGCGCGCCCATCCGCTAATGACCTGCGTATCTGGATTCACCTTAGGTGCGCATTCCGCGGAGCCAGGCGGACACCCCGCTACGTCTGCTGCATTAAATGATATCCAGCCTAAGCCCGGGTTAGAGGCCCAAGCAAACCCTGACAATTCGCCGGTGACCGTGTCCTCCCTTACACCGTACCCAGGTCCACTAAAGCTGATCCAGCCGCCTTGCGACCAAGCCCAGCCCGTAATGTCGATCGTAGCCGCTTGCACATACTGCGGGAGAGCAAGACCAAGCCCCGCAAACAATAGCCCCGCCATAAGAAGATTATGGACTCTG
>JBAYUT010000015.1:0-16031 GCA_041674945.1 Minisyncoccota bacterium | reverse complement strand
CCTACCGAGGCAGATCCACCGAGATACATCTCTCACCGGAGGACCGCCTGCGCCACCTCTACGTGATAGGTCAGACCGGTACGGGTAAGACCGGTCTTTTGAAGTCGATGATTATTCAGGATATTAAAAACGGCGACGGTTGTTGCTTTATCGACCCACACGGCTCTGACATCCTCGACGTGCTTGCGTGCGTGCCGCCCGAGCGGTACCAAGACGTAATCTACTTCGACCCCGCCGACCTCTCACGACCATTCTCACTCAACTTCCTTGAGTACGATATCAGCAAGCCTGAGCAGAAGACCTTTATCGTCAACGAGCTCTTGATGATCTTCCGCAGCCTTTATGGCGACGTACCCGAGAGCATGGGCCCTGCCTTTGAGCAGTACTTCCGCAACGCAACACAGCTCGTGATGGAGGACCCCACCACTGGCTCGACCATTCTCGACATCCCTCGAGTGCTTGCGAACAAGGAGTTCCGCGATTTGAAGCTGAGCAAGAGCATGAACCCTATTGTGAACCAGTTCTGGCAGGAGATAGCGACCAAGGCCGACGGCGACGCCTCGCTTGCCAATATTGTGCCGTATATCACCAACAAGTTCGACGACTTCACTGCCAACGACTTTATCCGACCGATAATTGGCCAGCAGGAATCCTCGTTTAAGTTCCGCGAAGTCATGGACACGAAGAAGATCTTGCTGGTGAACCTATCGAAGGGCCGCTTGGGCGAGAAGAACGCGAACCTCCTCGGCCTTATCCTCGTGGGCAAGCTCTTCATGGCCGCACTTTCGCGTGCCGACAACCCGCGCGCACCGTATCCACCGTTCTATCTCTACATAGACGAGTTCCAAAACGTCACCACGAGCTCGATTCCCGGCATCCTCTCTGAAGCACGTAAGTACAAGCTCTCACTCTCGGTGGCGCACCAGTTCTTGAGCCAAATAGAAGAGAAGACCCGCGATGCGGTCTTCGGCAACGTGGGTAATATGGCAGTATTCCGCGTGGGTGAAGAAGACGCAGAATTCTTTGCCAAGCAATTTGCACCTTCTTTTGAGGCTCTGGACTTCGTGAATCTTGAGTTTAGAAACGCGTACGTCAAGATGTTGGCAAGAGGCGTTCCGCAAAAACCTTTTGACATGAGAACGCCTGACCTGCCTGCGCCAAATCTCTCGCAGGTAGACGATCTTATCCAGCTCTCCTCGCTCACCTACGGTCGTGACCGTGCTACAGTTGAGAACATGATTCGAGAGCGATACATTGCTTCAAAATAATTAATTTCCATGCCCGAACGCTATAAGCCCCGAAACGACAAAGAACTCGCCGGCGAGAACAGTATTGCTGCAGAGAATATGCGTCTTGAAGCCGAACTCTCGCTTCCACACAAGGAACGTCTGAAGCTAGCTCGCAAACGAGAAGGGGCTGCGCCAAGCTTGGCTGCTGCCGCTTCCGCAGAAGCCACGCCAAAAAAAGCAGCGGAGAAAATTATCCAACCAATCGGAACTACCGCCGCTAAACGCGAAGTAGGGGGCAGCTTTGCTCCTGCAGCATCAGCGAGGTGGATAGATGTCGATAAAATAGCGGAGGACTATCGCCCAAAGAGAATGAAGGAGGTCGACCCTTTTGTGCGCAAACCAGATGCACTAAAGAAGAAGGCCGACACCCGCATACCGCTACACACGAGCGCGTCCGGACCAGAGGCGACAACCGGGCCCGGGCCAGAAACAGATCGTGTCATGGCAGATGAGATAGGCAATGAATTGAGAAAAGCTGCGCAGTCGCTGGAGAAGACTTCGGACGCAATTCCTCCACTGCCAAAGATTAGTGAGAATCCAGGCCACTGGGTAGCAAATCACCAAAAATCCGAAGCGTACAAGCACGAATACAACCGTAAGGCTGCTGAATGGTTGCAACAACAAGGGTACATTGCTCCGGGAGGAGTTACCTCGGGCACGACAGAGGTTGCGCGTGGCGACACAGAAGCAGACCAGAAGCCACGAGCTATCCGAGACATTGAGGAGAATTTTACAAACATTGCGGCGGGAAATTATAACGACCTGCACTTTGTTGAGACCAAGCAAGAGCAGCGCGCAGAACTACGAGAGCTGGTGAGCAAGTTTAATGTGGATCCTCAGGACCCAGGAGCCGAAACGGGCCCAGAGGGTCCTGATGCGGTTTTTGAAATTGGCGATGAGGACAAAAAAGAAGTGGCCCAAACGGAGGTGCCACCCGAGGAACCAGAGAAGCCTATTGAAGGTCCGGAGGGACTTAACTGGCTAGATCGTCTCGAAGAGCGTTCAGACGCCCTTGCAAAAGCAGGCGACGAGATAGTAGGAGCGGAGGGAGGGTCAGCGGGCAAGATTGAGACAATGCGCGCGTGGCTCGACAAGGGCGTTAAGCGCTACAACGCACTTCCTATGTTGGGCAAGTTTGCATTTACCGCTGCATTTATGGGCGGCGGTATGGCCGCTACGGCCTTTGCCATGCCCACACTCGCGACCGGTTTCGCTGGCGGCTTCTTCATCCAGCGAATTGTTGGTACCGCTGGCTTCGCAGAGGGCCGGCGCAAGAAGTTTGATGCGGCCATCGCGAACAGTCCCGACCATAAGCTCGCAGGTTACAGCGAAGAGGAGCTCAACCGCCGCGCGGGCAAACAAGCTCTTGCGTACGCACTCATAACCATGATAGCGGGTCGCTTCGTAACGGAAAAAGTCGGCGAGTGGTTTGCAGCTCCTGATCAGGCACCTGATGCAGACGCCGGAGCGAACGCAATACCAGAAGAGCCGCAGATACCGGGCGCTTCTGTCGAAGCGACACCGGGTAAGGGGTACGAGTATATGGCCAAGAGGCTCTACGAGCAGCTCCAGGAGAAACATCTCGACCCCACTCAATACGCAGAGGGCAGTGATGTGCGACGGCTCATTGAGGCCACAGACTCTACCATCAACAAGGTGGTGCACGACATCGCTACGGAGCATCAGTTTTATCAGGCCGATGGTGAGAACGTTCTGATCAAGCCAGGCTCGGTGCTGAGCGTCGCGGAGAATGGTGAGCTGCGCTTCGGGGAGGTGGGTGGCGGAGAAGTTATTGACGCATCGCCGGACG
This sequence comes from Minisyncoccota bacterium, assembly GCA_041674945.1. Taxonomy (GTDB): domain Bacteria; phylum Patescibacteriota; class Minisyncoccia; order Phycocordibacterales; family Phycocordibacteraceae; genus C7867-001. The sequence goes on along the minus strand of JBAYUT010000015.1, from coordinate 12,932 downwards.
CTAAGGTGACAGCGCCGTATCACCCTGAAGCACCTCACGAGGCGCCAGTCGCAGAGGGTAATCCCGACGCACACACTCACATTATTTACAAAGACGAGGTGAGTGGCCCTGAAGCTTCTGACCCAGTTGCCGAGGCAATGGAGAAAGTGCGTGCCGATGAGCTCAATGATCCGCGACACTTCAGCCAAGCACAGGATGCGGAAGGGAAGACGCATCACTATATGGTCGATAAGAATGACAAGCTGCGCGAGATACTCATCGGGGACAATGGTGAGCGCACCATCTCTGAGCCCATCCGCGACGCCTACACCCCGCCACCGGAAACTGTCGAGGATGCGCCTGCGGCCCACACTCAGACAGAGACCTCCTCCTCAGTACGCATAGTGCGCGAGGGTGTGACGCCCACTGATATTACCGCCAACCTGTCCGAGACACACGGATATATGAGTACCGAAGGAAAGCTCTACGTCATGGGTGGCAACAAAAGCTTGATTGACGCTACGGCCCAAGATTACGCCTTGAAGCATAACGTATCGGTACTCGTCGATAAATCGTACAAGATGCTCGGCATGATCAACACCCCCCGATTCGTCGAGTATGTACCTGCTCCAGGTGGAGCGCTGACCACAGTGATTCACAATGGACCGGCATACGCACCAGACTTGGGGAAACTTACTAAACAAGTCTTTTAACCCCACGGCATGACTACATCTATGCAAGACGAAATGACGAAGCAGATGGCAGCAGCGCTCGGCATTGCCGCGCTCTCGCTTGAAAAGCAGCAGGAGGTCATTGTGAAGTTTGGCGAGATCGCCCTCAAGGCCGCCACGCTGTCGATTATCGGCAAGCTCACCGAGGAGAAGCGGAGCGAGTTTATGACGCTCGCAGACCAGGGAGATGAAGCCGCGGTCAAGGCGTTCCTCGACCGAGAGTTACCCGACCACGAGACCCTCGCCTCGCAGGCGGTCGGCGAGGAGATACGACGCTTTAAGGAAGCGGGCGGCGCGTAGTATACTTGGCGCATACTCGGTATAATGAACTTATGAAAACTACTCAAACTGGCATCGCCGTCGCACTCGCCCTTATTGTCGTGGGAATCTTCCTCATTTTCCCTGGGCTTTCTCCCTTTGGAGATTTGACCCAAGCCGGGCAAGAGGGAAATATTAATCAAACAGCAACAACCACTATGCCTAACGAAACGGGAGAGCAGCTTCAGATTGTCGATACTATTGTAGGCAGCGGCGAGGCGGCGGCGGCCGGCGACACGGTGACTGTGCACTACGTGGGCACCTTGACCGACGGTACGGTATTTGACGCCTCGGCGAACCGAGGGAGGGAGGGTTTTACCTTCCTGCTTGGCGCAGGCAAGGTCATCAAGGGGTGGGACATGGGTGTGGCAGGGATGAAGGTCGGTGGCAAGCGCCACCTGGTTATCCCCGCAGCGCTTGCCTATGGTGACCAAGAGGTAGGTGGCGGGCTCATCCCAGCCAACTCTGTGCTCGTATTCGACATTGAGCTCTTGAGCGTAGAGAAGGGTCAATAATCGCGGGCGGTGTTTGGGCCGTATGAAATAGAAAATGGGCGACGGATCTTGCGATCCGTCGCCCATTATTTCGACACTCCCCCCCTAAAAGATGGGGGGTCCCATGTCGTCGACCTCCGTCGCTTTCGGGAGTGGCTGCGTGGCCGGCGCGCTCTGCGCCTTGGGCAAGGTCGTGTGCCCATTCCCGTGCCAGGGCGTGAAGTTGATGCCGGCGAGGATGCCGTACCGCTTCTTTGCCTCCCAGGCATTCAATACGACGCAGTATCCCTGCGCAGACTTCTCAGCGCCGTCCTGCCGATACCGGCCGGTGTTCGCTCCGGCCGGGAAGCCGTACCCGAGACCGGCGAGGAAATACCTTGCAAGGTCGGCGCCGGGGAAGGCGGCTGCAAAGCCAACCTGACCCACGGCGACCGCGAGTGCGGACCAGCCGCCCTCCTTTGCAATGGCCTGCGCCCAACCAGGCAACTGGTCGAACAACTGCCTCTGGCAGTCGGCATCGAGGTAGAGCACCTGCTCGACCTCGATTTGTGACCACCGGGCGGTCTTGCCCGCAGACTCTGGAACTCCGGGGATGTCCCCGGGCAGCCGCACGACGGACACCGCGCCCGAGAACCCTTCCCCCGAGTAATCGCCATGGAGTGCGGCGGCGTCCTTGCGGATCGTTCCGCCTGCGTCGATGGCGGCACAGCCCGCGAGTCCAAAGAGAAGGGCAGTCGCCACCAGAGTGGCGACACGCTGTATGAATGTGGTTTTCATGACCTGGTACCTCCGTACCGTCCTGTTGTTGTGATCAGAATGTCAAAGCCAGCACCAATAGCCGGCGACCTGGGACCATGTAGGGCGTAAAACCCTCTATATCAATGATACACGAGTTTGGCAATTTGTCAAATATATGGTGCATGCGCTATGGTTAGGCAAATGAGTGCAATTTCTCTAACTATCGAGGCCCGCGAGGGCGCAGCGCGCGCTGGCACACTTGCCACACCTCATGGAGTGATCTGCACCCCGGCCTTTTGTCCCGTAGGTACCAAAGCAAGCGTGAAGGGCGTGTCGCCAGAGACTCTGGTGGCGCTTGGCGCCGAGGTCGTGCTTGCGAACACGTATCACCTCTACTTGCAGCCCGGCGAAGCGATTGTTAAAGAGGCAGGGGGTCTGGGCAAATTTATGGGTTGGCAGGGACCGACGATGACCGACTCGGGTGGGTACCAGGTCTTCTCGCTTGGCGCAGCCTTCGGTCGCCAGGTGTCGAAATTTGAGAAGAAGGAATCTCCTGAGCAAAACAGTCTGGTTGAGCCAGAGGCGACTAGAGAACCTCTGCGGAATGAGTCGCCTGCGATATACGATGCAGACGTCGCGAGCCAGCACGGCCAGCTCGCGATTATTGACGAAGAAGGGGTTACTTTTACTTCGCACCTCGACGGCTCGCTCCACCGTTTTACCCCTGAGCGCTCTATAGAGATACAGCATGCGCTCGGCGCTGATATGTTCTTCGCCTTCGACGAGTGCACCTCGCCACAGGAGCCCTATGAGTATCAACGCGAGGCGATGGAGCGCACGCACAAATGGGCAGAGCGGAGCCTTAAGGCGCATCGACAAAATCTGGCCGCGCGTGAGCAGCAAGCAATCTTCGGCGTCGTGCAGGGCGGCAGGCACGAAGATTTGCGTAAAGAGAGCGCGCGAGAGATCGCCTCGATGGGTTTCGACGGTATTGGCATCGGCGGCTCCTTTAGCAAAGAGGACATGCGTGGCGCGCTCCAAGCGGCGATGGGTGAGCTACCAGAGGAGCTGCCTAAGCACTTTCTCGGCATTGGCGAGCCAGGCGACATCTTAGAAGGGATCGCAAACGGTATCGATCTCTTCGACTGTGTTGCCGCCACCCGCATCGGCCGCCACGGCTCTATCTACACACGCCGAGGCATCATCCACCTCACAGGTGAGAAGTATAAGAACGACTTCACCCCCCTCAGCACCTTAGCTCTACCGAAGCCTGACTTCGGTAACCAAGTTAGGACATCGGATGTCCTAACTTCGGGCTACAGCCTGGCATATGTTGCGCACCTGATACGCTCTAAAGAAATGCTGGGCTCTATCATCTGCTCACAACACAACCTCGGTTTTATATTGAAACTCGTCTCAGGTGCCCGCCAAGCCATCCTCGATGGACGTTTTGTTGCATACCGAAAAGATTTTGAGAGGTGCTATTACGGAAATTGAAACAGCGGGCGACCCTTTCGGATCGCCCGCAACGCGACTGCTTCGCGGTCAGTGCAAGTATTCGAGCCTTTTCAGCCAATCGACCAGCTCGTCCTTGTCTTTCGTCAGCCTGACCGCATGGAGAAGGAAGAGCCCTCGAAAGTTGCCTCGCGCGACCTCGTCGACCCTGGAGAGCCTCTCCAGGTCTTCGACCGAGGTCGCCTTGTTTGCGGCCGCGTTGAGCAGACAGAGTTCAATTCGACGGAGAGCCTCGCCCGGAGAAACCAGGCATTCGAACGCTCTGAGAACCTCATTGAAGGCTGCTCCACTGACGTTCCCCTCAATAAGCCCGACGAGACGGAACACTTCGTTCTGATTTTCCTCGGGCTTGCGTGGGTTCCGCAACGCCTTGAACTCCAGCGTGAGTTCTTCGAGAGTTGAATTGGTTTGTGACACTGTGTCCTCCTAACCCCAGTGGGGTAGCTAAACGTCCGAACGTAGACTATAATAAACTGTCTTTATGTCAAGAAACTTCAAACTCCATACCCACTGGCCGCCAGCCGGCGACCCCAGTAGGACAGCAGAGCTGCCTACGGGGCGAGATTCATTTCATATGGGAGTATTTACTATATGAGCGTCTTCGAGTTACATACCCAATATCAACCTGCTGGAGATCAGCCGCAAGCGATTAAGAGGCTCGCGGAAGGGCTCGATAATGGGCTGCGCCACCAGACGCTCTTTGGCGTAACCGGCTCGGGCAAGACCTTTACCATTGCCAACGTGATTGCCCAGCACAACAAGCCCACGCTGGTGCTCGCGCACAACAAGACCCTCGCCGCGCAGCTCGCGCAAGAGTATCGCGAATTCTTCCCCGAGAATGCCGTGCACTACTTTGTCTCGTATTACGACTACTACCAGCCCGAGGCGTACATCGCGCACTCTGACACCTACATCGAGAAGGAAGCGATGATCAACGAAGAAATAGACCGTCTCCGCCACGCTGCCACACAAGCCTTGCTCACGCGCAAAGACGTAATCATCGTCGCCTCGGTCTCGGCTATCTACGGCCTCGGCTCGCCAGAGGAGTATCAGAAAGTGCATGTGAAGATAGAAGTGGGGCAGGAGGAGGACCGTGCGGCGCTCATACGCAAGCTCATTGGGATATTCTTCGAGCGCACACCAGCAGACCTCAGCCCTGGCCAAGTGCGCGCAGTGGGGAACTCGCTTGAGTTTATGCCCGTCAACGAGAGGTCTATCTTTAGAATTACTTTTGATGAGAACAAGGTGGCAAGCATTCAGGAGCTCGACCCTGTTTCGAGAGCTCTGCGTTCTGAGCCTACTTCTGTCTTCGTATTCCCAGCCAAGCACTTCGTCACGGGTGAGGATGAGCGCCTCAAGGCTATCGAGGATATCAAGCTCGAGCTCGATGAACGCCTCGCACAGCTCAAGCGCGAAGAGAAGCCGCTCGAAGCCGAGCGCTTGAAGCGCCGCACCCTCCATGACATTGCTCGTATACGTGAACTTGGCTACACGAGCGGTATCGAGAATTACTCGCGACACTTCGACGGCCGCAAGGCAGGCGAGCCACCATTTACACTCCTCTCATACTTCCCCTGCTCCGCCGAGGCTACGCAGGGCACGCCTCATACGCATGACAAGCATTGTAAACCGGATTTTCTTACGGTTATCGACGAGTCCCACGTCACCGTCTCGCAGATCGGTGGCATGTACGCGGGCGACCGTTCACGCAAGGACAATCTTGTTGAGTACGGCTTTCGCCTGCCCTCGGCACGCGACAATCGCCCTCTGATGTTTCAGGAGTTTGAAGAGCGCGTTGGGCAGGTTATCTACACCACAGCCACGCCGGGCAAGTATGAGAAGGCTCACTCCGAGCAGGTAGTAGAGCAGATTATTCGCCCCACGGGCCTTATCGACCCCGAGCTCGAGGTCCGCGGCATCGTAGAGACAGGCTCGTACAAAGGGCAGGTAGCTGACTTTATCGACGAGGCTGACGTGGTCATCAAGCGCGGCGGACGCGCGCTCGCCACCACGCTCACTAAGCAGATGGCTGAAGATCTCGCCACTTTTCTGCGTAAGCGTGGCATCAAGGCTGAGTATCTGCACTCAGACGTGAAGACGATTGACCGCATCGATATCCTCACCAACTTCCGCAAGGGTGTCTTCGATATCCTTGTTGGTGTGAACCTGCTACGAGAAGGTCTAGACCTTCCCGAGGTAGAGCTCGTGGGCATCCTCGATGCCGACAAAGAGGGCTTCCTCCGCTCTGAGACCTCGCTCATACAGACTATCGGACGCGCAGCACGTAACGTGCTGGGCAAGGTCGTCCTCTACGCCGACCACATGACCGACTCGCTCACCCTGGCTATAAGCGAGACAACGCGTCGCCGTAAGCTGCAAGTGGCCTACAACACTAAGCACGGCATCACACCGCAGACTATTAAAAAGGAGATTCATGACATCGCGGCTTCGATGCGCACCGAGCACCAGAAGACAATCGACGAGCTGTTGGTGCTCGACACAATAGCCTACGAAGAAGATCCCAAGGAATTTATAAAGAGGAAGCGAGAAGAGATGGCCGAGGCGGTCGAGCTGCTCGACTTCGAGACCGCGGCCCTCATCCGCGACGAGCTCTACAAGCTGGAAGGGAATGGGCCAAAAGTACCAAAGCGGAAGAAAAAGATGTTCTCATAAAAAAGGTGGCCTCGAACCTTTTTATGGGTTCGAGGCCGCTGAGGCCATTACGAGCGACGCTCGCGTGAACGGTACACCGGGGCTTCCATCAGCTCGGCATTTGCGGCTCGTGGATGGTGTCCTCGGGCCAGGCCGCGCCGACCGTGACCGTCCGGTACCTCAGAAACCAGCCGTCGCCGTCGTTGTCCGTGCCCGCGACATCCTCTTGGAGCTTCTGCCGCCATTCGGGATTCGGACTCTCGAAGATGTGCGAAACTTCGTACGATCTATCGACTCCGGGCTCGTCGACCTGGAAGATCTTGTGGTACGACGCAATCGAGTCCACAACGCACTGCTCCGCGAAGGCACTGCCCTCACAGGCACGCATCGTGAACAGGTGCGCCGACGCATGCACGACAGTGAGTCCACTCGCTCGCTGCTCGGCGACCATGCGCTCGAGTAGTGAAACGGCCTCCTCCTTCGAGGTGACTACGATCTCGTCCTGGTAGCATCTGCTGTGATCGTCGAAGGGATTCTCGAACGCCTGGATAGCGACCAGACAGGAATCGGGTTGAAACTCTGCCATAGAAAGGTACCTCCTAGCACCGAATCTTATCATACACCGTTCACGACTCCGTGTCAAGTGCCACAGGATCTGCAAGCTCGAAGGGCATCGCCCGAAGAAACGAGGCAGAGAAAAAAAGATGTTTTCATAAAAACGAGGCCGCCCGCACGAATCATTCGTGCGAGCGGGGCAATGTGCTGCAAATCACGGAACGGCACCGACGAGCGAATAGTGGTGCCGCATGAGCGCGCGGAACGAGGTCGAGATCTGCGGCCATGCGAGCAGACTCGCGGCACAGAGGGAGATCGCCAGCCCAGCGAGCCTGACACGATTTCGCGTCCGCACTCGGTCGCGCTGGTCGGACGTCGGCTCGTCTCGATCGCACTGAATGCACTCATGTTCTGGGTCGTTGCTCGAATTGCATTTCATTGAGCTTCTCCTTGTCCAGGGTAGCAAGAGTGACCCTTGCTAGTGACGAGCCTTCTTTCTTGTCTTCTTGAGCGACTTCCGCTCCCGAACCGGCCCGATGGTTGGCCGCAAGAACGGCTTCCTCTGCCTCCTTATGGGCCCCATGAGCGGCAGCTTGCGCCCCCTTTGCGGAGTAACATTGTCCATCTTGCGCAGGCACGCCTGGATGTCATCGTTGAGCCTACGCATTTGTGCCCGTCTCCCCGTGCGGGTCAGGCGAGGCTTGTATCCGCAAAGGAAACACCTGTCCGGTACGTACAGCAACCTTTCTTGCTTCATGTGGTTACCTCCAACCACTTTCTACCACAGAAAGTGTCCCTATGTTAGACTGAGTTTGTACCTGTCCCACCAAGGGCAGGAGTTTCAATATATAAACAATGAAGAAGGCAACCAAAGGCGAAGAGCACAAGCCCCCAGCTAACGCGGAGGACAGGCATAAGCACGGGAGCGACTGGCTCACCGTGAAGGGTGCGCGCACTCATAACCTGAAGAATATCTCGGTAGAGATGCCGCGAGGAGCAATGACGGTGATTACGGGCGTCTCGGGCAGCGGCAAGTCTTCACTCGCTTTTGATACGATTTTTGCAGAAGGGCAGCGCAGGTACGTGGAATCGCTTTCGGCATACGCACGACAGTTTCTTAATCAGATGGCTAAGCCCGACGTCGACCAGATAGAGGGCCTTAGTCCTGCTATTTCAATCGACCAGAAGAGCCGGTCAAACAATCCGCGCTCCACTGTAGCTACCGTCACCGAGATCTACGATTATCTGCGCGTGCTCTACGCACGCGCAGGGCAGCCGTACTGTATTCATCACGATGTGCCAATCGTACGTCTCTCAAAGGAGGAGATGATCAAAATGGTCTTCGAGCGCATCGAAGCCAAGCAGGCAGAGAATGCGACCAAAGTGATGGGCGTCGCCGTCGACAAGACTGCCGTAACTATCTACGCCCCCGTGGTGGTGGGCCGCAAGGGCGAATACTACCAGCTCCTCTACGACCTTCTCGGTAAGGGCTACGAGAAGGTGGTGATAGACGGCAAGGAGCAGTCGCTGCGCGAGAAGATAACCCTCGACCGCAACAAGGTACACAATATCGATGCGGTGGTCGACTCGATTTTTGTATCAGAATTCATCCGTACTACAGAGGGGGCTCGCGAGCGCCTCTCAGAGGCGCTCGAGCTTGCGCTCAAGCAGGCCGACGGCCTCGTCAAGATCAAGCATGCGAGCGGCGAACTAGAGACTCTCTCGAGCAAGTTTATCTGCCCTGAGGACGGCGCGTCATTCCCCGAGGTGGAGCCGCGCCTCTTCTCTTTTAATTCACCCTATGGTGCGTGCCCGGCTTGTAACGGCCTCGGTACCGAGTCACTCTTCTCAGAGAAGGTATGTCCAGAATGTGAAGGGAAGCGTCTGCGCCCAGAAGCGCTTCGCGTGTATATGAAGGGTGCGGGCCAGGATTCGCTCGGCAAGAGCATCGTCGACTTCACCAGTATGTCTATCAAAGACGCGAAGGCATTTGTCGATACGCTTGAGCTCTCAGAGATGAAGTTCGATATTGCCGCGCCCATAGTACGCGAGATAGATGCGCGCCTCACCTTCATGCTCAACGTCGGGCTCGACTACCTCACCCTCAATCGCTCGGCAGCTACGCTCTCGGGAGGTGAGAGCCAGCGCATCCGCCTCGCCTCACAGCTAGGCTCGGGCCTTACGGGCGCTTTGTACGTGCTCGACGAGCCGACTATTGGCCTACACCAACGCGACAACGACCGCCTCATCAAGACACTCCTCACGCTTAAAGAGCTCGGCAACACCATTCTAGTCGTCGAACACGACGAAGACACTATTTATGCTGCCGACTACCTAGTCGACATCGGCCCCGGTGCGGGCACACACGGCGGTAAGGTAGTAGCGACTGGCTGGCTCGACGACCTGCTCACCGCAAAAGAGAACGAGAGTGGCTCGAGCACGCTCGGCTACCTGCGCCAAGAAAAGGCGATAGAGATACCCGACGAGCGCCGCACCAGCGAGAAGGGGTGGATCAAGGTGCGTGGTGCGACACTCCACAACCTGGTTAATCAAAACATTGATGTGCCGCTCGGCAAGCTCGTGTGTATTACGGGCGTCTCGGGCAGCGGCAAGTCGACCTTTCTCTACGACGTGCTCCACCGCAACATCGCTGCACGCATGAGTAAGAGGGAAGCGAAGCTCGAGCACGCAGCCTCTCTCACCGGTAGTGAATACATAAGTCGCGTAGTGCTTATCGACCAGTCGCCCATAGGCCGCACACCACGCTCGAACCCTGCCACCTACACGGGCGCCTTCACCCACATCCGCGACCTCTTCGCTGCCACGAGCGAGGCGCGTGCGAGGGGGTGGAAGCCGGGTCGGTTCTCATTCAACGTTGCGGGTGGCCGCTGTGAAGCATGCCAAGGCAACGGCTCTATCGCTGTCGAGATGCACTTCCTCCCGACAGTCTATGTGATCTGCGATATCTGCATGGGCAAACGTTTTATGAAAGAGACTCTTGAGGTTACCTGCCGTGGCAAGAGTATTTACGATGTTTTGCAAATGACTATCGAGGAGGCTGAGAAATTCTTCTACGATATCCCCGCTATCTCAGACCGCCTGCAGTCGCTCAACGCCACCGGCCTCGAGTACCTCACGCTCGGGCAGAGTGCCACAACGCTCTCTGGCGGTGAGGCGCAGCGGGTCAAGATTGCGAGCGAGTTCTACCGCCCGATCACCATGAAGACTCTGTACCTCCTAGACGAGCCGACGGTGGGTTTGCACTACGACGATGTGAAGAAACTTATAGAGATCCTGCAAGAACTCGTGCGTCGTGGCAACTCAGTAGTAGTGATCGAACACAACCTCGATGTTATTAAGAGCTCGGACTACTTGATTGACTTTGGCCCAGACGGCGGCGAGCGCGGCGGTAAAATAATAGCAAAAGGCACGCCCGAAGAAGTCGCCGACACCGACGGTTCGTATACGGGGGAGTATCTTCTCAAAACTTTTAAACGTCACAAAGCTAAGGGTAAGAAATAGGAAGAGCCCAGCGGATGCCAGACCCTTCCTGGTCAAGCAGCCCGTCGGGCTCACTTCAGTCGCACTGCGGATTCTCGCGGATCCACTCGCCAAGCGCCGCGAGATAGCGCTCGCTGCCGCTCGGTACGAGGCGGGGCGAAGAGGTCCATGTGGCGATCTGTTCCGGGCTTTTTGCGTTGGCGGGCACGCCAGGACAGTAGTCCATGGCGATGACCGTCAGCCCGCTCGCGCCGACATTGACGCGCGTGATGAAATAGATACCGCTGTCCGTGACGATGAAGTCGCCAGACTTTGCCTTGGCCATCTCCTTCGCGACGAGCTCCTGCTCGGCAGTCAGCGGCTCGTTCTGACATCCGCCCGGACAGCCAGTGGCGAACGCAGTGATGAAGCCGATCAGAAGGATCGAAATGATGCGAATGATGCGCTTGAACTTGAACATGGCTTTCGTCTCCCGTGCGGCTCTGCGCCGCGGTTATTTACCCATCTTCAAGTATAGCACTCTGGGCCTGTATTGTCAAGCACTCGAGCTGCGTGTAGTATTCACCAATGGAACTTGCGCATAAATCAATCCAAACTCTCCCCGACGTGCCGGGGGTGTATTTATTTAAGAAGGGGAGGAAAGTCTTGTATGCAGGCAAGGCCACCTCGCTGCGCGACCGCGTTAAGAGCTACTTCGACAACGACCTCATTGCGACGCGTGGGCCACGCATTGTCGACATGGTCACGCGCGCTGAAAGCATTAGTCACGAGACCACGCCCACCGTGCTCGAGGCGCTGGTGCTCGAGGCGTCATACATTAAGAAATATTTGCCACCGGCCAATGCGATAGGAAAAGATGACTCCAGCTTCCTCTACGCAGTCATCACCGAAGAAGCCGTCCCACGCGTGCTCGCGATACGCGGCAAGAACATCGACTTCACCGCGAAGCGGACCCTCGAAGGCCAGGCACTCGCAAATATTTTTGGCCCATTTCCTTCAGGCGCACAGCTCAAGGAGGCGTTGCGCCTCTTGCAGCGCATCTTTCCATTCTTCGATACGGCGAAGCCGGTCGACGCCACGAGAGCCAATAAGCACCACCAGGCCAAGATTGAGTTTAATAAACAGATCAGGCAGTACCCGAGTACTATCGACCCGGTCGATTACCGTAAGACCATACGCAAAGTCGCACTCTTTCTCTCTGGGCGCGGTAAGGCACTGCGTGTAGCGATAGAGCGTGAGATGAAAGCCGCCGCCAAGGCAGAGCGCTTTGAAGACGCTGCCGAGGCGCGCCGCGAGCTCTATGCCCTCGACCATGTGCAAGACGTGTCGCTTATCAAAGACGAGCTCGTCGAGCAGGAGCGCGCACAGACCGCATATGGCCGTATCGAGGCCTACGACACCGCGCACCTGGGCGGGACCAACGCGATTGGCGTGATGACGGTTCTGGAGGATGGCGAAGTAGTCAAGAAGGAGTATCGAACGTTTAAGATTCGCGGGGTACAAAAAAATGACGACATCGCCTCGCTCAAAGAGCTGCTCACTCGCCGATTCAATCATCCCGAATGGCCCTACCCACGCGCGATAGTGATAGACGGAGGCGCGACTCACAAAAAAGCGGCAGAGACGGTGTTGAAAGAACTGAACCTTGCTATCGCCGTGGCCGCAGTAGTCAAAGACGAGAAGCACCGCCCACGCGAAGTAATCGGCGCCCAGCGCGCGCACATCGGCGAAGCCGACGCTGTGCTCGCCAACTCTGAAGCACACCGTTTCTCGCTTGCTCGCCACCGCTACGCTCGTACGAAAAATTTGCGAACAAAGTCATCATAAAGAAAGGCCGCCCTCGTTGCCACACGAAAGGCTGAACCTTTCATTTGGCGATGCGAGACGGCCTCATTCCGAACAAATCCCTCCCGCTTCTTTGAAGACAGTTACCGCGCACATGATTGTGTAGACTGGAGGACCGAGCCACCCAATCATACAGAGCATTCCGATTGACACACCAGATGGAATCGTAACGATCAGGATGATAAACGCCGCCAGCGGGTCTGCGACACAAGGGGCAAGCGCGAAGACACACGTCGTCACGGTGACAAACTGGTTCCAACAAATCATCGCGCACATGCAAGTCCAGGCCGCAAGCACAAGCAACTGCAGACTGGCGATATACCAGAACAGCCCCGTTACGATGCCGCCAATCGCGAGCGTAACCAGCGCCGCAAGAGTTTTAACCAAGTACTTCAACAGACACCTCCATATAGCTGATTAACATAAAGCATGTTCCTCAAGCACACATTCCATATACCATTTCGATACACTTATGTCAAGCCTACGTAATGGTTCAATACCTTGGAAACACCCACCCATTAATCAGGTGCTTCTGAACCACATGGCATATACCAATGATCCTCGGGCTCCCAAGGTACGCAGAGATGCTGCTGCTTTTGCATTG
>JBAYUT010000014.1:0-16056 GCA_041674945.1 Minisyncoccota bacterium | reverse complement strand
TCTCGGTTGGCGGTAAAAAACGTATCTGCTCGGGGACCACGACCGCGGCAATAAGCCGCGGTGAGACGCCGGTCTCTCGGGCAACGCGCTCGATGACGGGGAGGTCCTTGGCGAGCCCGCCCGCGACCACTCCCCACTCACGCGTAGCGTCCCACGCACACGTCGCACCACCATCGGCACACGAGAGGTCTGGAGCAGCGGGGCCGCCGGGTACGGCGTTCGCAATAAGCGCCATGAGCGAGCCCGGCGAGTCGCTCGTGGGCAGTATTGAGTTATTGCGAGCCTCGATAGAGCCGCGCACATTGAGCCAACCAAACTGCATCGCCACAAACACGCTCGTGAAAAGGAGCCCGATGCAGGCAAAGATAAGCACGAGCGCAACGGCGAGAATTTTAACTATTTTCAGAATCTTTACTGTACTACAGGTTACGCTATTCGCGTACATTGCGGGTGCCGGGCACAAGCCGGAGCGAGCGCGTACGCGGCCACCGCACTCCTACTTGAGGTCTCCGAGGTAAAAGCTGGCCAACAGCTCATTCGGCTTCTGGTCCCCTTCGTGCTGGTTTGCAAAGGCTGCCGTTCCGTCCTTGCCGCAAATGTTCAATATGTTCTGGTCTCCCCCTGGGTGCTTAGAGACAAACGATGTGAGGTCGTAGACCTTCCCGTTGACCGCAGCCCAGCAACTCGCTACCCCATCATGCATACGCACCTCGCCGAGCGTATAGGTACGGGCCGCTGACTCGGGCTCCAACCCTATCTGCGTGGTGGTTGCGGTCGGTGCTACCACCGAGGGTTCGGCGCTCCTTTGACGCATTGCATAGCCAATAAGGATGACGCCACCAAGCAAGACCACTGCTGCAAAGACAAAATATTTTTTCATAGCGCTCAGTATATCAGAGCACACCTCGTGCTCGCACGCCCTTGCGCCCAGGGGCAGGGTCCGCGAAAGGCTTGGCAAACGTTGCTCGTTACGGTACTGTGCGCATGGGTGTGCGCACACTCCGGCGGGGAGTCCGGTAGGCATGAATCCTTTCATCCACATGTCCTATCGGCCCCCGTCGTACCCACTTTCTGATCTTTCCTATGGCACGTTCGGGCATGCTGGCGAAGTTCAGTTTCCTTCTTCTTCCTGACCCTCGCAGCGTAGCCCCGGCCCCCCACCCTCTCAGGTGCGGGGGCCAAATTCGTTACCGAGCGAGCGCGCCTACCTAAAGGTTGCCGTCCCGCCGTCGTTCTTGAGACCAAGCACGAGCTCACCGCGACTGGTGAAGCGGTATGAGCCGGTCTCCTGGAGAATTTTCATAAAGACGGTCTCTTCGGACCCTTCGCAATACATGAGCGTCGTACGCATATTGGCAAAGGTGAGGCTGTTATTGTATGCCGTGTACTCGCCACCCGCGTGGTTACAATCGGTACCCACGGCTACCTGCCCATCCTTTGCAAACGCCAGCGTGTATGAGCCCAACACGTTCGGCACTACCGTTCGCCCATCGGCATAGTCTGTCCTCTGCCATATCCACGTCTTCATGCCGAGCGTCATGCGCGCAGGGTCTGCCTCGCCCTCAAAGTCCGCTACCACTTCGCCGAATTGCATTGACCCACTATCGAGAATCAGCCGGAGCGACTTGCCCACCGACGGCGGGGTTGTCATTGGCTCGCCACGCGCTCGTTCTGCGTACGTCACGATTACCTGTTTGCCTGGCCCAGAAACTGTTGTCTGTGGCGCAACACGGTCACCAAGCAAGAGCGCATGCGAGCCCACATACCCGCTCTCGGTGTTGAGCGCGGCGACCACATAGAAGAAGGTGCCGCTCCCGCCAGTCTGTTGCGTGAGCAAGAAGACAATATCGTCTCTGCCGTCGTCGTTGAGGTCCTTCAGAAGCTCGTTACCAAAATAACGAGTGTCGACCACCGCAGACGAGCCCGCCCCCACTGGCGAAGCTGCCACGCCGTCGACGAGCGTGACCGGCACCCCGGCGATCGTGTACGTCGCGTTCTTGTAGTCCGACGCGACTGTGGGTAACGTATCTTGCGTCACTTGCGTAACCAGAACCCAGGCCACTACGGAGAGCACCACCACTAGTATCCCCGTGATTACTGCAATATTTTTCATGGTGCACTGAGTGTATCACCTTCAATTTCCGATCGTGAGATACACGGCTTGCAACTATGTTGCCGCACGGCGTGTTATCACTACTATGATTGAGAAGATAACCTTGCGCATATTCCTCATCTGTCTCGCCGGGTGCGCGAGCCTAGTACTCTCCTTTATCTGGGGCGGCGAGCCCTCATCGGAGGTGTACGTCAAAATTGCGGCAACCTTTTTTATTGTGGGTCTCGCCTCTTTTCTCTGTTGGTTTGTGACCACCCCTTATGGTCTGCGCAACTCCCGTAGTTGAATTGTCGGCAGATTAGACCGCTAGGTTCTTGAGATCCGCGAGAAAAGCAGAAACGTCCGACTGTACGAAAGCTGCAAAAGCTTAAGTATCACCCAAGAAGACCTTCTCAAGAACCTTGCTAGAAACAATATTCTCAGGAGTGTCACACGCAACCACCTTACCCTTATCCAACACGTAGGCGCGTCCTGCAATCTCAAGGAGTGACTTTATATTGTGCTCGACGATTACTATAGCGGTTTTCCGCCTCTCGCTTATTTCTTTTATTTTTCCAAACACTTCCTTCACTATCTTTGGCGCTAATCCGAGCGACGGTTCGTCGAGAAGTAAGACCTTTGGGTCTACCATGAGGCCGCGAGCGATAGCGAGCATCTGTTGCTGACCGCCTGAGAGTGCCCCCGACTTATCATTCAGCTTACTTTTAAGCATTGGGAAGAGCTCGAGAACATCTTCGAGTCTCTTTTTGATTACTTTTCGATCTTTGACCACATAGCCGCCGACCTCAAGATTCTCCTTAACAGTGAGATACTTGAAGACGCGCCTGCCTTGGGGGACAAACGAGATACCCCGCTCTACCATCTCGTGTGAGACGGGCTTGATCTCTTTTTCGTGCCACAAGATCTTCCCTTTTGCTATTGGTGCGATACCAAAGATTGCTTTCAGTATTGTCGACTTACCAGCGCCATTCGGACCCATGAGCGCCACAACTTCGCTCTCATCCACCCCAATGGTGGCACCATCAAGAGCCTTCACGCCCCCGTAGTGGACGTGCACATCGTCGACTTTGAGCAGAGTCTCTGGATTCATTTGACCACGACTTTGCTGAATACTACTGTGGTATAACCTTGCCGCCAGTGAGCTTGAAGAGGCTTTCAGGGATAAGCATCGACCCGTTGGCATTAAAGGTTATGGTACCCGTTATACCTTCAAGATCCGTTATGGAAGCAATCTCGCGAGTGACATCGCGCACTGAACTATTCCCCGCGTTATCTATAGCCCGAGCCAGAGCCTTAACTGCGTCATACGTAGGGTAGGTCGCCAAGTCTAATATGGGAGGACGATTTTGACGCTTCTGGAACTCCTTGGTAAACGTTTCATACAAAGACGAATTAGTGTTTGCAGTCCAGAACGCCAACAGTGTCCCTTCAGCTGCTCCCTGTGCAGCAGCCTGTAGTGGAGGGCTCGTAACCGTACCCGTGGTAAGGAACTGCCCCTTAAA
Organism: Minisyncoccota bacterium; assembly: GCA_041674945.1. GTDB lineage: Bacteria > Patescibacteriota > Minisyncoccia > Phycocordibacterales > Phycocordibacteraceae > C7867-001. The sequence continues at coordinate 12,441 of JBAYUT010000014.1, read as the reverse complement.
ACCTAGATCACGCGCCTGCTTCATCGCATTGCCCGTTTCGTCGTACCCAAGCAACACAATCGCATCTGCGCCCTCACTGACCAGTTTCGTGAGAGGAGTTCTGAAATCTCGCGTACCGGCAGGGTACGCTTCCGTCAACACGATGTTGCCCTTATAACTTTCCTTGAACACTTTCTGAACCAGGGGCATAAAGAGGTCGCTCGTGAAATGAAGTATGCCGACCTTACTGTACCCACCTTCAGTTGCCGCTCTTGCCAAGACCTTTGCAACGCTCGCAGAGTCAGTCGCCAAACAAAATACGTTTTCACTTACCTCCGCCAACTCATTATTACAATCTAGAGGATCGATCAACAGCACTCCATCGGCCTCAGCTCGCTTGGCCAGAGCAAACACACTGCTGTAAGTATTGGCAATGATGATTCGCACCTCATTAACGTTCACTAATTTGTTGTATGCAAGCACTGATTTCTCAGTGCTGTACTGATCATCCTCGATATAGAGTTCGACCAGACGCCCATCGATGCCACCCGCAGCATTGATCTCGTCAACAGCGATCTGAGCGGCCACATAGCTGTCCATACCGAGCACTGCACTAGGGCCGGTCTGTGGACCCATCCAGCCAATTTTGATTGGTCCGGTGATGTCACCAGGATTTGGGCGACCACCGAAAATAAAGGCTGTCCCTAAAAGCACGATTACTACAACTGCCGCTATAGCCCATTTGGTCGTTTGGTTCATGTTCATGTGATTATTCCCTTAGGTACGGACAAGGTCTACTGTGTTAGTTTGGTTATCACCCACTCACCACCGACAATATCTCCCTTCTCGTCAAAGTCATATACCGCCCCATATCCCTTATACTTGGTCTCTTTTCGCAAGAAATCGTCGAGGCTTTGGCCCGCGTCCTTTTTACGCATAGCCTCTGCAAGGAGCATTACGCCATCATAGGCACGGTCAGCGTACGATCCTGGCTCTTCACCGTACACTTCTTTAAATTTTGCACGGAACGAATTATCGACTACTGAGTTGGTCAGGTAGAAGTTATCTGTGGATTGCAGTGTAACGATCTTGTTTTTAACAAGCCCGGTTACGATCTCCGTAGCAAAGAGGATTGGTATATTGATCTGCAACTCCTGACTCTTGGTTATGGTAAGCGTCATGCCCTGGTCATACCCAGTCGTGAGCAGCACGTCTGGCTTTGCACTGACCATCTTAGTCAAGATCGTCGGAATAGAGGACTCTTGGCCGAAGGGGATCTCTTCGACAAAGACAACTTCAGCCCCCGCATCTGCCGCAGCGGCTTTAAAGACACTGAGATTGCTTGCGCCCCAGGCACCTTTGTCAAGGATAATGGCGACCTTAGTAGCATTGTTATCTTTTAACCATTTCGTAACAGGGGCTCTTTTCTGAGCATTTTTTGTAGCACCATAGAAGCCATACTGTCCGCCATTACTGAACTCAGACGTGTTAGCGGGCGCAAACGAAACGACCTTAGCCTGATTGAATACCGGGCTAGCAGCGTCGGTCAAGAAGCTCCAGGTTGGACCAATCAAGAAGTCTACCTTGTCTACGTTTATGAGCTTAGTAACAGCAGAGACTGTGCGCTTAGGATCGGTCCCATCGTCTTCATAGACCACATCAATCACGACCCCTTTCTTGGACAAATCGGTAACAGCGAGATCGATGCCGCGCTTAATGCTGAGGGCATCTACGGCCGAACTACCAGTAAGCCCGAGTGGTGCGCCGATTTTTATTGCCTGAGTATTCTCAGGTTCTCGGTTTGATCCAAAAGTGATCCCTAGGATTACGAGTACGATTACTACAACTGCCGCTATAGCCCATTTGGTCGTTTGGTTCATGTTCATATGGTTATTCACCTAAGTATGCCTCAATAACTTCGCTTCTGGCAAGGACCTCTTCTGGTACACCCTCGGCGAGGAGCTTGCCCGCATCGAGTACGAAGATGTGGTCGGAAAGCTCGCGGATCAAGTCCATATTGTGTTCGACCAAGACGATCGTCTTGCCTTGCTCGCGCAATTCTTTAATTACTGAAGTCACGATCTTGACCATCTCCGGAAAGAGTCCGGCAAATGGCTCGTCGAAAAAGATGATCTCTACCCCACCGGTTGGTGAGTGCGTCATCGCGAGCACTCGCGCGACCTCAAGCAGCTTCCTCTGTCCGTATGAGAGGCTCGAGGCGAACTCAGTCCGTTTATCCCACAGGCCAACGCGTTGCAGCACCTCCTCTGCCTTTTCTAAGTGAAAGGCTTTGTGCTTCTCAAAGAGAGCACCGAGCGCTCCGCGCTCGGTCAAGACTACAAGGATATTATCGAGGACCGTCATCTGCTCGAACAACCGCACGTCCTGGAAGGTGCGCGTGATCCCGTACGTTGGGATATCGTGCGGCACTACCGTAGCGAGAGCGGTTTTCTCTCCCACTACCACCGTACCGCCATCGACCTTGTGTATGCCGGTGATGGTGTTGATCAGGGTAGATTTACCCGAACCATTTGGCCCGATCAAGCTGGTGATCTTCCCCGGCTCGAAGCTCACCGAAAGGTGGTCCACCGCGTGTACCCCGTCGAAGCGTTTTTGCAGGTTCCTGGTCGAAAGAGCCGTCATTAAGCTAATCGACAAACTTCCCGCCGACCAATTGCCGGAGGACAAATACTCTATCTGTATCTCCTTTATCGTTAATCGTTATCGCACCTGTGATACCTTTGTAGTTCTCAACCCTATGGAGAGCGTCTTTGACGCACGCAGGTTCGTCTCCCCCGCAAGCATCTATGGCGTCAAGAAGCACGTTATACCCGTCGAAAGGCAGCGCCGCATATATTGCCTGGCTCGGCCTCTTGCCATACTCAGCCTCGTAATCCCGTAAGAGATTTATGTAGTCCTGATTTTCCTTTTCATACTTATACTGGGCCGCCCAGATGCCCTCTGCGTCTGGATTAGATACCACCACATCAAACGCAAAGTACTCATTCGCAAAGGTTGGGATGGCAATGCCTAATTCCTTAGCTTGTTTTACGAAGGTATTTGCCGTAATCGCAGAGTTAGTCAACACCACGAGTGCCTGAGGTTTCGTCTGGGCGACCTTTGAAAGTTGGCTGCGCATATCGGTCTCATTCACATTCACTCCCTCTTCTATGAGAATAGCGTTGCCTGGCTTCTCAGAAAACATTGCAACAAACGGGTCCTTAATACCAATCGGGTATTCGACCTTCTCAAATAGCACGGCTACCTTGGTGTGGCCAAATTTCTCCAACGAGCTCACTAGTGCTGATGCTGTATTAACACCCGTCCCTGAGGTTCTAAACACATACTCACCCGCATCGCTAATCTTGGGCGATGTCGATACGGGCGTAAAAAGGATGAGGTCTTTGGCTTCGGTGAGCGGTGCCACCGCTACCATAGAGCCGCTACAGACTCCATTAACGACAATGTTGACCTTGTCGATGTTAATGAGTTTTTGTGCAGCATTTACCGCCTGCTTTGGATCACAGGCATCGTCTTCGTAGATGACCTCTATCGGCCGACCTGCTGCGCCCGGACGCTTTGAGACCGCCAGCTTCCAACCATTTGCCACATCTTCACCAGAGGTCCCGGCTACTGGTCCAGTAAAAGGGCCTATATACCCTATCTTAATGGGCTCGCCGGCAAGAGGAGTTGGAGCGCTATTCTGACGCCAGACAAGCAATCCACCAACCAATATGAGTGCCACGCCAACCCAGAAGTACTTTTTCATAGAAAAAAATTAGAGTTTATATTCGCCCACCAGTCCCTGAGGTCGATACAGCATCAGTATAACCAACAAGGCCCCGTACACAAGCTGGCGCATCTGGGCAGCGATATCGGACGGGAACCCGACAAAGCGAAGTGCTTCGGGCAAGAGAATGAGGAATAGCGCACCCAGTACCGAGCCGCGGAGGCTCGCTAGCCCGCCGAGGATGATGATTGAGAGGATGAAAATAGACTCGTTGATGGTGAAGGTAGACGGGTCGATGAAGGTGATGTAGCTGGCGAAGAAGGCACCCGCCACACTCGCCATCGCCGCACTCACCACAAATATCGCGAGCTTGTAGTGGTGCGTCTTGTACCCGAAGACCTGTATCGCCTGCTCGTCTTCACGTATCGCCTTGAGCACCCTACCGAACGACGACTCAGTGATAAATTGAGAGATGAGGAAGGTTATGCCGGCAGCAACCACCACAAGCAGCAGGAACGAAAGATTGTCAGAAAATGAAAACCCGAAGAGCTCGGGGCGGCCGATACCAGGGATCCCCAACGGTCCGCGCGTGATCTCCTGCGCGTTGAGGAAGATACTGAAGACGATGATGTTGAACCCGAACGACCCAAGGGCGTAAAAGTCGCCTTTAAACTTACTCAGTACATGGCCGATCACGAGACTGATGCCCGCAGTGATGACACAGCCGATGATAAGCGCAATAAAGAAGTTGACGTCGTAGACCGTGAGTAATATCGCCGTAGTGTACGCACCTATACCGTAGAAGGCCGCCTGGGTGATCGAGAGCAAGCCGGTATACCCCACCACCAAGTTGAGTGACAGCCCGAGTATCACGTAGATACTCCCGAGAATAGCCAGATGGATGAGGTATTCCATATTACTTCTTCAAGATCCCTTGGGGGCGGAAGAGGAGGAACACGATCAACACCACAAACGCGATCGCGTCTTTCCACTCACCCGAGATCTTCCAGATACCAAAGTTCTCGACAAATCCAAGGAGAAAGGCGCCCAAGACTCCCCCGTAGATATTGCCTATACCGCCGATGATTGAGGCGATCACGCCCTTCAAGAGAAGCGACATCCCCATGGTCGGCTCCATGCCCGTGTCAAAACCGATAAATATACCGGCCAAGCCGGCAATCATCGAGCCTATGAAAAATACTGAGCCGATAATCTTGTTGGTATTGATGCCCACAATCTTCGCCACCTCTTCGTCGTCTGCCACCGCGTTCACCGCCTTACCAAAGAGGGTGTACTTAATAAGTAGCCCGAGCAATACCATGATCAAGAGGCCGGTCGCAAGGATGATCGCCTGCACCTGAGTGATCACTGCGCCCGCTATTACATACACTCGACTCTCGCCTCCTACCGAAAGGGTTTGGAATTGGCTAGTGAACAGCATTGCGATAATCGCTTGCAGCACCGTAAGCACGCCAAGCGAGGCCACGAGCAGCACCATACCTGAGGCCTTCCGGTCGCGCAGCTTCTTGTAGATGAAATGGTTGATCAAGTACCCGACCCCGCCGGCTATCAGCACGCCCAGAGCGATACTGAGTGAGAGGTCCAGGCCGAGGGACTTATAGCAGAAGAACACGCTGTACGCCCCTACGGTAATGAGCGCCCCGTACCCAATGTCAAAAAACTTTACCGTCCCGTAAATGAGGTTGAATCCGAGTGCGACCATCATGTAGATCGCACCGGCGATAACGCTATTAACGATGAGTTGCGGAAGGATGTCCATTGATATGAACAACTATACCAGAACGCCAACCGGACCTACACAGCCTCAAGCTCGGCGCAGGGATCGGCTCGACGCGCAGCCGTACGTGAGAGCAGTATAGGATCGAGCTGGACTTACGGTGTAAGTACCCATCGCCCGTTGCGGTATTTGGCCACAGACTGTCCTCCTAGGGGAAATCCCTCACGATTATAGTGAGTCATATGAATCGCCGTTTCCGACGTTTCCCCTTCAGGATATCTCCCAGCACGCATGTACGAGTACCCTACGGTGCATCCCTCGATGTCGGGTGTAGATAGTTTGATGTCCCAGAGGTACAGCCCTTCCCCATCTTCTCTCCTTAACTCCTCTTCGAAACTCTCGCCTCTGATAAACCTTTCGAGGAAAGTTCGTACTTTTTCTACGGTCGGCGCGCGTTCGATTGCTACCAAGGTTTCTATAACACCCCGCTCCTCTTGCATATCAAACACATCCTCCCACCCTTCAATCTCACGCTCAAGGTCCTTTACGTCGTCTCGCAGCTCTGCAAGACGAGCCGCATCGGCTCCAGGGCTGCTTTCGAGCCGCGCCACTCTCAATTTTTGTCGATGCAGGCCGAGCTTAAGCGCAGGGAGTTGGCGTAGCCAACCGGTAATCTCGTGAGGAGATACGATCCGGACACCTCGCTTCTCACCCGTGGACAGTGGTGTTTTGGGCTGACGTTCGCTCATGTCCTCGATGATACCGTACATTAACAGGCAGGTGTACTAGACCTGCTTTAATGATCCACTCGTTGGTCGCCGATCTTAGATTCAACTCCATGTTCCCATCGGTAGGGTTATGTCCTGCGCAGCATCTTTTTCAATCTACCCGTCACCAGATTCGCTTCTTTTCCTGGCGAGAAAGTATACCGACCTTCTTTTTTCCTAGCTAACCCGCGTGCGTATTTCTACACATATCGGTCTAGCTGTCAATGGCTGCCAGACTAGGATTCGAACCTAGATTGATGGATTCAGAGTCCACATTCCTACCATTAGAAGATCTGGCAATTACTACGATTCGTAACTCCTGAACTGTAACAAATCCTTCAGTTTTTGCACCTCGAACTTTTGCTACAATAAGCCCATGAAGAAGATCATGACTCTGTGCATGGTTTGTGGCGAGGGCAAGATATTGCTTGGCCTGAAGAAGCGCGGCTTCGCCGAGGGGAGCTGGAACGGCTTTGGCGGCAAGGTTGAAGAGGGAGAGAGTATCGAGGTAGCCGCTCTGCGGGAAGTAGAAGAAGAGGCCGGCATTGTACCGACAGCGATGCAGAAGGTGGGTATCCTAGAATTCTCGTTTGAAAGCGATCCGAAAGTGTTCGAGGTGCATATATTTAAGGTGAGCAGCTTCACCGGCGAACCTTCTGAGAGCGAGGAGATGCGGCCAGAGTGGTTTGACCTCAGAGAGATACCTTTCAGTCAGATGTGGTCGAGCGACGAGTACTGGTTCCCTCTTATGCTTGCCGACAAGCTCTTCAGTGGCAGTTTCCTGTTTGACAGGCCTTCAACCGCTGACTACTCAGCGAAGATACTCTCCCATGATTTGAAAGAGGTGTCTGCGCTGTAGACAACCCACCAGAGGTTTCCCCTGCTCGACAGAGAACCACCGTACGATCAACGTTTTCAATACGTGCGCGGTTTTGTAGGACGCATGCGTCGTGATACCCTGTCACCTTAACGACATACTATGAATGCACTCACCGCCCTTTTACCAATCCCTACCATTATTCGCGCACGCACCATCATCATCGCGAGTGCCGTACTACTCTCGGTACTGTACGCCTCGGGTGCCACGGCAAGTGGCGACGCAGGCGCGGCAGCAAGCCATGGGCCTATACAGACACTTTTGTGGATGGCTTTTATTCTCTTGTGCGCACTGCTCGGACGACTGGTGGAGAAGATAGGCCAGCCCTCAGTGCTTGGTGAGCTACTCATGGGCGTTGCCATAGGCAACCTCGGCCTGCTCGGCATCCACACCTTCGAGCCTATACGGTCAGACGTGTTCATAGAATTTCTCGCTCAGATTGGCGTCATCATCTTGCTCTTCCAGGTAGGGCTCGAATCAAACCTTGCCTCAATGCGAAAGGTCGGTGTGCGCGCCTTCGCGGTGGCTACGGTCGGTGTGGTGGTCCCCTTTTTCCTAGGCACGTGGGTGGTCGGGCCGTGGCTGTTGCCGCTCGAGTCGCTCAATGCACACCTCTTTTTGGGTGCAGCACTCACGGCCACCTCGGTGGGCATCACTGCACGAGTTTTTAAAGACCTGGGCAAGCTGCACCTCCCTGAGGCACAGATCGTGCTGGGCGCGGCCGTCATCGACGACGTTCTCGGCCTTATTATCCTTGCCGTCGTCTCCGCACTCGTAACTCTTGGGTCGGTAGGCGCGGGCACCATAGCAGCAATTGTGCTTAAGGCACTTGCCTTTCTTGTTGGCTCGATTCTTATCGGCACATACACCGCTCCCTACATTGGCCGACTCTTCTCCCGCATCCACACGGGCGCAGGGGCGAAGCTCACTCTCGCTATCGTTTTTGCCCTCTTTTATTCTGCCCTTGCGGGCCTTATTGGCCTTGCTCCTATCATCGGTGCGTTCTCTGCAGGGCTTATCTTAGACCCCGTACACTTCCGCAGTTTCAAAAAGCCTAAGCCAGCCGAGGAGCTCGAGGAGTATGCGACCCACCTTAATGGCAACGATCGACAGCACATGGAGGAAGCCGCGGCGCACTACACGGAGAAGCATATTGAGGATCTACTCCAGCCTATTGGCTACTTTATCGTGCCTATCTTCTTTGTCTTCACCGGCATCGGCGTGCGCCTCGAGACGCTCTTCTCGCCAACCATTCTGGGCATCGCGCTCGCGGTGACCCTCGTTGCCTTTATTGGCAAATACGCGTCGAGCCTTGTTGCAGGCAAGGGCTTGAACAAGAAGGTTATCGGCTTCGGTATGGCACCACGCGGCGAAGTGGGGCTTATCTTTGCCTCTATGGGCATGAGCCTCGGTGTACTCTCAGAGAGCCTCTTCTCGATAATTGTGATTATGGTGATTCTCACCACACTCATAACCCCGCCGATACTCGCGCACTATCTCAAGAAGTAGTGGCCCCGTGGGTTTGCTATACTGTAGGGCACAAGCCCCGTCGCGTCTCAATGGACAATTACGCGACATAATTTTGCAAAATTATATGACCCACGCACTTGAGTTACACGACCTTAAAAAAAGTTACGTGGGTGGAACCGAGGCACTGAAGGGTGTCTCCCTTACCGTGCCCGCCGGCGACTTCTTCGCGCTCTTGGGGCCCAACGGCGCAGGTAAGACCACCATTATAGGCATTGTGACGGGGCTCGTTACTAAAACTGAGGGAGAGGTTAAAGTATTTGGCCATGACATTGTTACCGAAGCATCCCAGGCGCGCTCGATGATTGGCCTCTGCGGGCAGGAGGTCAACTTCGACCCATGGATGAAACCGCTCGACATCTTGGTCAACCAGGCTGGCTACTACGGCATCCCTCGCTCAGTTGCCATCCCTCGCGCGAAGAAACTACTCGAGGACCTGGGTCTCGGCGACAAAGCCGACCAGATAGGCTTCCGCCTCTCCGGCGGCATGAAGCGTCGCCTCATGATCGCTCGCGCACTCATACACCAGCCCAAATTTCTCATACTCGATGAGCCGACGGCGGGCGTCGACGTGGAGCTACGCCGCTCGATGTGGGAGTACCTCACCACACTCACCAAGGAAGGCATTACGATACTTCTCACAACCCACTACCTCGAAGAGGCCGAGCAGCTCGCCAAGCACGTCGCCATCATTAACAAAGGCGAAATAGCCGCCCAGGGCACCATGGAAGAGATCCTGGCCATGCACGACGGCACCCAGTCGAAAGAGGGATATCGCGGTGGACGCCTCGAGGAGGTCTTTGTTCAGCTCACCAACAACAACTAATATGCCGTACGACAAACAATTCATCTCGTTCTACACCATTCTGCGCAAAGGCGTACAACGCATCTTCCGTATCTGGTCGCAGACCCTCCTCCCCTCTATCGTGACCTCCGTACTGTACTTTGCCGTCTTCGGCACTATCCTAGGCTCACGCATCGGCGAGCTCAATGGCGTGCCGTATATCCTCTTCGTCGTACCGGGGCTCGTGATGCTCTCGGTTATCACCAACTCCTACATGGAGGTAGCGTCGACCTTCTTCTTTTCGAAGTTCTTCTCGCGCATCATCGACGAGATACTCGTCTCGCCCACCCCGCCGGCCATCATCATTGCAGGGTTCGTCGGCAACGGCGTTATCCGGCATGCTCGTGGGCGTACTCGTGATGCTCGTCTCACTCTTCTTTGCGCTCCCTTCGGTCGCACACCCGCTCATCGTTATACTCTTCCTCTTCCTCTCGAGCCTCGTCTTCGCCCTTGGTGGCCTTATCAACGGCATCTACGGCAAGAGCTTCGACGGCATCTCTATCGTGCCGACCTTCGTGCTCACGCCGCTCGTCTACCTGGGCGGCGTCTTCTACTCCATTCAGTCGCTCCCTCCCTTCTGGCAGACAGTGTCGCAATTTAACCCCATCTTCTATATCATCAACGGCTTCCGCTACGGCTTCCTCGGCACGAGCGATGTCTCACCCTTAACCTGCGTGCTGGTGCTCCTCGGCCTCATGGCCGTACTCCTCGCGGTGAACGTACACCTTCTCAACAAAGGCCTCGGTTTGAAGCAGTAAGCCCCTATATGGTCTTAGCTATCTTCTGACACTTGTACGGCAGGTAGTACGACCGCCTTCTGCCAAAAATGTTCTGATCTCCAAAGAACCCGTGCAGGAAATGACGACTCGATTTGAGCAGTGCCGTATCATTGAAAATTGCCGTTACCGCCGCATAATCAGTTATTTTATAGATATTCAAAAGATAAAAATCTTGCGTGATGCCGAGTGTTTCAATATCATTTGGATCGAGGGGCAGGTCCCTTGTGTACATTTCGTGCAAGTCTATGCCACGCGCGCGTAGTGCCCCGTAATCAATCTCGTACACGTCGCCGTCCCTCTTAAAGTCTTGTATTTCGAAATCCCTATCACCATTCTGATAATCGAGATCTATGGCAGTATTGGCAACGAGCTTGATTCGTCGATCCTCAAAAAGCTCATGCGGGATATGCAACGCTACAATGACCGCAAGGTCATCGTCTCCACGATATGCTCGGTGTATCTGGAGAGCGTCATTCACTAGCGAGAATAGCGGCAGACCGTGCACAACCCTCTCCTGTGGTTGCGTCCAAAACCTTTCATCGCCCCTCATTTCTTCTCTCTTCTGTATATACTCTTGGTCTTTGTACAACTCCAGGATTCGTTCTTGCTCATAGTTTGAGACAACGTAGCCACCTTCATATACCAATTCATGCATTCGTTTATAGGTAGGAAAACGGATAGCGCGAAACAGAGTTAGACAGCCAGGCTTACCCGACTTACTCTGTAGCCCCGCAATGATCTGCAGACCATCGACCCTATCGAGCGCACCATTGAATTTCGGAAATGTAACTTCCGTGAAAGAAAGTTTTTCTTTCAGTGAGATGTCCTCCTCCAGCAACTTCTCCGCAAGTTGGGGCGGCATTGCTGTGTTTGTGGTGAGGTTCCCACTAAGCTCTTTAAGCTGTTTCCTCCACTGCTCTATGTCCATGATGCGAATTACCGTTTGTGTGACGATGCGGCCTTAAGAAACTCCGTAAAGAGCGGGTGCGGGTCGAGCGGACGCGCCTGGAGCTCCGGGTGAAACTGCGTCGCAAGCATGAAGGGATGCGCCGTGCGTGGGAGCTCCGCAATCTCCATCAAGACACCGTCGGGTGAGGTGCCCGAGAATACCAGACCGGCTTCTTCAAGACGCTTGATGTAGACCGGGTTGATCTCGTAGCGATGGCGGTGGCGCTCTTCCACAAGCTCTTTCTTGTACGCGGCGCGGGCCATCGTGCCCTTCTTAAGGTAGGCAGGGTACGTGCCGAGGCGCATCGTGCCGCCGTACTGATTCTCTGAGAGGTGCTTCTTCTGCTCAAGCATGACGTCAACAACAGGGTCAGTCGCTGATTTATTAATCTCGGTTGTGTTCGCTTCCTTAAGCCCGAGCACACTGCGTGCATATTCTATAACCATGAGCTGCATGCCGTAGCAGAGGCCAAAGTATGGGATCTTGTGCTCACGAGCAAACTGGATCGCCTTAATAATGCCCTCGACGCCACTCTCACCGAAGCCGCCGGGGACTATGATGCCGTCGTACTCTGCCAGTGCCGCCACCTTAAGGGTTCCTTTTTCAATGTCCTTTGAATTAATCCAGCTTATCTTTGCCCGCTTACCGAGCTTAGCCGCAGAGAATTTCACAGACTCAATAACGGAAAGGTAGGCGTCTGAGAGTACGAAGTCGCCCGTATCGAAGTACTTGCCGACCATTGCAATTTTAATCTCCGGCGCCTTCTTGTTGGTTGCTGCCGTAACAAATTTCTTCCACGTTGCGAGCGATGCCTTGCGCTTTTCTGGAAGGTGCAGCGCGTCGAGCAACATGTCGCTCAAGTTGTCCTTCTCGAAGTTAAGCGGCGCTTCGTAGATGCTGCTGATATCAGGCGCAGATATAATGCGCTCCTTGCGCACGTTGCACCAGATCGCCAGCTTCTCCTTACGCTTTTCGTCGAGCGCGTGGGTAGAGCGCGCAACGAGAAAGTCTGGCTGCACGCCGTAGCTGTTTAAATCACGGACCGCCATTTGCGTCGGCTTGGTTTTCATCTCGCCGATAGTGCCCGGGACCGGGAGATACGAAACCATCACGAAAAGCACATCGTTCGGATGCTGCATTTTCATAACTCGTGCCGCTTCAATAAACAGCGCATTCTGGAAGTCCCCGTTGGTTCCACCGATTTCAACCACCGAGATACGGCTGCCGTTGTACTCAGCTGCCGCCTCCATA
>JBAYUT010000013.1:0-17877 GCA_041674945.1 Minisyncoccota bacterium | reverse complement strand
AAGAACATCCTTGGCGTGCAGGAGATTTTTGGCAAGGTGTTCAATGCGGGGACAGACTTTGCTCGTGACGGGAGTCAGTTTGATCACCTGTGGGAGGATGGGGAGCGAGCCATGCTTGGCTCCATACCGCTACGGGTTATGTATACGCCCGGTCATACGCCAGCCGACGTTACCTATGTGATAGGCGACGCAGCGTTTGTGGGCGACACGCTCTTTATGCCCGACTATGGGTCGGCCCGCTGTGATTTCCCGGGAGGGGATGCGGCCACGCTCTATCGCTCGGTGCAAAAGATATATGAGCTTCCCAGCGAAACACGCATCTTCATGTGTCATGACTATCTCCCGGAAGGACGGGAGGTGTATGCGTGGGAGACGACCGTTGGCGCTGAGAAGGCGCACAATGTACATCTCAATTCCTCCGTTGATCAGGAGTCTTTTGTTCGAACACGTACCGCGCGCGACCGGACACTCGCAATGCCACGCCTCATAATCCCCGCAATCCAAGTGAATATGCGTGGGGGAGCACTGCCTCCTGCAGAGAGCAATGGAACGCACTACTTAAAAATTCCCCTGAATGGAGTATTTGCAGCGAAGGAACCTACTCCAGCGCGAGCAGTGCGGTCATCGTGAGTACGCCTATGATTATTGCAGCGACCTGGACCACTCCCTGACTCACACGTTGGTCCTTGTGGAGCTCAGGTATGAGATCTGAGAGTGCGATGTAGATAAAACCGCCTGCGGTGAGCGGGAGCAGCCATAGTGCAAACTGCTCGGTGACACTGCCGAGCGTGAGGGCCACTACGGCGCCCGCCACGGCCGTAAGGGCAGAGAGGAAGTTATACCAAAGCGCCTTGGTGGTACTATAGCCCGCGTGTATGAGTACGCCGAAGTTGCCGATCTCTTGAGGAATCTCGTGCAAAATGACGGCGATGGTGGTCGCCATACCCACCTCAGTCGATACGAGGTAGCTCGCCGCAATGATAAGACCGTCAATGAAGTTGTGTACGCCGTCGCCCATAAGCACCATGTTGCCCACTGGGTGGGGGTGTTCCTCGGCGTGCTCTTTGGTGTGGTGGTGCCAATGCAGTATCTTCTCGAGCACAAAGAAGATAAGGATACCCCCAATGAGGAGCATGGAGATGAGGGTCGGGTCGCCCAGCGCTTCGTAGGCCTCGGGGATGATGTGTACAAACACGTCACCAAGCAGTGCACCGACCGCCAAGCTCACCAGTACGAAGACGCTTTTGTTGAGTGCGTCTCGCTTGAGTACCAGCGTGAGGACGCCTACAAACGATATGAAGCTGACGAGGACGACACTAGTAAGCGTGTAGAGGGTGGCCATGGTGTACATACTACAGCATTGCTCGATGGGCGCGCGCCTGGGTGTTTGACGTATACCCCCCCGGGGGTATAGGCTATGGGTATGAAAAAGAAACCAGCAGACAACACGCATAAGAGTATGCGTCAGCTCAAGATTATCGAAGGGCAGGTGCGTGGCTTGCAAGAGATGGTGGCGAAGGGGACATACTGTATCGATATCATCACACAGACCTCTGCGGTGAAGCAGGCTCTCTCGGCGGTGGAGGACCAGCTCATGGAAGGCCACTTGCATAGTTGTGTGCACAAGCAGATGACCTCCGGACAGACCAGCACGGCGGTCGCAGAGGTGTTGAAGGTCTATAAGCTTAAACGCAAATAATATGGCACAAAACACTTACAAGGTAAGGGGTATGCATTGTGCCTCGTGCGCAAGCATCATCGAGAAGACTCTTAAGAAGGTTGAAGGGGTACACACAATAGAGGTGAACCCTGGTACTGAAGCTGCGAAGATTTCATACGACGATGCGGTCACAAACCCACAGCACCTTTCGGCGAAGATCGAGCCGCTTGGCTATACGCTCGTGGTGCCCACGGTAGACGAGATGGGCATGTCGGCTGAGGACCATAAGGCACATCTCGGACTTAATCAGTCTAAAGCTGAGAAGCTCGCAGAGATTGCCGGAATGCGCACGCAAGTGCTCACTGCCGTTCCACTCGCAATGTTTAGTGTGTTTGTTATGGGGTGGGAGATTTCGGCGCAGTTTGGGTTGGCTCCGGAGATGCCACTTGTGTGGGAGGAGTTCTTCCACCACCTGCTCCCGCTCATGGCCACCTACGTGCTCTTTGTGGTCGGTAAGCCGTACTTGGTAGGTTTCTATCGATTTTTGCGACACGGGGTGGCCAACATGGACACCCTCATTGGCATAGGCACGTCGGCAGCGTTTCTATACAGCTTTATTGTGACGGCATTTGAGGAATCGCTACGGCCGTTTATTAATGTAGGCGCCACCTATTACGACGTGACGATTATCGTCATCACCTTTATTGCGCTCGGCAAATATCTCGAGGCACGTGCCAAGGTGAAGACTGGTGATGCGATAGAGAAGCTCTTAAACCTACAAGCCAAGACGGCACTCGTGATCCGCGACGGGGTTGAGGTAGAAGTACCGATAGACCAGGTGGTGCACGGAGATCTGATAGTGGTGAAGCCTGCAGGCAAGATCCCTGTCGACGGTGCACTGACCGAGGGCTCGTCATATGTCGACGAGTCGATGATCTCTGGAGAGCCTATGCCGGTGAAAAAGAGTGTCGGTGACTCGGTCGTTGCCGGCACTATTAACACGAGCGGGTCATTCACGTTTAAGGCGACAAAAGTGGGTAGCGAGACGATGCTTGCACGTATCGTGCAGATGGTTGAAGAGGCGCAGGGGAGCAGAGCACCCATACAGGCGCTTGCCGATCAGATCTCTGCAGTCTTCGTGCCTGTCGTGCTTGCTGTCGCCTTTGTCACTCTCAGTGTGTGGCTCACCGTTGGCGCGTACTACCTCGGCTTCTCGCTCGCCCTTGCCTATGGGCTCACTTCGTTTGTGGGGATACTCGTTATTGCCTGCCCGTGTGCGCTTGGGCTCGCAACACCCACCGCGATAATCGTGGGCGTCGGTAAGGGTGCAAAAGAAGGCATACTTATTAAAGACGCTGCCACGCTTGAGAAGCTCCACAAGGTAGATGTGGTCGTGGTCGACAAAACAGGCACACTCACACGGGGCAAGCCAGAACTAGTTTCTCTCGAGAACTTTTCACAGAAGAGTGATGCAGACATCATCGCAATTCTCGCCTCGCTCGAAAATAAGTCAGAGCACCCTATTGCGAGTGCGGTTGTGGCGTACGCAAAGGAGAAAGGCGTCGCACTCGCCCCGGTCGAAGGCTTTGAAACACTCAAGGGCAAGGGGCTCAAGGGCAGTGTTGGCGGTGTGCAGTACCACGTAGGGAGTGCGAAGTTGGCCCGAGAGCTTGGCGCGTCGTTTGAATCACTTGAGCAACACACCAAAGAGGGCAAAACGCCGGTCATTCTCGCAGAGGGCAAGCAAGTGCTCGCGATTGCACTGGTTGCTGACGCGATAAAGAATGAGGCAATCACTGCAGTAAAAGATCTCCACGCGCTTGGCATAAAGGTGGTAATGCTCACTGGCGACGATAAAAACACTGCGCGGTACATTGCCGATCAAATAGGTATCGACGAGGTGGTGGCAGAAGTGCTGCCTGAGGACAAGCTGAACAAAATCAAAGCACTACAAACCGAGGGGAAGGTAGTTGCAATGGCAGGAGACGGCGTGAACGACGCGCCAGCGCTCGCGCAAGCCGACGTGGGTATCGCCATGGCGACGGGCACTGACGTGGCCATAGAGAGTGCCGGGATCACGCTCCTGCACGGCGATATCAGTAAGCTTGTGAAAGCCGTGCGGCTCTCTAAGCTTACGATGCGGGGCATCAAGCAAAATCTTTTCTGGGCGTTCATCTATAATGTGATTGGTATCCCTCTCGCTAGCGGTATTTTCTTCCCACTATTCGGATGGCTGCTCTCACCAGTCTTTGCAGGCTTTGCAATGGCGCTGTCGAGCGTGTCCGTGGTCAGTAATTCGCTGCGCCTTAAAACAAAAACAATATGAGCACCAATACAACACACACGTTCCACGTACAAGGGATGCACTGCAAGGCGTGTGCGGTCTTGATCGAAGACTCATTTACAGAAGCGCCGCACGTGCATGAGGCGCAAGTCTCGCTTGCGCAGGCACAGGTCACGGTGATGGGGGACTTCAGAGGGAGCCACGAAGAGATTGCAGAGGAGCTTACGCAGCTCGTACGACAACACGGGTACACGCTCTCGACAGAGAAACTCGTTACCAGCGCAGGGTGGGGCGAGTTTCTCTACGCACTCCCTATCGCGCTTGTGCTTATTGCCGCGTTTGTACTCTTGCAGCGGGCAGGGCTCACCAACCTGATTACCTCATCGGAGGTGAGTTATTCAACAGCCTTCGTTATCGGCCTTATTGCCTCGGTCTCTTCCTGCCTCGCCATAGTGGGCGGGCTCGTGCTCTCACTTTCGGCAAGCTCAGCGCGTGAGGGGGGCACGTGGCGCACGCAAAGCCTCTTTCATGTGGGGCGCATTGGCGGGTTCTTGATTCTCGGTGGGCTCATTGGCGTGCTTGGTGGGTCCCTCCACCTTGGGCTCACGGCGAATATTGTACTCGGCGTGATTGTGGCGCTCGTGATGCTCGTGCTCGGTATCAACTTGCTCGACGTGTTTCACTTCACCAAGCGACTCCAGTTCACCATGCCGGCACGCTTCTCGCGGCACATTGTAAGCGGGAGCAAGCGCGACCATTACCTGGCGCCGCTCTTGGTGGGTACCGGCACGTTCTTTTTGCCCTGCGGCTTTACGCAGTCGATGCAGCTCTACGCGCTCTCGACAGGGAGTTTTGCGCAAGGCGCGCTGACGATGGTCTTCTTCGCGCTCGGCACTTTCCCGATGCTGGCACTTCTCTCCTTTGGCTCACTCAACATCGCGCACAAGCCGTGGAAGGGGATATTCTTCAAAACGGCCGGTATCATTGTGATAGCGCTCGCTCTACTCAATCTCGCTAACGCACTCGTGACGGCAGGCATTATCAGCCCGTTCATTAATTTCTAGTCCTTATGCAAACAAAAATCTTAATTCCCGTTGTTCTCGGTGTGGTGATAGTTGGCTGGACGGTGTGGCTCGGCTCGGGCAAGTCCGCATCGGAGACTCCTTTGCCCGCAGTGGCGGCGACACTCAGTGCTGATGGCACACAGCTCATCGACATCACGGCCAAAGGGGGATACTCACCGCGCGTGGTCGAGGCAAGAGCTGGTGTACCCACCGTGCTGCGAGTGGCGACGAGCGGCACCTTTGACTGCTCTTCGAGCATTGTGATTCCGAAGCTTGGGTATCAGAAATTTCTCAAACCAACCGGCACTGAAGACATCGCAATAAGTGCTGAGCAAGCACAAGGCACTCTCCAAGGCACCTGCTCAATGGGTATGTACAGCTTCCAAATAAAGTTCCAGTAGAATACCTGCATGAACGAAATCGCCGTGTTTGGAGGAGGGTGCTTCTGGTGTACTGAGGCAGTATTTAAGTCGCTCAAGGGAGTGGTCTCTGTATTGCCTGGATACGCAGGGGGCAGCACGCCCAACCCTACCTACGACCAGGTGTGTGCCGGGATTACAGGGCACGCTGAGGTGATACGTATTGAGTACGACCCTGCACAAGTAACCTTTCGCACGCTCATGACGGTATTTTTCGCGACGCACGACCCTACAACGGTAAATAGACAGGGCAATGACATTGGCACGCAGTATCGCTCAATTATCCTCTACACTACGCCAGCGCAGAAAGAAGAGGCCGAGCAATTTATTAAGGAAGTTGAAGGGTCTACCAGAGAGGGGAGTCACGTGGTGACGGACGTCGAGCCGCTCGACCTATTCTACGAGGCTGAGAATTATCACAAAGACTACTTCGCGCGTAACCCCGACCAAGCGTATTGCAACTTGATAATTAGCCCAAAAGTAGAAAAGGTACAGAAGGAGTTTGCGGAACTGCTTAAAAATAATCACGCATAAATCATATGACTATGAAAACAGACGAGGAACTCTCGCCAGAGCTACGCAAGGTCGCGCGAGAGGGCGGTACTGAGGCGCCCTTTACCGGAGCATACGTAAATAATCACGAGCAAGGGATGTATAAGTGTGCCATCTGCGGCACCAAGCTATTCGGCAGTGACACCAAGTTTGACTCGGGTACCGGCTGGCCGAGCTTTACCAACCCTGCCAACCTCGAGCACGTCGTGCTCAAGCAAGATGATTCGCTTGGTATGCGAAGAACCGAAGTAGTGTGCAAGACATGTGGCGCACACCTCGGGCACGTCTTCGACGACGGCCCTGCTCACGATGGTGGCAAGCGCTACTGTATAAACTCAGTGTGTCTCGTGTTTGAGAAGAAGGAGGACTAGTGGTGCGCTTGGGAGGTTGAATGTACCCGGGGGTATTGACAACTGACTGGAAAGGTGTATACTAGATATAAGTTAGTAACTGCCGGCACCCTTTGGGTTCAGTAGCCCGATTTATCGCAGGGGCACTCTCATTGTTAGGACACGTTGCAAAGAATAGTTTCTTTTCAATACTGTCCTCGCGACGACGGAGATGTGGTCAACGAGCGAGACGGATCGTTGAAAACTGAATAGGCAGAACAGGATAACGCAGAACACCAGCTTCTTTCGAAGCGACTGCATTGTTATTCCTCTTCTCCGGCAGTAGATATAAGTTTAATGCCGGAAGGAGGGATCGCAAAGTGCGATTCCTGGCAGTTCGTCGGCCGATGGCGAAGCGGAAGGGAGAGCGACATGAAAAAGATTGTTCTCGCCGGGCCGCCTCGGTCTGGCAAGAGTTGTATGAGGGAGGGTCTTAAACAGGCTCTTCGTGCGATTCCGGGCGCGCCGTATCCCTATGTGATCACGGCGTGTCCCGACGGTGAGGGTGCGTGGTTCCAGGAAACGGTGAACCACAACCCTGAGTTGGCAGCGGAGTGCAAGGCGGCCTACAAAGCCAAGTTCACACCGGAGTTCGTCGAACGCATCAAGACTTCGGTCGAGAAGTGTTCACTCGAGTTGACGCTTGTCGACATCGGAGGTATCACCTCCGTTGAGAACGAGCAAATCTGCTCTGGCGCCACGCACATCGTCATCCTTGCGGGTGACATGAGCGGGGCCGCCGAGTGGCGCCGGTTCGCGCAGAAGGTCGGTCTGACTGTGGTGGCGGAAATACATTCCGACTATCACGGGAGGGAGGACAGGGTCGAGGGCGTTGCCCAAGACAGCATTCTCCGTGGATCGGTTCACCACCTCGAAAGAGGCGAGCCGGTCGCAGATCGTCCAATGATCAGGGCTCTCGCTGAGCACCTGGTCGCGTTCTAGATTTTCTAGGGCACTGAAGCGCGTCACCTGCGCTTCAGAAATTCAGTCAGTCTGCCAGCTGAAGGTGAGGCTGGCTTCAATCGGAGGATCTCATGACGACCTACAACATCAACCTGGCTGAAGGCATTCTCAAGGTCGGGTTCTGCGCTCCGGCGCAGAACGACCAGATCGTCAAGGACGCCTGTGCGCGTCTCGACGAAATGCTCGCCAGCGGCGAGCTGGTGGGCGGCGAGCTCATGCGCGTGAACGGGCCGGCCTCGCTGCCGGTCGCGATGGTCCTGGCCCACAAGCTGGGACACCTGTACGGGGCGGTTGCATGCTTCGACCCGAAATTGGCGGGGTACGTGGTCGCCATCGCGCACGGCGGCAAATACGCCGTCGGCGACCTGATCGAATAGCCAGATCCCTAGTCTGAGTGGCTACTGGACAGCTTGAGGCGGTTTGAGGAGTTATCCGTGATTCAAAACTCCTCACTTCGCAGAGTGTGTACTCTGCCTGATGAGTCCGAAAGGACGAAAAGTAATGTTCTTTTTCATTAAACAACGCGGCGAATGCTGCCAGAGCGAAGAAGGAGTGCGAGATGAACCAGTTTGGTTGGGGCGATCGCATTGAGTCGCAGATCGTACTCGCTTATCGCCGCAAAGGCGCTGGGCGAGAGGACAAGTTCACCGGTCCTGTTGCGGTCATTGGTGAGGATCGCAAGACCCTCACCTGGTTGAGCAGGGAGAACCTGCCGCTGGTCGAGGGCCGGCTGGATCTCACTGCCGTACCGGTTGTCGGTATTGGCGGCAAGAGAAAGGCGCAGTTCGGGAGAGTGATTGATTTCCTGAAGGCGAACCCGTCCTTTCAGGGGGCGATTCTACTTTATCCCGGGACGGGCAGTTGGGACCTCGGAGGAGGCATGCTGTTCGTCACCTCGCAAGAGGTGCTGTCGGGCAAACGACTCTCGGGAGGCAAGCCCGAAGTCCAGCTGACCAACCAGCGATGGTTGAGCGATGGACGCTACGTCGCCGACCAGGTTCTGTTGCTCCATGGCAAGGTGCTCGAGACCTTGGCCACCGACGTGGAGCAGGAGGCAACGCCCGAGGAAATCGGGAGAGCGATCTGGGTGAAACTGTTCGCACACCCACTCCAAGGCGCGCTCAGTGACGCATACCACGAGCTGTACAAGCTCGAGGATCGACGCGTGTTTCTCGCAAGGGGAGCGGGCAGTAATGAGGCGCGGCGGAACGTTGCGGCTCTCGTTTTGGAGAAAATCGTCGAGAAACTTCGGGGTGTCCGATTCGTTCGGGACATTCCGCAAGAGCTGACGGTGACCGCCGGCGAGGTTATGCCCGACCTCATCGCACAGAAGAAGATCATTCTCGAGACACCGACGTTCGACCCGCGCACGCTCTTTCGAGGGACGGCACGAGTCTCGCGTCGATAACGAACACTCGCCCAGCGGCGGCCTCCTTCAAAAGGGGCCGCCGCTAATCTTTTATGTACTGATAAATTGCGTTGTGTGCACTGTCAAAAACCAATCGCCACATAAATAACTACTTACACCTTCTGCACCATCATGGTGTTGGTGTTGCCGCCCTTACCGAGCGGGATACCTGCCACGAGGATGATGTTGTCACCCTTGGTGGCGAGCTTCTCTTTAAGGATGGTGCTTTTTGATTCGGCAATGACCGCAAAGAGGTCGCTAAACGAGCTGACCGTGTAGGAGTGGCAGGCAAACGAGAGCGCGAGGCGGCGCGCCGTGGTCTCGTGTGGCGTGAAGACGATGATCGGCTGCATGGGACGATGACGGGCAATCATGCGGCCCGTGTAGCCGCCCTCAGAGAGGGCGACGATGGCACGGCCTTGCAGGCGCACGGCGGTCTCTGCAACGGCTCGGCCGAGCGCGTCGACGAGCTCGTACTCGTTGCGTGTGCGGAAGTGCTTGAAGAGGTCGCGGTAGGTGCTCTGGTTCTCGGTCTCGCGTGCTATGGTGGCCATCATTTTAACCGCCTCGAGCGGGTACTTACCGAGTGCAGACTCTTCAGAAAGCATCACGGCGTCGGTGCCGTCGAGGATAGCGTTGGCAACATCGGCGACCTCGGCACGTGTGGGTACGGGGCTTGCGGTCATGCTCTCGAGCATCTGAGTAGCGGTGATGACCGGCTTGCCAGCTGCGACGCACGCGCGGATTATCTGCTTTTGCAGAAAGGGTACCTGCTCAGCAGAGACCTCTACCGCAAGGTCGCCGCGTGCGACCATGATGCCGTCAGAGGCGGCAATAATCGCATCGATGTCAGCAACGGCTTCAGGCGTCTCTATTTTAGAAATAATGCCCGGGATATGCTTGGGCGAAAGCTTGGTGATGAGCGCGCGCAGCTTTTTGACGTCCTCGGCTCGGCGCACAAATGAGAGCGCGACATAGTCGACCTTCTCTGAGAGACCAAAAGCAAGGTCCAGCTTGTCCTTTTTCGTGATCGGCTCGACTTTGCGGAAGGCGCCAGGGGCGTTGACTCCTCTGCGGCCCTTAATGGTACCCCCAGTCACCACGGTGGTGACCACGTCGGTCCCGCGCACGCCCTGTACCACGAGTTTACGTCGCCCATCGTCGAGCATGATCACGTCACCTTTTTTTACCTCTTTGTGGAGGTGTGGGTAGTCGATAAATACGCGCTCTGAGCTCCCTTTAGTGGGGAGGGTCGAGAGGGTAAACTTCTGCCCTGCGACAAGGGTGATGCTTCCGTCCTCAAAATCGCCGATGCGTACCTTAGGGCCGGCGAGGTCTTGCAGCATAGCAATAGGCTCGCGCAGCTTGGCAGACACCTCGCGTATGTTCTGCATTTTTGCCCCATGCTCCGCGTGGTCGCCATGGGAGAAGTTGATGCGAGCGACGTTCATGCCGGCCTTGATAAGAGCCTCAAGTGTCTTAGGGTCGGACGATGCAGGACCGATGGTGGCAACTATTTTGGTACGCTTGAATTTCATAAAAAAATAAAGACCCCTGTCGAGGCCGCTACGACTAAGTCTCCACTATAGCGCCTCAGGCGCATTTTGGGAATGTGTGCCGTGGATAATTGATTTGCAGGGCAGACCCTGCTACGCTTGACGTATAGGTCGAATATTTTCCGCCCCCTCAACCGATTCTTACTATGGATGACATGAACAAAGACCAGGCAATGCCAGAAGAAGCTCCTGTGGAGCCAGCAGCAGAGCCTACTGATATGCCAGTAGAGGTCCCTGCAGAGGACGCAGCTGCGTAACGCAACTGTGCTAAAGAAAAAGGCGCGACCCTTGGGTCGCGCCTTTTTCTATATATTGGCACGATACAATGCTATAATAGGTAATATGCTAACGAAAATAACTCTGTATATAGGGCGTGCCTGGGCGCTGGTAAAGGCACACTGGATTCTCTCTCTGGTGGCTGCCTTGGTGGTGGCGGGCGGCGTATGGTGGTTTGTCGCTGCCAACACGGACGAGACCTATCAGCTGGTGCCGGTGTCCAAGGGAGCTATTGTCGAGACGGTGTCGGTGACGGGTAGCACTGCTCCCGTAGAGAGCGTCTCGCTCGGTTTCCAAAATAGCGGCACCATCGCTCGTGTGTACCGTAAGGTTGGCGACCGCGTGAGTGCCGGCGAGACCCTCGCTGAACTCAACACGGCAAGCCTCTCGGCTGCCCTCCAGCAAGCGCGCGCGGTGTACCGTGCAGCCCTCGCTTCACGCTCCTCGGCGTCGCTCCCCGAGGTGGTGGCCGATGCACGCAATACCTACCGCTCTGCGTATACCACGCTCGACGGCGTGCTCCAGAACGATGTCGACACCTTCTTTGGCGACCCTACGGCATACGGCCCGAGCCTACTGATCAGTGCGACGATGTATGACTACGGCGAGTTGTCGCGCGGGCGAGCTGCGCTCGACGATACCATGCAAGACTATCAGAAGACGCTCGCAACGGTAGCGGGGGCCGACCCAGCCACACTGCTCACCAAGGCGAACACGGTTGCGCAGAGTGTGTCGCAATTTCTGAATAAGCTTGCGGTGGCGGCAAATGCCGACGACTCTCAGGCGACGAGCGCACAGCTCACTGCCCTCGCCACCGCACGGGCAACCACGGACGCGTTGCTCGCAAGTCTTTCTACGGCGCGAGACGCGCTCCGCACGGGCACGGTAGGGGCCACCTCGCTTGCAGATGCCGACGTCGAGAAGGCGGCGGCGGGAGTTGCGGTCGCCGAGGCCAATTTGGTCGGCACACGCATTGTTGCGCCTATCAGTGGTGTGGTAACACAATTTGATGCAAAGGTAGGGCAGACGGCTTCTCCCTCGGTATCCCTTGTCTCGCTTATATCTGCGCAGTCGTTTGAGATAACCGCAGGCGTTCCTGAGACTGACATAGGCAAGGTGGCGGTGGGTAATAAGGTGCAGATTACACTCGATGCCTTCCCTGGAGAGGTGTTTACGGGCACGGTCTTCTATGTAGAGCCGGCAGAGACTGTGACGCAGGGAGTGGTTGAGTATAAGACGAAGGTAGCCTTCGACACGTCAAGCCTCCGCATGAAAAGCGGTCTGACGGCAAATCTCGATATTGAGACTCGCCGCAAGGAAGTGGCACTGCTTTTGCCGCAGTACGCGATATTGCAGAACGATGCCGGGACATTCGTGAAGATCCTGAGGGAGGGGGTTGCGGTTGAAGTGCCGGTTGCACTCGGTATCCAAGATAAGGACGGCAATGTCGAAATACTATCTGGTATTGCCGAGGGCGAGCAGGTGCTCAACATCGGCCTCAAGCAATAGGGCTATGATTGAGGTTCGCGATCTCAAGAAGGAGTTCCTCGAAGCCGAGACCTCTACGCGAGCATTGCGCGGGGTGACGTTCTCGATCGCGCAAGGGGAGTTCGTTTCTATCATGGGCCCTTCGGGCTCGGGCAAGTCTACGTTGCTCAACATCCTCTCTTTCCTCGATCGCCCAACAGGTGGGTCGTATACCTTCAACGGGAGGAGTATTGACGATATGGACGATCGCGAGCTTGCGCGCGTGCGTAACGAAGAGATGGGTTTCGTGTTCCAGTCGTTCAATCTACTCTCTCGACTTTCGGTCTATGACAATGTCGAGATTCCACTCCTGTACTCGAGCATACCCACGGCAAAGCGTCGGATGCTTATCGAAGAGGCGGTCGAGAGCGTGGGGCTTAAAGAGAAGCTGTACACCGAGGCTGCACGCCTCTCGGGTGGGCAGAAACAGCGGGTGGCTATCGCGCGAGCGCTCGTGACGGGCCCTAATGTTATCTTTGCCGATGAGCCGACCGGCAACCTCGACTCAAAGTCGGGTGAACAGGTGCTCGAGATACTGGCGTCGCTCCACGATCGTGGCCGCACGGTTATTCTCGTAACGCACGAGACCAACACGGCAGAGTTTGCGGGGCGTATTATCCACTTGAAGGATGGCGCGCTCGAGAGCGACGCTCTGGTCGACCGTTCCAGCAGGGTCAAGCCGCAACTCCTTAAATAATCATGCTACTCAAAGACGCTTTTAGAACCGCGACCCGCAGCCTGACGCATCGCAAGATGCGCTCGGCACTTACTATGCTCGGCATTGTTATCGGCATTGCGTCCGTCATCACTATTATGTCGCTCGGCAACTCGGCCCAAGCCTACATATTGGATCAGGTGCAGTCGTTTGGCTCCGACTTGATCAGTGTTAATCCTGGCGCGCCGACCAGCGGGCCTCCTGCATCAGTACAGGGCGTTATTATCAAGACACTCAATCAGCGCGATGTTGACTCGCTTGAGAACGAGCCCTCGATTGTGCATATTGCTGCCCGCGTGAGCGGTCAGTCTACGGTGGCGTACGGCAGTGCCGACCGCTCGGTGATCTGGCACGCCTTTCCGCCGATAGGATTCGACATGTTCAATATGGAGCTCTCAAAAGGGTCCTCCTTTACCGAGGCAGACGCTCAGGCGTATCGCAAGGTGGTGATTCTTGGCTCTAAGGTGGCTGAGGATCTCTTCGATAGGGTTGACCCTGTGGGTAAGACGATACGCCTCAACGAAACCAACTTCCGTGTCGTGGGCGTCTTTGCCTCCAAGGGTGCAGGCATCTTCAGCTTTGATGATTATGTGGTGATGCCGCTCTCGGTAGGGCAGAAGCAGGTGCTCGGCATCGATTACTATCATGAACTCAATGTGCAGTTCGACCCGCGCTACGACACCGAGTTCGTAAAGGATCGCATCGCGTCAGTCCTTCGGCAGAATCACCGCATCACCGACCCAAGCAAGGAAGATTTTATGATTACGGCCATGGAAGAGGCGGTCGCTATCGTTAAAAGCATTACCTCAGCGCTCACTCTGTTCCTCTCTGCTATTGCGACGATTTCGCTCGTGGTGGGTGGTATTGGAATCATGAACATCATGCTCGTTTCGGTGACCGAGCGCACGCGCGAGATAGGTCTGCGCAAGGCGGTGGGTGCGACCGAGCGCGACATCTTGCAACAGTTTCTCATTGAGGCGGTGCTGCTCACCATGCTTGGTGGCGCTATCGGTATAGCGCTTGGTGCCTCGGTCGTGGGTGCCGTGTATCTCGGTGTGACACAGTTCTCGACCATCGAATGGGCATTCACCTTTCCCCTCTCGGCCGTCTTTCTCGCTCTCTTTGTCTCAACCCTTTCAGGTCTTGCTTTTGGCATCTATCCAGCGCGGCAAGCAGCGCGCAAGAATCCTATTGACGCCCTTCGGTACGAATAATTTCCTATCCCCACCGCACGGCGGGAGGGCGGGATTGTGGGGTACCATTAGCGGTATTACTCACGAACCCTGTATTATGATTAAAATCTCGAGTTTTTTGATTGCTGCTGTAGCCGTTACAAGTCTATTCTTGTCTGGGAGCGTCGCGTCTGCGCAAAACGCAGGCAGCGTATGCTACGCACAGACCACTCGGGCTCTGACTGTGGGAAGTGTTGGAGCTGAGGTTGTTGC
Organism: Minisyncoccota bacterium; assembly: GCA_041674945.1. Classification (GTDB taxonomy): domain Bacteria; phylum Patescibacteriota; class Minisyncoccia; order Phycocordibacterales; family Phycocordibacteraceae; genus C7867-001. Next base: position 3,619 of record JBAYUT010000013.1, on the reverse strand, counting down.
GCTACAGAGGGTTCTCATTGCCAATGGGTACTTGGTTATCCCTCCGGGCGCAGCGTTGGGCTATTTCGGTCTCGTGACGCGAGACGCAGTGGCCAAATTTCAAATGGATAACGCCATAGTGCCGGCGGCAGGCTACGTGGGGCCGCTGACACAACAAAAACTCAGTGAACGGTACCCTTGTGGGCTTTCAGGCGGCGGACAGACAATCGTTAATCCGTCGCCAGGCTGTGCGGGCAACGCGAGCTTCAGTGCCCTCAATGGTCAGTCGTGCCTCTTCCTCAACACCTATGACTACACCTCGGACGGCAGCTTGAACGCCGACGATACTAAATACCTTCTTGAGGTTGTCGTTGGTTCGAAGACGTGTCCGACAGGCCGCACGTGTGACGTTGACCGAAACGGCACCGTGACCGCCGCAGACACGCTCGCGCTCGGCCGCTATACGGGCACGGATACGAAGGTGCCATCGATTCATGTGACGTATCCAAATGGCGGGGAGACATTCCTCCTTGGGAAGGACACCAGTGATTTCCGGATAAATTGGACTGCGTCGAATCTCACAGGAACCGCTTCTCTCTACCTTAATCTTGCCGATGGGGGAACGTGTCTTCTTGGCAAAGCACCTGTTTCAGCAGGCACGTATCTAGTGGCAATCGGCACGAACTATCGCTGTCCAAATATTCCGGTCGCTATTGGGGCCGGGCAGTACAAAGTATTGATTGCTACTGATACGCCAGACCCATCAGGAAGCCAGGCTGGAGTTAATGACAAGAGCGACAATTATTTCACGCTGGTTGTGAATCCGACGGGTGGAGATGCTCCAAGTCTTACCGTCACATCGCCGAACGGCGGGGAGATGTGGAACATAGGCGAGACACGCAACATTAGATGGACGAGTCATGGAGCAGCGGCAACCGGTTACGGAGTGCAGATTGGCATCGTCGATACCCGTTACAGTACTGAGGTGGGCGCTCGGGGCGAAGCAACTATCGCCAACCTTGCTCGAAATACAGGGGGTTATTCTTGGACCATTCCAGCAAGTGTAGGAAGCATGCTGCTGTCCGATACCGCTCAGGCGGTTTATAAAATCGTAGTTCACTCCTTGAGTGACTCTGTGACCGGCGTTGCCTTGGCTGACTTTAGTAACGCTCCATTCAGTATTGTCGCCCCAGCGGTAGAGGTACCGAGCACCACTGTCGGTACACTCGACTACGTAGGTACTACTGGTGCAGCGATTGATCATAAAGTGGATCAGGCCGACGTGCAGTTTCTCCTTAATCTTGCCGTACAGACTAATCCCGTCTGCCCGAACGGACGGGTGTGTGACCTAACAGGCGATGGGAAAGTCACCGCAAGTGATGCGCTCAAGCTCGGTAAGTATGTTGGCAACGCGTCGGTTTCTGGTCAGTACGACTACGACAACAATGCGATACTCACCACGTCGGACACAGACATTTTGCGACAGGTGGCGGTAGGTTCTCTCGCTTGTCCTACAGGCAAAGTGTGCGACATCGACGGTGTAAATGGGGTCAATTCTAGTGACGCCCGGGTGCTGATGAGGTATGTAGGCACTGGGACGGTGTTGGGTGCAGCAGTACGCGCATGCGCGCCGGGTGATCTCTATAGTGCTCTGACAGGAGCGAGGTGCGCGGCGCAATAAGTGCGAGTCGACGTCGACAACGAACGGGTCTTAGCTTCTTAAGCCAGTCGCGTGTGGTAGGCGGCGAAGATAGGGCGCTGCATAGTGGTCAAGGCCGATGCGGCCAGCAACGCGCCGTGCAAGGACAAGGCCAATAGCGAGCACGAAGAGTACGGGGTTGGTGCTCACGGTGCCGGCTAGGAGGAAGTTGAGGTTCATAAAGCCGCCAAAGAATGCTGCGACACCCGTGAAGAGGCCAACGATGAGTCCAAGGCCAACCATGAGCTCTCCTACAACAATAAGATTAGACCAGACCATCACGTTGGGGAGGACGGTACTCTGTAGAAAGGCAGCGTACCAGCCAGAAACGTCGGGGTGCAGCCCTGCCGTCTTGGCGAGTGCGCCTTGGGTGAATCCGTTCAGTGCGGCGCCTGCGCTCGCGCCAAACCAGACGGGGTTGATCAGTTTCTCATAGCCAGCCATAAACCACTCATAGCCCACATAGAGCCGGATGAGTAGCCAGAACGGCGCGCTGCCAGGGTTATTAAATAGCTGGTAAGAAAGCGATGAGGTTTGTATGTGGTGCGTAGTCATATCTGCATTCTATGCCAATCGTTGTGGAATAGTAGTGTCGTATGCGAGAATAAGTGCATAAGTGAACTGCTATGAAGAAGGTATTCGTCTCGTTGCTCTTGATAGCCCTCATTGTCGCGTACGTGTGGTATCAGACGTTTGTTGTGTCTGTACCGCGCGAATCAGAAAACGCTGCGGCTACGACCGCTCCACTCGTTCCCACGCCAGCTTCGTCCCCGGTAGTGCCGGCGGCCGTGGGCAGATACAGAGACGGTGTCTATGTGGGTGACGCGGTCGATGCGTTCTACGGCATCGTCCAGGTGCAAGTCACGGTCTCGGGTGGGGCCCTTACTGCCATAGCGCTTTTGCGAGTGCCAGACGATCGCGAGCGTACTATAGCGATCAGCAACTCATCTTTACCCATTCTCAAACAAGAGGCAATCAAGGCGCAGAGCGCACAGGTCGACATTGTTTCGGGGGCAACACAGACCAGCGAGGGCTTTATTGCATCCTTGGCTTCGGCACTTGGCCAGGCAAGACGGTAATGCGGTATGCGTGAGACGCACCTCATTATGGGCATGCCCATTGAAATCGAGGTGGTAGGCGATACGTCGCAGCCGGCTATTGAGGATGCGTTTGCATACTTGGCGGCAGTGGACGAGCGTTTTAGCACGTATAAAGACACCAGTGAGATAGCAGCAATCAACAGCGGCTCCGCAACGGCTGTAGAAGCGAGCGAGGAGATGCAAGAGGTCTTTGCCCTGGCAGAGAAAACCAGGAATGAAACGAGGGGCTTTTTCAATATATGTCGCCCCGATGGACGCCTTGACCCCTCCGGCATAGTGAAAGGGTGGGCTGTACTCAATGCCGCGAGGCGGATTGCCGCCGCAGGACATGCGCACTTTTTCATAAACGCCGGGGGCGATGTTGCCACGAGTGGCAAGAACGCGCGGGGCGAAGATTGGGTTGTTGGCGTCCGCAACCCCTTTAATCCAGAAGAGGTGGTGAAGCGTATTTGCCCGCAGGGTAAGGGGGTTGCGACTTCTGGCTCGTACCTGCGCGGAGCGCACATCTATAATCCACACAATTCAAGTCAGCTCCTCGACGAGATGGTGAGTATCACGATTATTGGCCCCGACGTGCTTGAGGCCGACCGCTATGCTACGGCTGCTTTCGCGATGGGAAGGGAAGGGGTGTTCTTCATCGAGAGTCTCCCAGGGTTTGAGGCCTACGCGATAGACAGGCGCGGAGTGGCCACTATGACGAGTGGTTTTGAGGAGTATACGAAAACCTGTCAGTGCTGACGGCAGGAATTGCACCTGCGACCTTGGGTTTATGAATCCCATGCTCTAACTAACTGAGCTACGCCAGCGTAGTGAGGGACAACATGACGGGCTGGTTATGTTT
>JBAYUT010000012.1:0-18927 GCA_041674945.1 Minisyncoccota bacterium | reverse complement strand
GACATCTACGCGCGCATGCTGCGCCTACGCGGCAAGAACGTGCTCTACCCAATAGGCTTCGATGCCTTTGGTCTGCCTGCCGAGCGCGCGGCTATCAAGCACGGGCTTGACCCGCGTGAGTGGACGTATAAAAACATAGAGCGCATGCGCGGACAGCTCGCGAGCATGGGCGCCTCGTTTGACTGGAGCAAGGAGGTGGTCACCTGCGACCCCGAATACTACCAGTGGACACAATGGCTCTTTAGCAAACTCTTTGAACACGGGCTTGCCGAGCGGCGCGAGGCGAGTGTGAAGTGGTGCCCGGTAGATATGACCGTGCTTGCTAACGAGCAAGTGGTAGATGGCGCGTGTGAGCGCTGCGGCACGGCGGTAGAAGAGAAGCGACTCACGCAGTGGTTTCTTAAAATAACTGACTACGCTGAGCGCTTACTCGACGGCCTCGAGAAGCTCCCGTGGCGAGAAGAGATTAAAGAGGCGCAACGCGCGTGGATAGGCAAGAGCGAGGGTGCGTACCTCGAGTTCGCGCTCGCGGGCAGCGAAGGCAAGATAAAAGTATTTACCACGCGCCCTGATACTCTCTATGGCGCGACGTATGTCGTGCTCGCGCCAGAGCACCCTCTCGTAGTGGCGCTCTTGCCACAAGTTCCAAATGAAAAGGAAGTCGAGAAATATATAAACGCAACGGCGCAAAAGACCGAGCGCGAGCGTAGTGAGAACAAAGTGAAGACGGGAGTGAAGCTCGAAGGGGTGATGGCGATTAATCCTGGAACCAACGAGGAGATCCCGGTATACGTGGCTGACTATGTGCTCGGCTCCTACGGCACGGGTGCGGTGATGGCCGTACCGGCGCACGATGAGCGTGACGCTGAGTTCGCAGCAAAATATAACCTGCCCGTCGTCGAAAAGGCGTTTGTGGAATGGGAGGTGATTGAAGCTGCTGGAGGAGTGCGAGCGACGCAGTACCGCTTGCGCGACTGGAGCGTGTCGCGCCAGCGCTATTGGGGCTGCCCGATACCGATAGTGTATGACCCCGAGGGCAAGCCGCACGCAGTGCCTGCAGAGAATCTGCCGTGGCTACTCCCGACCGATGTGGACTTTGCCCCTACGGGCAAGGCCTCGCCGCTCGCCTCGTCGAAAGAGCTGCAAGAGCGCGTGACGAAGCTCTTTGGCGAGGGGTGGACGCCCGAGTACGACACTCTCGACACGTTCGTCGACTCCTCCTGGTACTTCGCGCGGTATCTCGATTCGAAAAATGAGCACGACTTTTCTGATACGGCGATGTTGAAAAAGTGGCTGCCGGTGAATCGGTACTCGGGAGGTAGCGAGCACACCACCATGCACCTACTCTATGCGCGTTTCTTCACCAAGGCGCTGCACGACCTCGCGCTCGTCGACATCGACGAGCCGTTTATCGAGCGCTTTAACCGCGGGCTTATCATGGGCCCCGACGGCCAGAAGATGAGTAAGTCGAAAGGGAATGTTATCAACCCCGACGACTTCGTGCAGAAGTTTGGTGCCGATGCCGTGCGTATCTATCTCGCCTTTATTGGCCCGTATAACGAGCCAGGGAGTTATCCGTGGAATCTGGATGGGGTCACCTCGATGCGCAAGTTCCTCGATCGGGTGGAGCGTCTTGCAGAACGCGCGGTCGAGGGTGTAGCTACAACTGAGGAGACGCAGGCGCTCGCACGCGCCGCAAAGAAAGTCGCTGAAGATGGCGACCGCTTTAAGTTCAATACTGGCGTATCAGCGCTTATGGTCGCGCTCAATGCGTTTGAAGGCGCAGACCAAGTGTCTCGCAGTGCCGTGGGTACATTCCTGGTTTTGCTCGCACCCTTCGCACCGCATCTCGCTGAGCACCTGTGGGAGGCCTTGGGAAGGGAGGGAAGTGTGCACGCGCAGCCGTGGCCAGACCTTGCGGTAGAGGAGGCTAGTGAGGTGGAGGTTACGGTGCAGGTGGGCGGCAAGCGCAGGGGCGCGCTGATGCTTGCACCCGACGCTTCTGAGGCGGACGCCGTGGCGGCGGCGCACAACCTCGCTGCGGTGGCGACCGCTCTTGGTGGAGGCAGTCCTACGCGAGTGGTCTATGTACCGGGCAAGATTTTAAACCTTGTGGTATAATGCAGGCCTATTGACGTATTGTAACCGATTTGCTATAAATTATACCACATGGCTACCTCAGCTAATGCAAAAAAGGGCGCAAAGAAACCCGTTGCGGCCGCTTCCTTCTCTTTTGACAGTGCGGCGCTGGTGAAGCGCCTTCTTGCTGCTGCTTCTGAGCGCTCTCGTAAGGTCATTGTCCAGCGCTTTGGCCTCGGTACGAGCCCGGAGCGCGAGACGCTCGAGGCTATTGGCGATCGTTTGAATATTACCCGCGAGCGCGTTCGCCAGATTGAGGCGGCTGGTCTCTCGGCTATCCGCGCAAGCAAGGCGTTTAAAGACGCTAGTGCCGCGTTTGACGAGCTCACGCAGTATATCGACGCGCTGGGTGCCCTGGTCTCTGAGGACATGCTCCTCAAGATGCTTGGCAAGGATGAGAAGACGCGCAACCGTTTCCGCTTCATGCTGGTGGTGGGCGCCTCGTTCTTGCGTGAGCGTGAGACCGATGACTTCCTCGCCCGTTGGCATATTGATACTGCAACCGCTAACAAGATTCACGATGCGCTTACCAAGCTGTACGCCTCGCTCAAAGACGATGAAGTCTTTACAGAAGGTGAGCTCCTCGACCGTTTCCTCGATGAATTGAAGGGCGTCAACGATGCGTACAAGAACGAGGAAGTCTTGAAGCGTTGGCTCTCGCTCTCGAAGCATATCGGCAGCAACCCGCTTGCGCAGTGGGGTAAGACGACGGCACCGGCTATCCACATTAAGGGTATTCGCGATTACGCATACCTTGCGGTGAAGCGTCACGGCGAGCCGATGCACTTCTCTGACGTCTCAAAGGCCATCGGCACACTCTTCTCCAAGAAGGCGCACGTGGCGACGACACATAACGAGCTCATCAAGGATCCCCGTTTTGTGCTCGTGGGTCGCGGGCTCTACGCACTTACCGAGTGGGGCTACACCCCAGGGGTCGTGCGTGACGTCATTCGCGAGGTGCTCGAAAAGAACGGTCCGCTTAAGAAAGACGAGATTATCAAGCACGTCCGCAAGGCACGCTTTGTGAAGGACAATACAATTTTGGTGAATCTCAACGACCCACGTTACTTCAAGCGTGCCAAGGACGGCCGTTACGCGACTCCGTAAGCACCACGAAGAGCCCGTCCGCCCACATCTACGAAGTTGTGGCGGACGGGCTCTTTTTTGTTGGTATACTAAAGGACGACTATGCAGCCACCCTTTTTTCACAAGTTTGAAGAGGACGTTGTTAAGAAGCTCCACGGCAAGGTGGGTCTTAAGCTCACGCCGCGTCCCTTGCTTGCTGCCTGTGTGGCTGGTCTCTTGGCGTGCTTGGTATTGGCGCCTCAGGTTGTCATACCGGGAGTTAAGATTGCTTTCTTCCTCGCACCACTCTGGCTCCCATTTTTGGTACTCTCTGGCGCGTACGAGATGTGGTACATCTACAAACGCTCGTACTTTCTTGCGAATCAGAAGTACCTCTTGCTCGAGATTAGGCCACCGCGCAACGTGGTCAAGACGCCCGCTGCCATGGAGGCTTTTCTCTCGAGTCTTCACCTTACCGGCGGAGAGTCTACGTGGTACGACAAGTTCCGTGGCGGTACGCGCCCCTACTGGTCGCTCGAGATTGCCTCGTTTGAAGGGCAAGTGCACTTCTTCCTATGGATTCGCGCGAGCTTGCGGCGTATGGTGGAGTCGCAGATGTATGCGCAGTATCCTGGCGTGCAGCTTATCGAGTCACCTGACTACACGCGTCTCATCTCTGCGAAGCCCGGCGAGTGGTTTGTCTGGGGTACGGCATTCAAGAAATCTCCCCAGCCTGACCCTTACCCAATCAAGACCTACGTTGATTTCGGTCTTGATAAGGTGCAGAAGGAGCCAGAGCAGGTTGACCCGATCTCCCAGCTCGTCGAATTTATGGGATCGATCGGCAAGGGCGAGTACCTCTGGTTGCAGATGGTTATACGCGCACACAAGGGTGAGAAGTACAATAAGATTAAGGACAACGGCAAGGAATATACCTGGATCGACCATGGTACCGAGATCGTCGACGCGATTCGCAAGAAGACCCGCGCGCCGTACGCCGACCCTGTGACCGGTGAAGAGCGGCCCGGCTTCCCAAACCCCACCAAGGGCGAGTCCGAGAAGATGGCGGCTATTGAACGACAGACCATGAAGCTCGCCTTTGACGTGGGTATGCGCTCGATTTATCTTGCAAAGCCAGACAAGGTGCATGGACCGACCATTGCGCACATGATTGCGCTCTTTAAGCCGTTTAGTACGGAGGGGTGGAACGGTATCAACTCAGCAAAATGGATGAAGACCTTTGATGACTATCCGTGGGAGATTGGCGTTGAGAAGCGCAAGAACCGCTTCAGGCGAGAGCTTGTTGAGGCGTATCGGCGCAGAGCGTACTTCTACAACCCATTCTTCGAGGGCGACATCGCGCGCTCTGATGTGATGGTGATGAGCACGGAGGAGCTCGCAACGGTCTTTCATATCCCATCACTCTCTACCCAGGCTCCAGGGCTCGAGCGTACGTCCTCGGCAACGGGCGAGGCGCCGGCAAACCTGCCTACCTAAGTATGCTGGGCTTCCTTGGACGCTTTCTCTCAGGTCTTTTCACTGCCGTAGAGTTCCATTGCATGCGGTTCTGGAAACATTGGCTGGTGGTGTTGGTGGTCGCGGTAGTGTGTCTCGCTCTTGGGTCTCTGCTCCTGCGTGCGCCCATGAGCTTTTCGCCCACGACGCTGACTATTGCCAAGGGTGATTCGGCGGCGCTCGTGGCAGGCCGGCTTAGTGATGCGCGCGTCATCGTGAGCTCGCTCTCACTCCGTGTCGTATTGCGTGTCTCTGGGGGAGACAACAAGTTGCGCGAGGGGACATACGCGTTTAATTACCCAGAAAACGTGTTCTCGGTGGCACGTCGCATACTCTCGGCCGACTACGGAGTACCGGCGGTGCGGGTCACGTTTGTCGAAGGCATAACGGTGCGTGAGATGGCGGTGCAGGTGGCGGCACTGTTCCCAAGCATTTCAGAAAAGGAGTTCATTGCGGTGGCGAAGCCGTACGAGGGGTACCTCTTTCCCGATACGTACGTGTTTTCTGGTTCGATGGACGCACGCGGGATTGTCGATACGCTTCGTGCAAACTTTGATACCCGAACCGAAGATCTACGCAGTCAGGTGCCCGGATCGCGGCGCTCGTTTGCGGACGTGGTGGTTATGGCGTCGCTCATAGAGAAAGAGGCGCGCACCGAAGAGAGTCGTCGCATGGTCTCAGGGATATTGTGGAACCGTATTGATAAGGACATGCGCTTACAAGTAGACGCCGTTTTTGGGTACATCTTCAACCGTCCTACCTACAATCCCTCGCAAGCAGACCAGAAGACTGACTCGCCTTACAACACCTACCTCAACAAGGGACTGCCACCTGGCGCGATAGGGAACCCTGGTCTCTCTGCGCTCTCTGCCGCAGCCAACCCCGCTAAGACGAACTATCTCTACTACCTCACGGGCGACGACAATCTGATGCACTACGCCACCACCTTCGCGGGGCACATCGCGAATCAACATAAATATTTACAATAATTGCAGGCGTGATTAGATAGGAACTGATGGACCTGAAGGGAAAGAAGGTATTTGTCGGGCTCTCGGGAGGTGTTGATTCTGCCGTCTCTGCGGCGCTTTTGCAGCAGCAAGGGGCAGAGGTGACCGGCGTTTTTATCAAGGGGTGGTATCCGCCCGGCATGCCCTGCACCTGGGCCGCAGATAGGCGAGATGCTATGCGCGTGGCGGCGCGCTTGCGCATACCGTTTCGTACCCTCGATGCGAGTGCAGAGTATAAGAAGAGTGTCATTGATTACTTGCTTGCAGAGTATGCAGTGGGCCGCACGCCCAACCCAGATGTCATGTGTAACAAGGAGGTTAAGTTCGGCGCGTTCTATCGGTATGCCATGGGCGAAGGCGCCGAGGCAATCGCCACGGGGCACTACACGAGTGGAGAAAAAGATCAGCGGTACTTTCTTTGGGCCGTACCGAACGAGGTGTTAGATAAAACGCTCTTCCCGGTTGGACATATGGACAAGAGTGACGTGCGCGCGCTGGCGAATAAGTTCAGGCTACCGGTGGCAGAGAAGAAGGACAGTCAGGGGGTCTGTTTTCTTGGCGCAGTGTCGGTGAAGGAGTTTTTGATACAGGAGCTCGGCACGAGCAACCCCGCACTGCTGCACACCATTGGACAGCGGGTGGATGGAGAATACGTAATCGCGAAAGATGTTGCCACAGGAGAAGTAACGCTTTCTACAGATAGAACTCCGACTGCTCGTGAGGTGCGATTCTTACATGCAAACTGGTTTATGGATTCTGCGCATGCGGTACAGGCACAATGCAGATACCGTGGCCGCATGAGTGCGGGTCATGTCGAGGGAGGGGTCTTTGTCGCCACCGACGTGCTCGCTGAGCTGCCTGCGCCTGGGCAATCTATCGTCTTCTACGACACGAGTGGCGCACTCGTTGGTGGTGGTATCATTGGGGAATGAGGCATATGCGTTTGCGTGCGGCGGCAATCATTATTGGATGCGCGATTATTGTGGGCTTTATCATCTCGGTACCTCGTGCCCGTGATGGCGTGAGGCCGCCCGCTGCAGAAAAGAAGGCTGCGGTGTCGGTGCCGCCAATCGCCTTGAAAGACGTCTACAAGAAGGGCACACATACCATCACTGGCTCGTTGGTTGCGCCGAACGCGTGTACGACAGTCAGTGCGGCGGCCGAGCTTGCTAATGACGCAGCACCAGAGAGCATTCTCGTGGCAGTCACGCTCACCCCGAGTGAAGGTGTGTGTCTACAACTGCCGACCAAGCTTACCTTTACTACCTCGGTTGCTGCTCCGGCAGACGTACCGCTTACGGCTACGGTAAACGGAACGGTCGCGACCACGACCATGCTATGACACCGCTCCCACGTATAGTTAAGGCTGACGGCACCAGTGAGACGTTTGATCCGATGCGTCTGATTTCCTCACTGCGGCGTGCGGGCGCGGGTGCGCACACCGCTGAGCGCATTGCCGAGACAATCACGGCAAGCGTGACTCCGGGCTCTTCGTCGCGCGAGGTGTATACGCGCGCGTTTACTCTGTTGCGCAAGGAGGCGCGGCCTGTTGCTGCGCGCTACGCACTGCGCCGCGCGCTTTTTGAGCTTGGACCTTCGGGTCACCCGTTTGAAGACCTGGTTTCACATCTCTACCGTGCAGAGGGGTGGGAGGTTGAGACACGCAAGATAATTAAGGGCCACTGCGTGTCGCACGAGGTAGACTTCTACGCCACCAACAAAGAGGGAACCGAGCATATTGCCGCCGAGCTCAAGTACCACAACGACCCAGGCTACAAGACGGACCTCAAGGTGGCGCTCTACGTGAAGAGCCGGTTCGACGACATCTTTCAGTGCGAGCCCGCGGTGCGTGCCTGCCCAATAGAGCGCGGGCTCCTGGTGACCAATACCAAGTTTACCTCTGAGGCTATTGCGTACGCCGAGTGCGCCGGCGTCGAGCTTCTTGGGTGGGGGTATCCATTGGGGAACAGTCTTTTTATGCACTTGAGTAGGGCACGCATTTATCCAATAACGACGCTCACCGGCCTCTCGCGTGCAGAAAAGAACATGCTGATAAGCGAGGGTACTATCGCGGTCGATCAGATACTCCACGACCGTAGGCGCCTCAATGTGTTACGCATTGCTCCTGAGCGTGTGGGCGAGCTCCTGGCAGAGGCCGACGGCCTGCTCTCGCTCCCGCCCTTGCTTGAGGATCCGGTACTGGAATAATATATGGCACGCGCTGGTAGCATTTTTGACCCTGCGTCTAAAGAGCCCTTCAAGCTCAGTCGCTCCAAGATAGACCTCTTTTGTGAGTGTCCACGCTGCGCGTTTCTCGACTTGAAGCTCGGGGTGAAGCGCGTGTCGGGGCCTTCCTTCACTTTGAATAATGCCGTGGACGAACTCTTCAAACGTGAGTTCGATGTGCACCGTGCGGCCAAGACTACGCACCCGCTCATGAAGGCGTACGGGCTCGATGCTGTACCCTTTGACGACCCGCGTATGGATGAGTGGCGAGATGCGTTGCGTCGCGGTATTGGCTACTTGCATGAGCCGACCAATTTATTCCTTCGCGGTGGCATCGATGATGTGTGGGTCACGCCCGCAGGGGAGCTCATCATTGTTGACTACAAGGCGACCAGTAAAAAAGTCGGGCCGAGCTGCGAGGACGACCTCTACGACTCGTACAAGCGCCAGATGGAGATATATCAATGGCTCTTCCGCATGAACGGTTTTGCGGTATCACCGACGGGTTACTTCGTCTACGCCAACGGCAGGGCGGACAAAGAGGCCTTTGACGCGAAGCTTGAGTTCGACATTGAGCTCATTCCCTATGCGGGGAGCGATGCGTGGGTTGAGGGGACGGTGTTTGAACTGAAGAAGATGTTGTTGAGTGAGGAGATACCCCCTATCGGTACGGCCTTTGGTGGTGGCCCGTGTGACTTTTGTACGTACCGCGACGCGGCTGGGAAGGCTTTGCTTGAGGTGGTTAAGAAAAACAAAAAGTAAGTCTCTATGCAAAAGACAACTTTTGCAGACTTAGTACGCAACGCAGTAAGACGAATCCCAAAAGGGGAGACGCGCACCTACGCTGAGGTCGCCAAGGCTATTGGCCATGCCGGCGCAGCGCGTGCAGTGGGCACGATTATGAAAAACAATTACGACTCCACTGTGCCGTGCCACCGCGTCATCAAAAGCGATGGTGCTGTCGGTGCCTACAACCGTGGTGGCCCCGCCGCAAAGCGCAAACTCCTAAAAGCCGAAGGGGTTAAAGGACTCTAATCATGGAGGTGGAGATTGAAGAGTCGTGGAAAGAGCACCTGAAAGGGGAGTTCGAGCAGGAGTATTTTAAAAAGCTGACAAGATTTGTTAAAGATGAATACAAAAGCGGGGTGGTGTATCCTGCGCCGAAGAATATTTTTAGAGCGTTTGACTTGTGCCCCTTTGATAAAGTGAAAGTGGTTATTCTTGGCCAGGATCCGTATCACGGGGTAGGGCAGGCCAATGGTCTCTGTTTTGCGGTGGGTGAAGAGACTTCGGTGCCGCCTTCGTTGCAGAATATATTTAAAGAGATCGAGAGTGACCTCGGGCAGTCGCTCGTGCACAAGAGTGGCGATTTGAGTCGATGGGCAGAGCAGGGAGTATTGCTCTTGAATGCGACGCTCACTGTGCGCGCGCATAGTGCGGGCTCACATCAGGGCCGTGGGTGGGAAGAGTTTACCGACGCAGTGATCAAGGCACTATTAGAAGAGCGAGAGCACCTGGTTTTTATCCTCTGGGGCAACTATGCCAAAACTAAGGGTGCCCATATCGATCGCACGAAGCACCTCGTGCTCGAGGCAGCACACCCATCGCCCTTCTCGGCTTACAGCGGCTTCCTCGGGTGCAAGCATTTTAGTAAAGCGAACGAGTATCTCGTCGAACACGGCCAGTCACCGATTGGGTGGCTCTAGTTAAGGCTTTTTGCTACAGTGAGCCGATATGGCACGCACAGAAACTCTTTCTAAAGCAGGAGTGCCCGGTATTACTTTTGTACGCGAGCTTGGCGGCATACAGGAGTACCGGCTCGAGAAGAACGGGCTGCAGATCTTGCTTATACCCGACCCGGCGTCGCCGGTCGCTGGGGTGATGGTGACGTACCGCGTGGGCTCACGTAACGAGGCTATCGGGCACACCGGCGCTACACACTTGCTCGAGCACCTGATGTTTAAGGGCTCGAAACATTTCAATAAAAAAAATAAGCGCACGACCTTTGAGCTGCTCGAGAACAAGGGCGCGCGGGTTAACGCCACGACGTGGTTCGACCGCACCAACTACTACGAGGTCTTGCCTCGGGAGCATGTGGCAGTGGCGCTTGCTCTCGAGGCCGACCGCATGCAGAACGCCTTTATAACCGAGGCCGACCGTGCGTCTGAAATGCCCATTGTTCGTAACGAATTTGAGATCGGCGAGAATAACCCTTCTGAGGCGCTCGACAAACAGCTCTGGGCGATTGCGTACCAGGCGCATCCATACCACCACTCGGTTATCGGGTGGCGGAGCGATATTGAGCAGGTCTCGATAGAGCGACTCCAGCAATTTTACAAGGACTTCTACCGGCCCGATAACGCGACCGTGAGCGTCGCGGGAGGTTTTGATACCAAGGAGGTGCTTACGCATATCAAAAAGTCGTTTGGCGTGCATGCCCGACCTAAGGCGCCGCTCCCGCCGGTGTACACTACAGAGCCCAAGCAAGAGGGCGAGCGACGCGTTGTGGTAAGGCGCGCTGGCCACACCAATGTGGTAGCCATAGCACATAAGATCCCTGAGGCCACGCATGCTGACATGCCAGCGCTCCTACTGCTCTCCTTGGTGCTTTCTGAAGGCAAGACCAGCCGCCTCTTTCGAGCGTTTGCCGACACCTCTAAAGCGACGGACGTCACGGCCGTGTGCTACCAGTTACGCGACCCAGGGCTCTTTACCTCGTTTGTTACCCTGGCTCCCCAGGTGTCGCATGACTCGGTCGAGAAGGGGCTCAAAGAGATTTTTAGCGACGTGGCAGGCCGTGGCGTCACGGCTGCAGAGCTTGGGCGCGCCAAGCAGTCGGTGCGCTCGCACGTGGCCTCACGTCGTGACGGCCCCTTCGCGCTCCTCTATAACTTGAACGAGGAGATTGCGGTGAGTGATTGGACTCGTTTTCTCACCTTTCCTGAGGCGCTCGCCAAGGTAACGCCTCGGGAGGTGCAGGCGGTTGCCAAGAAGTATCTGGTCGAGGACCAGAGCACGGTCGGACATTTTATCGGAACAGCGCTATGACAAACGACCTGCTCACTGTAGAGGAGTGTGCGGTGTGCGACGGGGGTCGCCTCTTTGTGGCGCCAACTTCTGCGCGCGACTTGGTGGCTCTTGAAGGGTCGGTGCACGGTGGGCCCAACATGCTCCCCGCAGAGCACGACGTGCTGCCAGCGCTCGCCGCAGCGCTGCTTGATGCGGGTACTCTAAAAAGGAGCAAGGCAGCCATCCGCGAGGCGCTCGCCGCGCGTGGCATCACAATAGGTTTTGCGGCATCAGGCGACCGTACCTACTTTTCTGGCCAGTGTTTCCCTGAGGACCTGGAGGCGCTGCTTGCGGCGCTGTGCGAGTGCCTCTCGGGAGCTGCCTTTCCGGAAGGAGAGGTTGCCAATGTAAAAGCACTCTCGCTCGGTTCCTTGGCAGAGGAGAAGTCAGATACGCGCGCGCAGGCGGAGCGTGCTCTCGCTGCGCACCTTTATGATCCTACGCACGTAAACTATGCGCGGCCAGTACAGGACGAGGAGAGGAGTGTCCGGTTGGCAACGCGCACCGACCTGCTTGAATTTAAGAAGGGGCTTGGTGTTGGCGGGCTGGTTATCGCCATTGCCGGAGACGTCACTAGCGCTAGTGCGCGAGCGGCAGTTGAGAAGACGTTTGGCAAGCTCGGTAAAGGAACCACTTCTGTGCCGGTAAAGCATTCCAACACCAAGCTGCCCACCGCAGGGGAGAGCGTTATCTCTATCGCAGACAAGGCCAATGTCGACGTTCTGCTCGGCGTGGCCCTCCCGCTCACCATGTACGATGAGCGATATCACGCGATGAAAGTGCTTGTCGAGATGCTTGGGGGCGGGTTCACTTCTCACCTCATGCAGACGATTCGTGAGCGAGACGGGCTCACCTACGGCGTCTACGCACGACTCGCCGGCCTTGAGAGCGGTGCCGACGGTAGTTTTAAGATCTGGGCCAGTTTCTCGCCTGGGCGCTACGCGGAGTCTGTGGCTAAGCTCAGAGAAGAAGTGGCACGCTTCTTTGCACGCGGCCTCACGCCGACGGCGCTCACGCTCTCGAAGGAGCGCATGGCGGGGTTGTACTTGGTCTCGCTTTCTACCACACAGAATCTTGCATCGGCGCTCCACTCGGTCGGTGTGCAGGGTCGCGAGCTTGCATACCTAACTGCGTATCCGGACCTTATTCGCGCGGTGTCGATCGCCGACCTCAAACGTGCGGCCGCGATGATACCTCTCGACAAGCTCTCGCTTGTGGCTGCCGGAACGCTGTAGGAATTTTTGATAAAAAAGTGATACTTTAAAGAGTATGACCGTTGCCGAAGTACGCAAGCGATATCTCGACTTCTATGCCAGGCGGGGGCACGTGGTGATCCCCTCGGCACCTATCGTGCCCGAGAATGATCCGACCACGCTTTTCACCAGCTCGGGCATGCAGCCCTTGGTGCCCTACTTACTTGGTGAGCCGCACCCAAAGGGAGTGCGTTTGGTAAACTCTCAGACTGCTTTTCGTGCGGGCGACATCGAGGAAGTTGGCGACAACCGCCATACCACATTTTTCGAAATGCTCGGCAATTGGTCTCTGGGTGACTACTTTAAGAAGGAACAGCTTCCGTGGATCTTTGACTTTCTTACGGACAAAGAGGAGGGTCTTGGCTTTGATCCGGAAAGGTTGTACGTCACGGTTTTTGATGGAGACGAGACTGTTGGGATACCGCTTGATACCGAGGCTGTGGAGCTGTGGAAGGGGCTCTTTAGCAAGAAGGGTATCGAGGCGACGCTCGTGCGTATAGGCACAGAGGAGGAAGGATACGAAAAGGGCATGCAAGGTGGGCGCATCTTCGCGTACGGCTCAAAGAAGAATTGGTGGAGCCGCTCAGGGGTGCCCGCCAACATGCCTGCCGGCGAGCCGGGTGGTCCCGATTCTGAAATCTTTTATGACTTCGGTACACCACACGATCCGAAGTGGGGTACAGAGTGTCATGTGAACTGCGACTGTGGTCGATTTGTTGAGATCTGCAACTCGGTCTTCATGCAGTTTATTAAGAACGCGGACGGCACCTTCAGCGAGCTTCCTAAGCGCAATGTGGATTTCGGTGGTGGACTTGAACGCATCACGGCTACGGCGCAAGGGACTTCAGACGTGTTCGATGTCGATGTGTTTGCTCGTGCCCGCACGGTGCTCGAGGAACGGTCAGGGAAGAGCTACAGTGATGCGAGCGCTACGCGCTCGTTCCGCATTATTCTCGACCATGTACGCGCCGCAGTCTTTTTTATAGCAGGAGGCATTCGGCCCTCAAATACCGAGCAAGGATATGTGCTGCGACGTCTTATCCGTCGCGCTATACGTGAGGCAGATAAGCTTGGTATTAAGGATTCCGTACTTGCTGATGTTGCAAAAGGTTTTGGCGCTACGTACGAGAGCGCGTACTCCTTTGTTCTGGCCGCAACCGATACGATTCGCATAGAACTCGAAAAGGAGGAAGTGCAGTTTCGTAAAACGCTCACCCAAGGTATGCGCGAGTTTGAGAAGATGGGTGGCAACGTCGACGCTTTCTTACTTTTTACGACATACGGCTTCCCGATAGAGCTTACGGCAGAAATTGCGCAAGAACGGGGTATTGCGATTGACCTGCAAGCTGTCCAGAAAAAAATGTCTGAGCACCAGGACCTCTCGCGCGCGGGTGGAGCACAACGCTTTGCAGGCGGGCTCGCTGATCATGCCGAGCAGACCGTGCGGTACCACACGGCCCACCATATATTGCTTAAGGCACTGCAGATGGTGCTCGGGCCGGAAGTGCATCAGCGGGGGAGTAACATTACGAGCGAGCGCCTGCGTATCGACTTTTCGTATGGGCAGAAGATGACTGATGAACAAAAGGGAGAAGTGGAGAAGATTGTGAACGAGAAGATTGCAGAGGCAATCCCGGTCATTCGCACCGACATGCCTAAAGAAGAGGCGGAGAAGCTCGGTGCGGAGCACGAATTTGGCGCAACGTATCCCGACACAGTCTCGGTGTACTCAGTCGGTGCGCTCGACAGCGCGTTCTCGATAGAGTTTTGTGGTGGCCCGCATGTGGCAAACACGAGTGAGCTCGGCCAAGGTGGCAAGAAATTTAAGGTAGTGAAAGAAGAAGCATCTTCCGCCGGCATTCGACGCATCAAAGCGGTGTTAGAATAATCGAATGAGTTTTCTGAGGCGAATCTTTCGTCGTGAACGACGGGACACCGTCGCGCTTATCGATATTGGTGCGCGCAGAGTTGCAGGTGCCTACGTACACTATGTGGGCAGTGAGACACCGGTGGTCGTGTACACCAAGGTGATGTCCATACCCATACAGACGGGAGAGGAGCACTCGGTGACCATGTTGCGGACACTTGGTGAGCTGTGCGACGCGATGGTGGCCGAGGGTGTTCCTGCGCTCGTGCGAGCGATAGGGGGGCACGCGGTAGATGCGGCGCTCGTTTCTATAGATGCGCCCTGGCAAGAAACGGCCGTGCATCACGAAAGGGTTTTGAAGGACAGCGAATTTGTATACACCAAGCAAATGGTTGCTGAAGCTGTGGCTCGAGTGAGTCCGCCGGCAGCGGGGAAGATCTATTCAGACGCAAGCGTTGTTGGTACCAGGCTCAACGGTTACGAAGTGCGTAACCCCTATGGCAGGCGCGCACACCGGGCTACGACCATCATCCTCACCTCTCTTATTGAGGAAAAGGTCTCGAGTGCCATTCTCGCCACGGTACAGAAGCTCTCGCAAACCGAGCGCGTTTCCCTCATTGCGGGCACCTCGCTCCGGTATCAGGCGCTCCATGTTGCGTTTGCGCACGAGCGCGACGCGCTCATTCTCGATGCGACAGGCCCACTGCCCGAGGTGGCACTCGTGCGCAAGGGTCTCCTGGCGGCAATAGCTGAAACGCCCGAGAGTCTCGCGAGCGCCGCTGGGGTGACGGCAGACGACTTCATGCGCGGCTTTGCAAACATTGCAAAGTCGTACCCACTCCCACGAACTATATTCCTCCTCGCACGCTTTGATCAGATGGATGAGATGAAGAAGATTTTGGATACAGTGAAGTTTAATGCGCTGTGGCTCTCCGACAACCCTCCCCGGATAATCCCGTTACTTACGAGCCATATGACTGGTTTGGTGCGGCAGATGACCACTAACCCACCTGACCTGCCACTCCTCCTTATGGCGCTCTACTACCGCTACCTCGAGAAGACTTGATAGCTGAATAGAATGGAGTATTGTACGGTCTGACGATTTGAACCTTGCCTGCGAGGGTAGCCTTGTGGGCAGTTGTACCGAGGAGGAAGCCAGGATGTCGAGGAGTGCGGGTGATGATGCTGGAGCTCTCAATGCCCTAAGGGATGAGGAGCAGAGGCTCCGTCTTGTTCTGGAGGAAGTGTCCGCGGCGCTGCGTCGGGGCGATATGGAGTTGGACGTAGACGGGGATCTCTACCGGATGCTGTGGCGGCAGTGCGCTGAAAAATTTAGAAGCGCAGTCTCGGTCGCTGCAAAGCAATACGGCGCACGCAAAGTGACAAAAGTGCTGACGATCCTGAGATTCCCATTCGGGGTCAGCTGTATCCCGAAGTGAATGTGAGTCGAACGCAAACCCGCCATCGGGCGGAAGGGAAGCCCCCTTTCGC
Organism: Minisyncoccota bacterium; assembly: GCA_041674945.1. Taxonomy (GTDB): domain Bacteria; phylum Patescibacteriota; class Minisyncoccia; order Phycocordibacterales; family Phycocordibacteraceae; genus C7867-001. The sequence continues at coordinate 3,295 of JBAYUT010000012.1, read as the reverse complement.
AAGATCGGTGGGCTTCCTTTTTGCACATTGCCGGCTCTGCTTGCAATAGGAGAAACTGGTATACTCTAGCTTATGCATAAATTTGACGATATAATCCCGCCCTCGCGCCGAAGAGAGGCTGCGCCTACGAGTCAGCCCGATACCAAGCTCCCTCGTACGCCGAGGCCGCGGGGGAGGTTTCCGTACCTCACCGTATTTATGGTGCTTGTTGTGATTGCTGGGTCTGCGGGAGCGCTGATGTACTTTTCCAGCGCCAAAATAGAGGTGGTGCCGTCGACCATCGCGGCCACCGTGCAAGGCTCATTTACCGCTGGGCAGGCGACGACTGATCTACCATTTAAGGTTATTACTGCGCAGAAGGTTGCCTCGCAGAATGTGCAGAGCAACGGCACCAAGACCGTCAATTCTGCGGCTTCGGGCACGATTACTATCTACAACACGCAGGCCAAGGCACAAACACTCATCACCAACACCCGTTTTGCCACGGCTTCGGGGCTTATCTTCCGTATCCGCGCTGCGGTGACCGTGCCAGGCGGCTCGGCAGACAAGCCAGGCTCGGTATCGGCAAAGGTCTATGCCGACAAAGAAGGGTCGACCTACAACGTAGGGCCGACGTCCTTCACTATCCCTGGGTTTGCGGGCACACCGCAAGCTACCCAAGTATATGCGCGCTCAACAGAAGCTATGAGCGGTGGTGCCTCCGGTACGGTGCCTGTCGTAGACGCGGCAGGCGCACTACAGGCGCGCACTGCGCTCACTGCAGCTCTCGGGCCAGACCTCGAGAAAAGTCTCAAGGAACAGGTGCCGCCAGAGTATGTGCTCCTGACGGGCGCCTCGGCAACTACCTTTCAGGACCTCGACCCTGCTCCTACGACCACGGCTGGCCAGGTGGAGGTGAGGGTGCAGGGTACGGCTACGGCAGTCATATTCCAGAACGCGGGTCTTGCAAAGGCAATAGCGCTCGCCTCAGCGGGTGGCAATTATCAGGGGGAGCCGCTCACGATTGCATCGAGCGAGGGGCTTACGCTAGTGCCTACGGCAGGCATACCAGACGCTGCGGCGACCTCATTTGCCTTCTCTCTCTCGGGCACCGCCCCGCTCGTCTACTTTGTCGATCAAGCCCGCATCGCGGCAGCCGTGGCTGGGAAGGACCGTCAAGCTGCGCAGGTGGCGTTGACGAACTATCCCGAGGTAAACCGGGCTATTATTGTGCTCAGACCCTTCTGGAAGCAGTCTTTCCCAGAGGATCCGGCGTCAATCTCCATAGTCGTGACCAACCCGTGAGGTCACGGTTGACGATTATTGCGGTTCCTGCTAAATTGGTAAGGTACCTGCATGGCTGAAGAAGGGGAAACAAAAACGACGACGGTGGGCACCGTTGAGGAGGTGTTGCCTGACTCGCTTTTTCGCGTTCGTATACCTGCAGCTGAGGAGGGAGGTGAGGACAAATTATTGCTCGCATACCTTGCGGGCAAGATGCGTCTCCACCGCATTCGTGTCTTGATGGGCGACCAGGTAGATATGGTGCTCGACCCCTACGGAGGTCGTGCGCGTATCGTGAGACGATTATCGTAATTTGCTTAATAATTTTTGAGATCAAAATGAAAGTTCGTGCTTCCATCAAAAAGCAGCAGCCAGGTGATCAGCTCGTCCGTCGCGGCGGACGCCTTTTTCGTATCAACAAGAAGAATCCGCGCCGTAAGGCTCGCCAGGGTTAATTTTTAGTACTATGCGTATCGCCGGCGTCACCATCTCAGATACTAAGCAGCTCGCGTATTCGCTGCCGTACATTTACGGTATCGGCCCTACTCGTGCACGCACGATTCTCACTGAGGCTAAGGTAGCCTTCACCACGAAGGGTTCTGAGCTTACCCCAGAGGAGGAGCAGCGTATACGCTCTCTCGCCGAGGCCTACATGATCGAGGGTGAGCTTCGTCGTGAGATAGGGCAGAACATTAAGCGCTTGAAGGATATTAAGTCTGCACGTGGTGAGCGGCACTCACGCGGGCTCCCCGTGCGCAATCAGCGTACCAAGACCAACTCGCGTACGCGACGTGGTAACGTCCGTAAGACGATGACCTCGGGCCGCCGTACCCTAGAAAAAACATAATTATGGGAAAAAAACGTATCATCAAGAAGAGTGGGAAGGGGATGGATGCGGGCCGCAAGGACCGTGCCATGGCCAAGGCCAACAAGCGTCACCTCGAAAAAGGCGTGTTGCATATCGAGGCAACTTTCAACAATACCAAGGCTATCCTTACCGACGAGAAGGGTAATGCGGTGGTTAGCTCGTCTGCGGGTGCACTCGGCTTCTCTGGTGCGCGCAAGTCGACACCATACGCGGCAGCAAAGGTCGGTGAGTTCCTCGGCGAGAAGGGCATGATGATTGGCCTTAAGGAGGCTTCGGTCATCATCCGCGGGGTTGGTGCGGGTCGTCAGTCCGTGCTCCGCGCCTTCTCAACGAAGGGCATTGCTATTCGCTCTATCAAGGACGCAACACCTGTGCCACACAACGGTCCACGTCCACCACGTCCACGTCGCGTCTAATATTTCATTATGATTACCCCTCCACGATACAAAACAGCAAAGCGCCTTGGCGTGACCGTGTTTGAGAAGGCGCAGACAGCCAAGTTCGCCATGTCTGCAGAGCGCACCGCCAAAAACAAGAAGCGCGGTGGTCGCGGTCGCCAGAGCGAGTACGGCAAGCAGATGCTTGAGAAGCAGAAGGTGCGCTTTACCTACGGCATTACGGAGAAGCAGTTCCGTAGCTACGTGAATAAGGCCCTCGAGGCGAGTGGCGCAAAGCCAGTGGAGCACCTCCACGAGATGCTTGAGATGCGTCTCGACAACGTCGTCTGGCGTCTCGGGCTCTCGAGCACGCGCCGCGGTGCGCGCCAGATGGTGGCCCATGGCCACATCTGCGTGAATGGCAAGAAGATCCGCGTACCTTCACACATCTTGAAGGTGGGCGAGGTAGTCTCGATTCGCGAGGGGTCCAAGGACCACGGGGTCCTTGCGGGCTTCGGCGAGCGCTTCTTGGAGCGCCCGCTCCCGTCGTGGCTCACGTGGGATCCTAAGAAGATGTCGGGCTCGATCGCGGTGCGACCGACGGCTGCTTCGGCCGACCCGGCAGGAGACTTGACCACGGTGCTCTCGTTCTACACGCGTTAGTTTATTTAACAATTGGTAATTACGATTACGTTATGGAATACCACATCACACTTCCCAGCAAGCCTCGCATCGTCTCTGAAGAGGGCGTACAGGGTGTTTACGAAATAGATTCTCTCTACCCGGG
>JBAYUT010000011.1:0-20234 GCA_041674945.1 Minisyncoccota bacterium | reverse complement strand
ACCGTTCTCACGTTTCCGTAGTTTTATTAAGAATCGTGCTACATACACAACCCATATGATTGACCTCAAAACAATACAAGCGGTGCTCGGAGAGTTTGAAACTCGGGGCATTAGCCGCGAGACGATGATCGAAGCTATCGAAAGCGCTATGGCCACTGCCTACAAGCGCGAATACGGTAAGCGCGGTCAGGTTATCCGTGCCAAGCTCGACCTCAACAGCGGCACGGTCGGCTTTGAGCAGGTCAAGACAGTTGTCGATGAGACAACGGCTCGTTTTGCTGAAGAGGGCGAGGAGGAAGTTGTACACGAGCCACACGGACACGGCTTTCACGTAGAAGAGGAACAGCTTGCAGAGGGCGAGTTGCCACGTTTTGACACTGAGAAGCATATCCTCCACACCAACGCCAAGATGATTAAGAGGGGAGTCGAGCTTGGCGAAGAGATTGTATTCCCCCTTGAGCCACAAGACGACTTCGGCCGTATTGCAGCGCAGACTGCTAAGCAGGTGGTGATACAGAAGGTGCGCGAGGCTGAGAAGCTCTCGATGATGGAGGAGTTTGGCGAGAAGAAGGGCGAGATAGTGAGCGGTATCGTGCAGCGCATGGAGCGCGGCGCGATATTTGTCGACCTTGGTCGCACTACCGGCATTATCCCTTACGAAGAGCAGATCCCGGGCGAGCGTTACCGTATGGGCGAGCGCATCCGCGCGTACCTCTACTCGGTAGATGAGGGCTTCCGCGGCGTATACCTACGCCTCTCACGCGCACATCCTCGCTTTGTCGTGAAGCTTTTTGAAATAGAGGCACCAGAGCTTGCAAGCGGCGCTATCGAGATAAAAGCACTCGCACGTGAACCAGGCAGCCGTACCAAGATCGCACTCGTGTCTGCAGACCCACACGTCGACCCAGTCGGCTCACTCGTGGGCCAGCGCGGCGTACGCGTCTCTACGGTGATGAGCGAGCTCGGTGGCGAGCGCATCGACATCATCGAATGGAACGACGATGCAAAAGAGTTTATTAAGGAGGCTCTCTCGCCAGCAATACCTACCGAGGTAGTGCTCGACGAGGAGAATCATCGTGCGACGGTCACCGTAAGCGAAGACGAGCAGAGCCGTGCGATAGGTCGTGGTGGCCAGAACGTGCGCCTCGCCGCTAAACTCACCGGATGGAATATCGACATTATTGGTACCGGCGGGGGAGAAGTGGCCGAGAGCGATGGCGAGTCGGTTGCTATTATCGACCCAGCCGAGGAGGCGGGCGTTATGCCTACCGAGAGCGTTGAGGTTATTACCGACGAGGCACCTCAGGACACCGGCCTTGCCGCTGAGGAGGAGCTTGCAGACGTGCCCGCAAGTGACGAGAACGTTGCCGAGAAGGCAGAAGACCGCGACACCGCGACCGACCAATAAACGTACTTACTAAGGTTAATTTACTCTGCATGAACCTATTGCACGATGTCGACTCAGGCACGAAGGAAGAGATGACCGTCATTATTGAGATCCCTAAAGACTCGCACAACAAGTACGAGATAGACAAGAAAACGGGGCTAATCAAGCTCGACCGCGCTAATTACTCCTCAGCGGCGTACCCCTTTGACTACGGGTTTGTACCCCAGACCCTGTGGGATGACGGCGACGCACTCGACGTTATCGTCCTTACGACCTACCCGCTCGCGGTAGGTGTCGTCGTGGAGGCGCGCCCCGTGGGGATTCTCAACATGATCGACGGCGGTGACGCCGATGACAAGATTATTGCCGTGCCCGTACACGACCGACGTTGGGAGGAGGTGCAGGACATCGAGGATGTGAACACGCACACGCGCAAGGAGATCGTACACTTCCTCGAGACCTACAAGAACCTCAAGGGCAAGCCCGCAGAGGTGGTCATCAACGGCTACCAAGGCAAGGCCGCTGCTGAGGCCGCGTTCGAGAAGGGGCGCACCATGTACGCCGAGAGCGTTAAGTAGCTTCGCGCCTAGCGTTGCTTGAACTCGCAATTATCCCAATCTTTAATCGAGTACGACGCACCGTTAGTGGGCTCGGTAGTCACACTTGCAACAGTGCCCATGTTTGAGACGTGGTAGCGGCGGAGACGCTGTATCCCTGAGAATCCGTACTTGGGAAAGGCGTAGTCGCCACCAATCGTTGAAACAAGGTCGAACTCTATAGAACGAGTGTCGCCCCGCTGGCTGCCAGTAAGATTTTCTAGCAAGTACACATGGTCTGAACAGAACATCTGCGCCTCCTTATCTGCCTTTTGTGCATCTATGATTGCTTTTCGCACCGTGGGAGTTGTAGCATCGCCTTCTCTCACGGCCTGTATACCATGCAGTACGGCAATGATGACCTCAGGGTCGTCGAAAAGCGTTGTTGATGGTGTGTACACAGAGATGGAATCCTTAACCAAGCTGCTGCGCAGCATTGCGTAGCCAAGATCGTTTCTAACGAGGATTCCCGTCGCATCGACGTACTTATTCCACATACGAGCAATTTCGCCGCGACCCTTGATCTGGGTCCAGCTCGTCGACACGTAGCCATTTACATTGTACGTACGCTTCTGCCCAATCGGGCTCAGCGTACCTCGCGCGTCGGACTGATAGAAAAAGGTCTCGAGGGGTTGATTAGGGAAATCTGGCGTAAAACGAGAAGTGATTGGACCAAACTTCGTATAGGGAATGATTTGCTTAGCATCGAGGCCGAGCATTTCGAAAATGTACCGCTGTTCTGAGGTGAGGACCGGCACAGGCTTTTTTGCGCGCTCTTCTGCCGAAGGCTCCGAAAACACTGCGGCCACCGAGGCCACACCGTCGAGAAGAGATACACCCATAGCGCGCGACGCGAGATATGCCGCGCCGACCACTAGAGCGAGCACCAGGAGCACCACGCCCACACATTTGATAATGGTTTCTTTTTGGGGATTGTTTTGTGTCATACTCGTTGACTATACCGCACCCAAAGCCGCGCCAAGCAGGCGGCTGGGGGATAAAACAAAGATATTGTATACTCAGCCAGTATGACGGATGTGCCGAGGAATGATGATATCGAAGACGAGGTGAGCGCTGTTTTTGGCACGCACTTGCCAAACCCACCCTCGCGGAAGCAGCAGGCCTGGGGTGCGGTTATCTCAATAGTGGTTATTGTGCTGATGGTGGTCGTCGGCGCTTTCTATGCCTGGGGCAAACGCATCGCGCAGCAGCAGCCCCTTGGCACCGTCCCCGCAGATCAGCTGGTTCAGTAAGTATTATTTACTTTATGCAAAATTCTATGTTGGTACCCATGGTGGTTGAGAAGAGTCAGTTTGGTGAGCGCGCATACGATATCTACTCGCGCCTTTTGAAGGAGCGCATCATCTTCCTCGGCGGCCCTATCGACGATGACACGGCAAACCTTGTTATTGCTCAGCTCCTCTTCCTCGAGTCTGAGGATGCCAAGAAGGATATCTCTCTCTACATAAACTCTCCGGGCGGCTCGGTCACCGCGACACTCGCTATGGTCGACACCATGAACCACGTCAAGCCCGCCGTGTCTACCGTCTGTGTGGGCATGGCTGCCTCAGGCGCCGCGATACTCCTCTCCGCTGGCGAGAAGGGCAAGCGTTTTGCGCTCCCTAACGCGGAAGTGATGATCCATCAGCCGCACGGCGGGGCAGAAGGGCAGGCCACCGACATTGAAATCACGGCCAAGCAGATCTTGAAGCTCCGCGCCAATCTTAACCGCATCCTCGCAAAGAACAGCGGCCAACCGCTCACCAAGATAGAAAAGGATGTCGAGCGAGACTTCTTCATGACCGCCGACGAGGCCAAGAAGTACGGCATCGTCGACAAAGTGTTTAGCTAATCGAACAAACAAAGCCCCGCGCCTCTGGCGCGGGGCTTTGTTTTTAGTCCGGGATCGAGTTCCACATCAACTCAAAAAACTGCTGGTGCATTTGGATCGCACTTTTGTTTTCAATAACCGTGGCCGAAATGGGAGCCGTGAGCTGGTGTATCACCACCCGTTCGGGGACGACCACCAGGTTGGTCACCAAATTAGTGCCCTCGGGCAGAAATTTGATCTGCATATTGTAGTTGCGGGCAAACTTCGCGAATTCGCGCGCAGTAGGAGAATCCTGTGAAAGTAGGCGAATATTGATTGGGAGCTTGGCGCGACGCTCGGTAAAGTCTTGAAAGAACTTCTTATCGAGGTTGTACCACTCGCCCTGGTTACTAATGATTGAGTAGTCCTCGTGCGGCCGTATGGTCTTTATGAGGTCTTCGTATACCGATTTAATGCCCTCAAGTCCCTCGTAATATTTAATGGTGCTCTCGCCACCCTTCAAATTATAAAGCGAAGCGAAGTCGGGCATGGCCTTACGCACTATCTCCTTGCGCGATTCAAGCAGCGAGAGGAGGCGCTCTGGGTCTTGGGCTGCAAAGAGCGTCTTAAAGCCCCTCACCTCGACATTCATAAGGCCTTTTTGCTTAAGTGACTCGATAACCGCGTAGACCGTGGTGCGCTTGATGCCTGCTGCCCGAGAGATTGCGAGCACGGTGCAGGGCCCAAGCGAGAGGGCGGCGAGGTACACTCGAGCCTCATTTTCGCTCAAACCGCTATCGACCAGAGTGTTTTCTAGAGTGCTTTTGTTCATGTTGGCAATTTATGTCTAATCTTTCGTCAACATAGTGTAGCATAAATATACTTGATACATAGCGTATTCTCGATACGTGTGCATGAGTGTCGACATATATGACATATTATCCAACGTGTTAGATGATATGTCCAATGACTACAAAAACCGCTGGGGCTATTATTTGCGCTGCGCTATTACTAGGTGGGGGTGCGTACTTAGTTGCCGACAATGTGCCATTGTCTGAGACCGGACATGTCCGAATAGCTAATCTACCGGTCGTACAAGGTTTGCCACTCTATGTGGCTGTTGAGAAAGGCTATTTTAAGGAAGCAGGAATCACTGTAGAGATCATCAAATACGAGGCGCCCAATCAGATCATCGACGCGGTTATGGCCGGGCAGGTGGACTTCACCTCACCAAGCGGAGCTCTTGGCATCACCGGTATTGCCGATGCGAAGAACCCCGGCAAGCTCAAGGTCTACGCAATCTCCGGCGGGACCCAAGGAAACTCTGGGGCAAGTTTCGTCGTTCCCTCCGGGTCCACCCTTTCGCAATTGAGCGATCTGCGGGGAAAGAGGCTCGGCATACTCGCTGGAACGATTCAGTGGCGCACCATTACACGAGAAATTTTAGCTCAATACGACCTAGACATGGATCGAGACCTGACCATTGTCGAGTTAGCTCCTGCGGTACAAGTGGGAGCCCTCGCGGCTGGTCAAGTAGACGCGCTTCTTGCACTCGAACCGGTACCAACCATATCGGTCGGCAAGAACATAGCACGCCTCTGGATAGCCGACCCTACCGTGCAGCACATTGCTGATCCTGCTTGGTTGGGCGCTGGAGTCGTAAACACGGCGTTTGCCAAGCAGAACCCGGAAACCACGGAGAAAACTATTCAGATTTTGAGCCGTGCCGCTGATGAGATTAACAGAAACCCCGATGCATACCGGCAATATTTGCGAGGGTACACCTCGCTCACGGACGACCTCGTTGCAAAAGTACCCATTGTCTCATTCAAGGTTTGCACGCAGATTACCCCCTCTGACGTGGCCGCCATTCAGAAGTTCTTCGATATCTTTACGAAACACAATGTGGTTGCAGAACGCATTGGTGTTCAAGATATTCTCTACTGTACGCAATGACGCACGGCATCTCAATTAGTAACCTCACAAAGTCTTTCAATCATTCTGAGGTTTTCAACGGCTTCAATCTAACCATCAAGCCTGGCCAGATTACCGCGATATTTGGTCCCAATGGGTCGGGCAAATCCACACTGCTCAACATCCTCTCGGGCATGGTTAAACAAGACGCTGGCCAGTATCGCATTGAAGACTTTGATCGCTTCCAATTCAGTTACGTATTCCAGAATTATCGCGAGTCTTTGTTGCCCTGGCGCACAAATCTCGAGAATCTCGCTTTACCGCTCGAGATCCAGGGCCTTGCGCCCCAAGACGTTCGCGAACGGATAAGAAACCTCCAGGACCTCTTCGAATTCAACATTGACTGGCACGGACACCCCTACGAGCTGAGTGGCGGACAGCAACAAATCCTGGCCTTTATGCGTGCGCTCGTGACCAATCCAAGGGTGCTATTCATCGACGAGTCATACTCTGCGTTAGATTACGAAAACAACTTAAAGCTGCGCGACCATCTGCAGACCTATTACCTCGCCCATAAGCCAACCGTTGTCTTCATAACTCACAATATCGAGGAAGCGGTGCATTTGGCTTCGGAAATTGTTGTGTTTTCAAAAAAACCAACCCATGTTCTCGAAACCATTACCAATCCCTTGCCCTATCCGCGGACGGTCGAGTCTTTGAAGACGGCCACATTTCACGAGGTAAAAGACCAGGTCCTCACCGCGTTCCAGAAGGCTGCAAACCTATGAAATGGCATCTCTATACGGGACCATTAGTCCTTGTCATACTCTGGGTTCTTGTCAGCCAGTTCGGCCTCGTTGATGCCTTTTTCCTACCCAACCCACTCGTGACGACCGCAGCGCTTGGCACATTGGTTGTTACGGGATCCATTCTTCCAGACCTGCTCGCAACACTGGCAAGGGTAGGGTTGGCCTTTCTCATTGCGGTAAGCGTTGGGCTCCCCTTAGGTCTGCTGCTGGGACGGTCGGAAAAAGTGTACCGACATTTTGAGTTTATTATCGATTTTTTTCGCTCGATGCCGGCAACCGCACTTTTTCCCTTGTTTCTCTTGCTGTTCGGCGTAACCGATTCATCAAAGATTGCCGTTGCGGCGTTTGCGTCGATGCTGATCATTATCTTCAATTCGGCCCATGGAGTAATGCACACAAGCAAGACGCGAATTCGCGCCGCGAAGATCATGGGCGCAACGAATGCGCAGATCTTCCGTTGGATTGTCTTCTGGGAAAGCCTTCCGCAGACTCTTGTCGGCCTTCGCAGCGCCGTAAGCCTCTCGCTAGTCATCATTCTTGTGACCGAGATGTTTATTGGCGCCACCTCAGGCCTCGGCCGCCAAATTATAGACGCGCAGATAACGTATGAAATTAAAACTATGTACGCAGTGATACTACTTGCCGGCGTCGTCGGATATCTTTGCAATCTCGTGTTCGTACACGTCGAGAAGAACATCGTGCACTGGGGAGGGAAGTAGCCTGCAATGCGACGCAAGGGGTTTTGTGGTAGGGTGAGGTCTCCTGATTAGCTGCGCGACCGATACGAAAGCTTGCAGATACGCCCCTTTTTTAGAACTTCTGCTGGTGTGCCACAAGGCTGACCAGACTAATTGAAAGAGAATTATGTCGCTCAAAATCATACTTATTATGCTTGCGCTCTCGGGCGTAGGCGGCGTCATACTTGGGTACGTCTTGCGCGTGCTTATTGGCCTTGCTCAGCGCGGCTCGGTGGAGCTCGATATTAAACAGAAGATGCTCCAGGCCAAGGAGCGAGCGGCGGAGATAATCGCCGAGGCCGAATATCGTGGCGAAGTGCTTGAGACTGAGCGTCTCGCGCCCATAGAGGAGAGGGAAGAGAAGCTGAACCTCAAAGAGGAGCGTTTGAGCACCCGAGAGGAGTTTCTGGACTCTCGCCAGCGCGATTTAGATAAAGAGGAAGACGAGGTGCGTGCGCGCGAGCAGGAGGCCCTGCGTCTCAAGAGCCAGCTCGAGGAACTGTCGAAAGAGCGGTCCAAGGCGCTCGCGCACGTGGCGCACCTCTCTCCAGAAAAGGCCCGTGACGAGCTCTTTGCGGAGCTAGAGCGTGGCTACGAGGAGTCAATTCTCTTGCGCTTACAGAAACTCGAGGCCCACGGCCGGGAACGGCTTGAAGAGAAGGCGCGCAGCATACTCACCAGCTCGATACACCGTCTCGGCAACAGCGTAAACGCCGAAGTGATGTCACTCTTCGTGACGATCCCTTCTGAAGAGATGAAGGGTAAGATTATTGGTAAGGAGGGGCGCAACATCAAAGCCTTTGAGCGTGCCACAGGCGTAGACGTGCTTATCGACGACGCTCCCGACCGCATCACCCTCTCTTCTTTTGACCCGCTTCGTCGCCATGTCGCCAAAATTGCGCTTGAGAAGCTTATTGCCGATGGACGAATCCAGCCCGCACGGATTGAGGAGATCGTTGAGAGCACGAAAGCAGAAGTGGGGGAGATGATTAAACAGAAAGGAGAGGCTGCAGCCTATGAGGCAGGCGTGCTTGGGCTTGACCCTAAGCTCATTGCACTCCTCGGGCGCCTCTACTTCCGCACGAGCTACGGGCAGAACGTGCTTCAGCACTCTATAGAAATGGCTCACATTGCTGGCATGCTCGCGACCGAGCTCGGCGCAGACGTGACTGTGGCACGAACCGGTGCACTCCTGCATGACATAGGTAAGGCGGTTGACCACGAGGTGCAGGGTACGCACGTCGAGATTGGTCGCAGGATCCTTGAGAAGTTTGGCGTCGATAAAAAAGTCATCCAAGCAATGCAGTCTCACCACGAGGAATTCGCCTACGAGACACCCGAGTCTGTCATTGTGCAGGTGGCAGACGCGATCAGTGGTGGCCGCCCTGGGGCACGCCGTGACACGGTGGAGCGATATCTCGAGCGCCTCGGCGACTTAGAGAGACTCGCCGGCGCCTTCGAGGGTGTAGAAAAGGTGTACGCGATAGCCGCAGGACGCGAGATACGCGTCTTCGTAAACCCAGGCAAGATAACCGACCTCGCCATGCACAAGCTCGCACGCGACGTGGCAAAACGTATCCAGGAGGAGCTCAAGTACCCTGGCGAAATAAAGGTGAACATCATCCGAGAGAACAGGGTAGTGGAGTTTGCGCGATAAAACGCAAGCCAATTGCGCATTAGTATAGGTAGCTTAGCAAGGCTCTTGCATAAAACGGCTCATTTCCTATACTTCTTGTCATACCCTCCTCCGCCACGGCTATGGAGGGCACAGCCCGCCCTCGGGGGATTACTAAATTACTACACATCCATGGCAAATAAAGCTGACATCGTCGACAAGGTGCACGCAGTACTTGGCTCAACCAAGGCTGACGCAGAGCGCGCCGTCGAGACCGTTATCGAAACAATCGTTAAGAGCCTCAAGAGTGGCGACGAAGTTTCTATCGCGGGCCTCGGTATCTTTGCAACGAAGGCACGCCCAGCACGTGAGGGTCGCAACCCTCGCACGGGTGAGACCATTCGCATCGCTGCTTCGCGCACTGCGAAGTTCCGCCCTGCAAAGGCACTCAAGGACGCAGTTAAATAAACCGCTTGGTTTTCAAACACAACCGGCGCTCATTGAGCGCCGGTTGTGCGTTATACTTTACCCATTATGCATGCGTCAGAAACAGAATTGAAAACATTCATTGCTGACTCTGGACTCGTTGCAAAAAAAGAGCTTGACGAGGCCGTCGCTGAGGCAGCGGCAAGCGGACACTCGCTGAGCAACACCCTCCTTTCGCGCGGCTCGCTTACCGAAGACGCGCTACGACGCGTGCAAGCCTATGTTTTTGGCATTCCGTTTGTGAACTTGAAAGAGTTTACCGTGCCCCTCGAGGTGCTGGCGCTCATACCCGAGCCGATTGCGCGAACACACAATATTATTGCGTATAAGAAGGAGAACCTCTCACTTGAAGTGGCCATGCTCGATGTGGAAGACCTGCCCTCTATCGACTCGGTCGCCAAGAAGACGGGGCTCAAAATTTTGCCACGCCTCACGGACACCGAGAGCATCAAACACGCGCTCGTGCAGTACCAGAAGTCTCTCAAGGACGAATTCGGCGACATCATTTCCACCGAGGCAGGGAAGATCCGCATCGTGGCCGAGGATACCGCCGCGCCTTCTAACGATGACTTAAAAAAACTTGCCGAAGACCTACCCATCGTGCGTATCGTCGACACGCTTCTGCGACACGCTATCACGCAGGGCGCTTCTGATATCCACGTAGAGCCCATGGAGACACAAGTGCTGGTACGCTACCGCATTGACGGTATCCTCCACGATGCCATGACGCTGCCTAAGGCCGCGGCAGCAGGTATCGTGGCGCGTGTCAAAGTGCTCGCCAACCTCAAGCTCGACGAGAAACGCCTACCGCAGGACGGACGGTTCAAGATGGAGACTGAGGCCGAGAAGGTGTCCTTCCGCGTATCTACTTTCCCCACCTACTACGGCGAGAAGGTGGTGATGCGTCTCTTGCGTGAGTCGGGGGAGGGGTTCACCCTGGAGGCGCTCGGCCTCCACGGCGAAGACCTCGAGCGCCTGCACCGCGCACTCCGGCAGACCACCGGCATTATCCTCATGTCCGGTCCTACCGGATCGGGAAAGACCACAACGCTTTACACTATGCTCGACCTCCTGAACACGCCGCACGTGAACATAGCCACCATTGAAGACCCTATCGAGTATCAGATGCAGCGCGTCAACCAGACTCAGGTCAACCCTGACATTGGGTTCACCTTTGCTAATGGCTTGCGCTCCTTGGTGCGCCAAGACCCCGACATTATCATGGTGGGGGAGATCCGCGACAGCGAGACCGCCTCGCTCGCCATCAATGCCGCACTTACCGGACACCTCGTGCTCTCAACGATCCATACCAACAGCGCGGCAGGCGCGATACCCCGACTTATCGATATGGGCGTCGAACCATTTCTTCTCGCCTCTACTATTCGCGCGGTCATTGGCCAGCGTCTCGTGCGCCAGCTCACCGACACGAAGGAGGAGTACGCCATGGACGCCACCATGCGCGCCAAAGTAGCAGGGGACGAGGAGTTTGCGGTGGCGCTGCGCACACTGCAAGCCGAGAAGCTCGTGCAGGAGGGCACGGGCCTCGACGATCTGCGCTTTTATCGGCCCAAGACCTCTACCAATGCTGAGGAAGGATACAAGGGCCGCACCGGCATCCACGAGATCCTCACGGTCTCTTCTGCCATACGAGACACTATATTGCATTCAGGCACGACCGAAGCCATAGAAGACCAGGCCAAGAAGGAAGGTATGCAGACCATGTTTGAAGATGGGCTCTACAAGGCGGCGCGGGGCACCACATCGCTAGAAGAAGTGCTCCGCGCTATAAGCGAATAGCCATGCAGTATCGCGTTACCGTACGAAAAGAAGGCGCGCCCGACGACGTGCAGACGATTGATGCCGAATCACGTTTTGTTGTCTACGAGCAAGTGCAGAAGAACGGCGGTACGGTTATCGACCTTGCCGAAGTCGCCGCGGCGTACACGATTCCTCCGTGGGTGAAACAACTCACCGAACGCAAGATCAAACATCTCACCATCACCCACATGGTGAAGAATCTCTCGGCCATGCTGGCCGCGGGGCTCTCGCTGTCGCGCGCACTCTCGGTGGTGCAGAAGGAGTCGGATAACGCACACCTCCAGCTCATCACTGCCGAGCTTTCCGACATGGTGGCAAAGGGGTCGCCCTTCCACGAAGGGCTCGCTCAGTATCCGCACATCTTTCCCGAGGTACTCGTTTCTATGGTGAAGGTGGGGGAGGAGTCTGGCTCGCTTGCTGAGTCGCTCAACATTGTCGGCTTGCAAATGGAGCGGTCTGAGGAGCTCTCGCGAAAAATTAAGGGCGCGTTTATATATCCCACCATCGTGCTCTTTGCTATCGCCGTCGTAAGCGTGCTGATGCTGCTGTACGTGGTGCCAACGCTTGCCAAGACCTTTGCTGACCTCCACGTCGAGCTCCCGCTCGCTACCCGTGTCTTTGTGGGGGTCTCCAACTTTATGGTGGAGCACGTCATACTGGTGCTGCTTGGCCTCGCACTGCTTGGCGCAGGTGGCGTAAGCTTCGTGCGCAGCACGAGAGGCCACGCTTTTATGATTTGGGCCGGACTCTACGTGCCAGTCATTAGCGAGCTCATACGAGAAACGTACGCGGCGCGCACGGCGCGCACCCTCTCCTCGCTCTTGTCTGCCGGTGTCCCCGTGCTTGAGGCTATCGCCATCACAAAGGACGTCGTCCACGCAGCGATTTTTGCCGACATTCTAGAGGAAGCGTCTGCACTGGTAAAAAAGGGTGACCCACTATCGCGAGCCTTTGCGGCGCACCCGAAGACGTACCCTATTTTGATGAGTGAGATGCTCGCGGTGGGGGAGGAGACGGGGCAGGTAGCGCCCATGCTCAAGCAAGTCGCTGAATTTTATGAAGGTGACGTCTCCCAAAAGACGAAAGATTTGTCCACTATTATTGAGCCCGTACTGATGCTTCTTATCGGTGCTGTGGTGGGCATCTTTGCCGTCGCCATGATTGCACCAATCTACTCACTGTCGTCGAGCATCTAGCACCGCACGACTTCTGCGCGGGGTATAATCACCGCATGCGTCTTGCGCCATCCAGAGGAATGAGTTTAATCGAGATGCTCGTCGCCATTGCATTATTCTCCACACTCTTCTTGGCACTGCTTGGGATCCTCCGCACCTCACTGCAGCTCTCTGCGCTCGCCAAGGCCAAGGCGGTAGCAGTAGAGCTCGCGAGCTCGCACCTGGAGTACCTGCGCGGCCTATCGTACTCCGCGCTCGGCACGGTGGGCGGCACGCCGAGCGGCACCCTGGTGGCGAGCTCGACCGTACTGGTCAACGGTGTCGGCTATGGTCTCGGCACCGATATCCGCTATTACGACGACTCGGCTGACGGTACGGCCACTGGGGACACCGACGGCATCACCGCTGACTACAAGAAAGCCAGCGTGACGGTCACCTACCTGGCCAATGGTCGCGAGGGACAGGTCACCCTAGTATCAACCTTTGCCCCTGAGGGCGCCGAGACTCCCTAGCTATGCCTTCACCTACCGACACACGCGGCTTTACGCTTATTGAGATGGTGGTCGTTATCGCAATCACGAGCATCCTCATGGTAGCGCTCGGCTCGCTCCTTGTCTTCTTCTACAAGACGAACGCCTATGTGTACCAGCAGGCGAGTGCGACCCTCCAGGCGCGGCGCGGTATCGATGACACTCTGCGCCACGTGCGCGAAGCATCCTATGGGAGCGATGGTTCGTATCCCGTTCTGACGGCCGCCACCTCTACGCTCGCATTCACTGCAAATACAAACAGTGACGACACTATAGAGCAAGTTACGTATCGACTGACCCTTGAGAACCTCTCGCGCACAGTTGAGGGAGCATCCACGGCAACGACTCTGCTTTCAACCTCGGTAGTGAACGGCACCTCAACACCAATCTTTAGATATTATGACAAGACGGGAGCAGAGCTCGGCGCCCCCGTAGACACATCGAAGATTTTTGCCGTTACCATGACCCTCAAGATTCGCGTCCTCACCGGCCGCGATCCGAGCACGTTTACTCTCTCGGGGAGGGCCACGCTTCGTAACAGCCGACTATGAAAAACGCCCGCGGCTCTGTCCTGATTCTCACCTTGGTCTTTGGCAGCATTTTCTTTATGCTGCTCACTTCTCTTGCGAGTTTTGTACTTGCTGAAAATCGTGCACAGGACGCACTTATTGGCCGCGCCGAGGCCTTCTCGATAGCCGAGGCTGGACTCAACTATTACGCCTGGTTTCTGTCTCGCTTTCCAACTGATTTTCAAAACGGCACCGGCGCGCCAGGACCGTACGAATTGAGCTATGCCGATCCAGAGAACACCGTAGCAGGGAGCTACACGCTCGATATTGTGGGGAGCAGCGCCTGCGGCTCGACACAAACCGTGACCATCACGAGCACGGGGGTCTCGAACAATTTCCCCAGCACCTCCTCGACGCTCGTAGCGCGCTATGGCGCGCCGACGGTGGCAAGCTATGCAACGCTACTTAACAACGGAACCGTGCCGATTACCACACCCGACCTTGCCGCACTGAGTGCCGCAGCGAGTGCCTATGGCATCTTATTACCGCGCCATGCAGAGCCAGAAGATCCTCATACGGGGTACCACCTCGTTTTTAATTCCGACGGTACGGTGAGCATCTACTACGCTTCAGTAATCACGACCCTCCGCAGCGTACGACAGGCTGACGGCACCTCTTCGGGCGTGGATTACACGCTCATCTCTAGCGCTCCCGACAGTGAGACGCTCTATCAGACCGTGAACCTCTCCACTACCTGCGGTCTGATATTCTCCGAAACAAACGTGTGGATCGAGGGCGTTATACCAAGCAAGGTTACCGTTGTGGCCGCGAACCAAACGGGCAGCGGGGCAGATGTAATATTGCGCAACAACATCACCTACGCACTAAATGACGGAAGCGTCGGCCTGACGGTCATCGCAGAGCACAATATACTCATTGCCCCTGATGCCCCCATGAATTTGGAGCTCAACGGAATATTCGTCGCACTGAACGGCATCTTTGGCCGCAACAATTACTACACGCCCAGCCGTGGTTGTACTGGGCTGTACGAGCCGCGCGGCACGCTCACCATTAAGGGAAGCGTCGTCTCAAAACTGACACCAAAAACGCTCTGGGTAAATGGCTGCTTCGGGAGCGACAGTGGTTATTTGTCGAGAACTATCTCGACCGACCCAGGGAATGCAGTGAACCCGCCACCGTTTACACCAACCACCTCCGCGGTGCGACAGTTCATCGACTGGCAACAGATACGGTAAGGGACGGCCAGCTGGTATACTTTAGCCATGCTCGTGGTTGCCAACTGGAAAGCGTATATAGAAGACTTGAGCAAGGCACGCGCGCTTTTTGCGCTCAGTAAGCGCTTAGTGCGCGGCACAAATCTCTCGGTCATTCTCGCTCCGCCAGCGCCTCTGCTCGGACTCCTTGCCACAAAGAACACCTCCTCAGTTCTTTTTGCAGCACAAGATGTTTCTGTGACCACCGGTGGTGCACAAACCGGGGAATCGACCGCCCAAGCCTTTGCTGCTGCGGGTGCCGCCTATGCCATTGTTGGCCACTCCGAGCGGCGAGCGGCGGGCGACACCGACGCCTCGGTAGCGGAGAAGCTTGCACACGCCCTCGCGCACGGCCTCACCCCGATACTTTGTGTTGGCGAGCATGAACGCGACGGTGAGGGGAGATATCTCGCCATGGTGCGCGAGCAGCTCACCCGAGCGCTCACGCCACTCACGCTCAAGGAGCGCAAGCAGGTCATCATTGCGTATGAGCCGGTCTGGGCTATCAATAAAGCAGCCGCCCTAGCAATAGAGCCGCACGATCTCGCCGAGATGGTGCTCTACATACGCAAGGTGCTGAGCGAACTCTTGGCAGGGAAGAGCGCGACGCGCGCGCTTGTGTTGTACGGCGGGTCAGTCGAGCCGGGGAACATCCGCCCGCTGGCAATAGCCTCAAGCATCGACGGCTTTTTGATTGGACACGCCTCCGTTGACCTAACTTCCTTTGCGCAGATGATGAAGGAACTCTCATAACCGTATGCGCTCCGTTCGTGATATTGAGGTACTAGAAAACATTCCCATCGTTGTACGGGCTGCACTGAATGTGCCCCTCGAACATGGCGCGGTCTCCAACGCGTACCGCCTCGAGCGCGCACTACCGACACTCCGTTATCTACGCAGTGGCGGTGCCCGCATTGTGTTAATAAGCCACCTCGGGGAGGCTGGTACCGAGACGCTCGCCCCCGTGGCAGAAAAACTGGCCTCGTTGTTGCCCGGAGTGACCTTTTTTCCTGAGAGCACGGGAGCCTCGGCGCGACAGGCTGTTCGAGCTCTCGCGCCAGGAAAGATTCTCGTACTAGAAAATTTACGCCGCCATAAAGGGGAGACGGCAAACGATGCTCAATTTGCCCATGAGCTCGCTACACTTGGCGACATTTTCGTACAAGACTCCTTCGATACGTGCCATAGAATGCACGCCTCGATTGTAGGCGTGCCGAAACTGCTCCCCTCATATGCAGGCCTGCTGCTTGAGGAAGAGGTGACTGAGCTCTCTAAAGCCCTGGTGCCTGCCGGCACAAGCCTGGCGGTGATTGGTGGAGCGAAGTTTGCGACCAAGGAGCCCGTACTCGCGGCACTGCTCAAGTCGTACGACCACCTGTTTGTGGGTGGAGCGCTTGCAAACGACTTTCTCAAGGCCGCTGGACATGGGGTGGGGAAGTCGCTGGTCTCTGGCGCCAACTCACCACACATTACTCGCATGCTATCGAATCCGAAAATGGTGTTGCCCCTGGATGTTCTCGTCGTGCACGCACACGCGGGTACACCAAACCCTCTCCAGGCGCGCGTTGCAAAAGTGAGTGACGTGCAACCAGACGAGATTATTGTGGACGTCGGGCCGGCAACGAGTGCTCATGTCGCCGATCTGGCGGCGAAGGCGAAACGCACGTTGTGGAATGGTCCCCTGGGCAACTACGAGAACGGCTTTGGTGCCGCCACCGACTCGCTCGCCCGCGCTATCGCGGCCTCTAGCGCACACTCTGTTGTCGGCGGAGGAGACACTATTGCCTCCATTGAGACGCTCGGTATTTTTTCGAAGTTTTCATTTGTCTCCACAGGCGGGGGCGCGATGCTCGACTTTCTGGCCCACCGTACGCTGCCGGGCATCGACGTGCTCGGGCGCTAGCGTGTGACCTATGTTCCCGCTCCACGACGTGCTCGACGATGTTCTGCGCACAGCGCTTGCAGAGTACGACGACCTCACCGCCGCGCTCCTCGTACGCAGGGGAGTAGCGACCAAAGAAGACGCAGAGAAGTTTTTGAACCCCTCGTACGATCTGCACCTCCACGACCCACTTTTGATGACCGACATGGCCAAAGGTGCGCGCCGTCTTGCTAACGCGATTCTTGCGCAAGAGCGGATCGCGGTGTGGAGCGACTACGACTGCGACGGCATACCGGGCGCGGTGTTGCTCCACGATTTCTTAAAAAAGGCAGGCGCGAATTTTGAAAACTATATTCCACATCGACATCTCGAAGGGTACGGCGTGAGCACTCCTGGTATCGAGAAGCTTGCCAAGAGTGGCGTGAAACTCATCGTCACTGTCGACTCTGGCATCACTGACCTCGAAGCAACCGCTCGAGCAAAAGAACTGGGTATCGAAGTTATAGTTACTGACCACCACCTGCCGAAAGAAACGTTGCCTGATGCTCTCGCTGTAATTAATCCAAATGCACGCGCGAGTGAGACGTATCCCTATCACGATCTCTGTGGCTCGAGCGTCGCATGGAAGCTCGTGTGTGCCGCGCTCGCGGTCGAACCAACCTTGCGTGAGAAAGTTCCTATGGGGTGGGAGAAGTGGCTCCTCGACATGGTCGGCCTCGCCACCATCGCCGACATGGTGGCGCTCACCGGAGAGAACCGCGTACTCGCCACCTACGGTCTCTTGGTGATGCGCAAGTCGCCACGGCTTGGCCTCCAAAAACTCTGTCGCGTTATTCGCACCAACCAGCGCACGATTACCGAAGACGACGTCGGATTCATGATCGCGCCGCGCGTCAACGCTTCGAGCCGTATGGGCGATGCCATAGACGCGTTCAAACTCTTTACCACCGGATCGGAAGTGGAGGCCGATGAGCTCGCCAAAAAACTCGACGCCGCAAATCGTAAACGTAAGGCCGAGGCCGGGGCGATAACCCGCGCCGTGCACGACCGCCTCAAGGAGCGCGAGCTGCGGAGCGTGATCGCACTCGGCGACCCAGAGTGGCGGCCCGCACTCCTCGGTCTCGTTGCCAACAACATTGCCGACGAGCATGGCCGACCCGTCTTTCTCTGGGGCAAGGAGGGCAACAACAGCATCAAGGGCAGTGTGCGTAGCGGCGGCGCAGTGCACGCACTCAAGCTCATGGAGGCGGCCGAGGGCGCGTTCACGCAGTTTGGCGGCCACGCCGCCGCAGGCGGTTTCACCGTCCTTGAAACCGCGGTATTTGATCTTGAAGACCGACTTGTCCTAGCGCATGAAAAAATTGTGAACACAGCAGAAGACGAAGACGATCTCTCGTTACACGCCGATGGCGTGCTCACACCCGAGGAGGTACATACGCGCTTTCTCACACAAATAGAAAAGCTCGCGCCCTATGGAATGGACAATCCTCGACCAATCTTTCTCTTGCAAGACGTTACGATAAAAGAGGTTGCACCGTTTGGAAAAGGGAAGGAACATTTGAAACTTACCATCGACGCCTCAGCGCGGGACCTGCACGCTATCGTGTTCTTCGCCAAAGGCACACTCGCAACCACCATCAACTCACTCTCGTCGGGGAGTCGAGTGAACCTGCTTGCGCACCTCGAGCGCGACACCTTTTCACGCACCAATCCCGTCCGCCTTCGATTGCTTAACTTGAAACCTGTATAAGACATGGCCTACTCTCTCACGTTCTTCACTTAGTTCGCTCGACTCTCTACCTCATTTCGCAATTTGTAAGCGTTCCCATGACTCAATAGACCGAGATAAGATTGTATGGTCGCTTCATTCCCTTGCATGCGCTCAATGCCTCGGAACATTCGACGCTTGGTGGTAGTCCGCACCACACGATGATCGAGAAAATGCACCCAACCCAGAAAATCAACACCTGAGGCGAGAGTGCTAATGAAGACCTTGTCTGGGTGAAGAGACAATCGCAACCTGCGCTCTAAGAATTCTCCTGTACGGGGTATCAACCCCTCGAGCCATTCTTTATCCCGAGAGAGAATAACAAAGTCGTCCGCATAGCGAATGTAGTATTTCGCTTTAAGTTTGTGTTTAACAAACTGGTCAAATTCATTCATATAGACATTCACCAGGAGCTGTGAGGTGAGGTTGCCGAGGGGTAGGCCGACCCCTTCGCGCGTTGAATAAAAACTGTCAATAACTCTCAAGAGAAGTTTGCGTACTCTCTCGTCATTAACATACTGCCCGATGATTTCGAGAAGAACGGAATGGTCGATGGTTGCAAAGAACCTCCTAATATCGCCTTTCAAGACCCAAGCGGTCCTTGTGCGATTTCGACCAACCTTATTGGCAAAATCTTCGAACCTCTTGAGTGCTCGGTGCATGCCTTTACCTTTTCTGCAAGAATAAGAGTCTGCCACAAAAGTTCTGTCAAAGAACGGATACAAGACGCGGTACAGAGCATGATGCAGTAATCGGTCTCGAACGGTAGCCTTATGTATGCTCCTTGGCTTTGGGTCGGAGATATTAAAAGCTTCGTAGGGAGAATGTTTATAAGTCTTCTGTACAAGGTCTTGATGCAAAGCTAGAACATTCTGCATCAAGTTTCTCCCGAACTCCTGCATGTCTTTACGAGACCGTTTCCCACGTGCAAATTCTCTCCACGCTTCAAGGAGATTCTCACAAGAGATGATATGCTCGTACGAACAGCTAAACTTCTTTTTCTCTACACGCCATGAATCGCCCCCCCCCCCGAGGATGTTGCCTCTACTTGAGCGTTTAAAGAATACATACCTGCTATGGTACGGATACTACCAAATACTCCCGAAGCCCCATCGTTATACTCTCGGTGAAAAGATAGACATGTTGTTTATAGAAATAATTGAAGCGGTGAGTACTGCAAGCTTTGTCCCAGGAACCCAGAAAATCCCTTTCGTGATACTTGCCATACGCAAAGTAGACGCCCTGAAGATTCTCTTGATGGTTTTATGGGAGACCAAATCGCTCGAAACAAAACGATACATAGCACTATCTAGACCAATAGAAGAAGTCGGCAAGATGCTCGGCGGCTGGAGCGGCCAGCTCCATAGACAAAACTCTCCCGAGCAGTCGGGAGAGAAGGGATGAGATTTGCGACGGACGAAGACGAAGCGGTTGTCAGCATTGTAGACGTTGTCAGGATGCCCGTTGTTCCCGTTCAACCACAGCTCGTCGTTGTCGTAGTCAACGGCGAAGATGTTCAGGTTGCCGTCCGAGTCGGTTGTGTATGGGGTGCCATCTATGCCACCACCCATTGAATACTCTCTGGGTTGAATCGTACTCGCGATGCGGAATCGCCGAGCACTCCATACCAAGCATCATCACTTTTTGAAGTGTCAGCATGCACCACTCCGTTTCAAACCGTAATCGGAAACGCTCTCAATGCATGGATACTGGGTTCGGCTGCAGGAAACCGTAGTCGCCCACATATGCACCTACTACCGTAGTCGAGTGTATCAAAGGGAAAGGGCTCCGTATAATTCGACCGCTTGCGCGGAAGAAAAATACGGAGCCCCGAAGCCCAGAGGACAAAAAGCACAGGACCAAAAGTCCAGAGTGCCCAAGCCCCAAGAACTTACTTACTTGCGACGGACGAAGACGAAGCGGT
>JBAYUT010000010.1:0-21752 GCA_041674945.1 Minisyncoccota bacterium | reverse complement strand
TGCATCTGCTCTCGCGTGATGCCGGCAGACGTAAGCACCGCCTGCGCCTTAGTGTGCGCCTCCTGGCGTATCTCATGCGCTTGCGTGACCGCGGCTTGCTGCGTTGCCGAGAAGCCTGCAAAGGCCGCCATAGGCACGCCCGCATTTGCTGCGTACGCAGTACCGCCGCCAATAGTCACCAGGCCAAGGAGTACTGCAGGAATAACGTATTTCTTTTGTAACATAAATGTAAAGGTGTTTAGCGAGTAAGTCAGAGGGTGTTACTCCTCACACTCAGTACTACGCAGGGGCGGTAACTTTCTTTCATCGAGCGGGCGCATCTTGTCCCCAGCCTTTCGCATGAAGAGTGCGCCGCGTCCGCCAAATTCGAGTGAGCGAATATCGCACGCCAGGAACACACGCTCCTCAGGGTCGAGGGTGCGCCCGCGCAGGCCAACGCGCTCTCCGGTCTCCAGCGCTTCAACCTTCTTTGCCGACACGGTGTCGGCAAACTGTACGTGCCACCGTGCACGGTTTGGATCAACAAGCTGCACGCGCTCCTGCTCGTCTTCAGTAATAATCCCCATCAAGAATCCCTGCTCGGGCTGGAACCATCGCTCCTGTTGCACCTGACCGAGGTCGGCCTGGAACGGGAGATGCCGCGCCGCCATGCGGTCGAGCGCGAAGCCGGCGCCACTGGTGTAGAAGATGATCCCGAGCACGACACTTGCGAGCAGCGTCCCGAGCATAATCGTCGAGAACTCGTAGGTGTACCCCTTGCGGGTCAACCGCACTTCTCGATACGCCACGTAGCCAAAGACCGTCATGAGCGCTACCCAGAGGAACGGGACAACGAGCACGAGCATCCTAAACGGAGGTATCCCTGGCCGGAGTGCCGCACCAGCGTTTACAGCCCTAAATATAATCGAGGCCACCGCGAGCGCGCCAACAATGACCGATGCAGCGGCAAGCGCCCACACCCCCGCATTGCGGAACATGAAGTACTGCCGCGAGTGCGGAGTGGCATGCTCGATACGCTCGAGCACTTTTTCAGAAATGGTTTTGTCTTCGTTGTTCATAATCCTATTCCTTTAGCGAGCAAGCGAGCCTTGAGCTGCTCCTTTGCGCGGCTCAGTCGCGTGGCGACCGTACCCGCAGGCAGCCTCAGAATATCGGAGAGCTCATCATACCTTTTGTTCTCAAAATACTTCAGCACGACTATTTCCCGATAGTGCGCCGGCAGCTCGTCGATGCACTGCCGCACCAGCTCTTCGTCATGCCGCACCTCACTCTCCTGCTGCACGTCTAGATCTGAGGCAATGTTTGCCAGCATCTCTGGAGTCATCGGTGCCTGGTGCCCCTGCGGCCGCACTCTGCGTGACCGAAAGAACGTCATCGTCTCGTTGTGCGCAATGCGGTATATCCACGAGTTGAAGCTCAGACTCTGATCGAAGTCATTCAGATTCTGGTAGACCTTGATAAATATATTCTGCAGCAAGTCCTGCACATCCTCTTGCGGGAGCTGGCCGAGCCGGCGCACGTAGGCGCCGAGCTTCTTCTCGTAGCGGGTCACCAGCTCACCGAAAAAGCGCTTGTTCTCTAAGGACAAGCCTGCCAGCTCCTCATCGGTATGGCTAGTATGGTCAGGCATGCCTTCACTACATACTACGCCCGCCGAGGGCAAATTCTTTCATAGCCGAGCCCATGCGCACCGCGCTAGTGGCCGAACGATTCCCCTGCCCGCAGCTAGGCCACCGAGACAAATCGTTTGTTGAGGTAGAAAGCGAGGTAACCAACGCCAATGATCAAGAACCCAATCGCGATAAGCGCGACCGGCCAGCCAATAGAGTCGACAAAATATTGCGACGTGAGGTTGATGATATGCGCGATAAGGAAGAGAGCGCCAAGACCAAGCATGGCACGGCTCTTTACGTACACGCTGCCGTAGAAGGCCGCGAAAATGAGTGCAATGTAGAAGATATCGAATACGCCACCAAAGGAGATACCAGCTCCCAGTACGCCGAGCGTACCGTAGGTATAGAAGAAGTTCTGGACTCTTTTCTCGTCCTTATCCTCACGCGAGAGAGGTGCTGAACTCTGTGCGAGGTATCCGTAGCCCACCAAGACATAGGCGATCCCCAGCAGCATGGTCGCCCATTTGAAGAGGTCTGCAGCGTCGAAGGGCGTCACGTCGAAGGCCCTCACGATAAACGCGTAGTACGCCCACGAAGCGTAGAGTGCCACGACAACCACAAGAAGGTTTCGCCGGCTCGCAAAGTACGCTGCACCGAAGGTGACTGCCAGCACCAGAGCAGCGACACACTGCACCCCAGAGGTGAAGTCGACCCCGCCGCCGTCTAAGAGCACGTAGGTGCCGAGGGGTGCGAGTCCTGCCGAGAGCGCAAACAAGAGCTGCGAGAGATTTCTTTGTTCGGGGCCACGTGCAAGGAGTGCGAGCACGTACGCAAGGAGAGAGATACCGAGCGTTACGAGCACCCTTCCGGCGAAGCCGATGTCGTCCCAATTTTGCCCCACCAATATACCCACGCCCGCAAAAACAATGATCCCACCGATCGTATAGAACGTATGAATCAGGTTACGCTGGCTCACCTCCGCAGCGACTACAGGCGCGCCCACCGCTGGCGCCACACCGCCGAGAAGCCCTGCGACCTCTTCTTTAGAGATAACCCCCTCTTGGAGCTGGCGCGTGATGAACTCGATGACTTGTTGTTTATCCATATTATTTTATCCATCCAATAAGCTTGAATCCGTCACCACTGTACCGATCTGCGGTGGTCAGGCCGCTCAATTTCTTCTTCTTAGAATCCTTCGCGACGAAGTACCCGGTGTTGCCACTGTCCGAGCCAAAGAGCTCGAAGATACCGTTGTGTCCGTACTCATACGAGACCGTGTACCCATCGGGCGAGGAGGGACCTACCACTACCGTGTACGTCGCAGCCTCAGCGAGCGTGATCTCGTGTGCGGCGTCGGTCTCAACGTCGTACAGGTACAGCGGCGGTGCCACCTTACGCTCAAGGTCGGTACCAGAGCGCTGAGGAATCGGGTCGAGCACAATGCGTCCGTCAACCACCGTATAGGCGTTTTGATAATATTCCCCGCCGTAGTAGCCACGGTCTGAGCTGTAGATGAAGTTGTGTGCCGGAGTAACAAAGAACGCAGGCGCAAATATCGCAACCGAGAGCACAATAATAAAGATAAGCGGCAATGCAATACCGATAATCAGGGGCAGATTCTTGTTGTTCATACCTATACCATACGCCACCTCACCGTCTTAATAAAGACGCTTATCAACCCGTGCGATTACTCAATGCGGTCAAAAGAGAACAGCCCGACCTTTCCAAGGTCGGGCTGTTAGTTGCGGCGAAGCGTTCCTCGTACGCTACGCTGGCGCAACGATTTGAGTAGCAGGCCTCTCGAGAACGCACACACCCTCGGCCCGGAAGTGCTGGCGCATCTCTCGATTGCCGGCAAAGAGCTCGGCCGCCCCTGCTTCACAAACGAGGATTTTCGCGTCCGTCTCACTGCCGGCGATCACTATCGCCCTGCCGCTCTGCTCGTGCAATTCGGCGTTGCGGCACAGACACACCCACGTACCCGCATACTTTTGCATCCGAGACTCCTTGCTGCGCACCGCAGCTGCTGTGTTGCTTGAAAGATCTGTTCCGTTACTTCTCTCTAAGACGAAACCAGCTCTCCTGGGTGGAGAGCTGGCTTGTGTGCACCTATCTTTCTTAGCTAGACACAAGTAAGCTCTCCACCCCCAGTAAGGAGGTTCAGTAGGGCCAAGAGCTTCGTATTGTGTCGCTGCATAGAGTAGAGAGTAGTGAGTGTGGGGTTAAATGTCAACCAGGGCCCTGCGCATGAGTGTCCTTAGATCTGCGCACCGTCGCCGAGGTCGAGCTGGGCTCGGTAGCGCTCAATCACCTCCGGACGCTTCCCTTCCTTGCATTCGGCGACAAACACCTCAGCGCTCGCCGCGTCGGGGAAGGTCATATACGCAAGCGCGCCCTCGCACACGGCACTTATATCAATCTTGCCCTGCAGCGCGGCCCCGTCCTCAGGTGCCACGGCTGGCCGAGTGAACGCGAGGTACGCGAGCAGAAGTGCGGCTACAACTGCAAGAATATTGAGAATGTGTTTTGTATTCATGTTTTGTACGTTAGGTTCTTCCCTGTTACTACTTCTGTCCGAAGCCCTCGAGCGCCTTCAGCGCCTCCATCGGCACCATGTAGACCACCGTATTGCTCTGGTCTGAGGACATATCGTTGATCGACTGTAAGGTACGCAAGTGGAGCGCGCCTGGGTTGGCCGCGAGCACTGCGGCTGCCCGGGCAATATTTTCAGACGCCGCGAGCTCGCCTTCCGAGTTGATAATCACCGCACGCTTCTCGCGCTCTGCCTCTGCCTGCTTACCAATGGTGCGCTCCATCTCTGGCGGGAGACTCACGTCCTTGAGCTCTACGTTCTGCACACTCAGACCCCACGCGTCGGTCTCCTTATCAACAATCTCGCGGATACGGTCGGCAATCTTGTCGCGGCTCGAGAGCAGTTCGTCGAGGGTTACCTCGCCCACAATGTTGCGCATAGTGGTCTGCGCATACTGCGAGATAGCATACTTAAAGTCTTCGACCTCAATAATCGCCTTGTTTGCATCGTTCACCTTGTAATAGATGACCGCATTCACGCGCACCGACACATTGTCACGCGTAATCGCGTTTTGATCGGGCACGTCGACCGCCTTGGTGCGAATATCTACCTTCTGATAGGTCTGGACGACCGGCCACACAATGCGCCACCCCGGCTCCATAATCGACGAGAATTTACCGAAGGTAAACTTAACCCCGCGCTCATACTGGTTGATCTGGCGAATACTACCCAAGAGGAGCACCACGAACACGATTATGAGATAGAGAATCAAAATATCCATAGGTACTGGTATTAATTAGTAGATATCCCTATGGTACCACTTCCTAGTTCAGTAGGCCGGCACGCGCAGTGTAGCTACAGACTCTCCGAGAGTACTTGCTAAAGTCAGTCGCTTGTGTTAATATATAAAGGTGAAAGTGCTAACAAATATACGGTTTTATACCGTGGCGGGTATCGCGCAATACCTATCCAATTTCATCCGCCACAACGAGCAGGACCCCAGGTCTTCTCTCTTTTTGTATGGTGTCGACATGATGCAGCCGGGCGAAGTGCAGAACATACCCACAGAACTCATTCGCGACGCACAGCGATTCCGCCTACTCGCACGCACCATATCTTATCCTGCTATCGGCGACGTAATTAAGACGGCCGAGACGGTCGACGATGTGCGCGCGGCATATGAACCAGTGATCCAATCGTATTTGGCAGCCATGGAGGAAGTTCAGCCCGACGTAGTGCTCGTCAACGGCACTTTTTACTTGCCGTGGTGTTTTCTCCAGGCAGCGCGCCGCTACGGCAAAGCGCGCGTTATCGTGCACTATCATGGCATTCTCTCCAAGGAGGTTGCTCACTGGAAAGAAGAGGAGGCCAAGCAGCGCTTCCTCGCAATGGAGCGGGAGTTCACGACCCTCACGCGACCTACATTTTCCCATCAAAGCACGCGCGCAAGGTTGTTGAGCAGGAAATTTTTTGCCACCCAATCGAACGTGCGGTCGTACTCCCTAATCCAACGCCCGAATCATTTTTCAAAAAGCCAGGGCGCTTCGGCCAACGAGTGATCGGTATGGTGAGCCGCTGGACGCGTGTGAAAAATCCAGACTTCTTACTCACCCTCGCCAGACACAACCGCAGTACCGATGCGGGTTTTATGATCGAGGCAATATCTGACATAAAGCGCGACGCCCCACATTACAAGAAGGTGGCATCACTCATCTCGCTGCACCCTTCGGTAGAGAATGCCAGCTTGCCGAACTTTTATCGCCGCCTCGGCGCCCTCATCATGCCCTCATACTTTGAGACGTACGGCAACGTAGCGCAAGAAGCGCTCGCCACAGGGACGCCAGTACTGGTAAGCGAGCAGACGGGCTTTGCTGAAACACTGCGAGACGTCGGGCTGGACGACTGGGTTGCCGATTTCACCTGCCCTGCTGAAGTACTGGCCCGCATCGAAGACATTGTGGCGGCTGGGGTGCCGCACGCCGCGTGGTCACAGCTCCGCGAGCGCTACACCAATGCGCCAGTTTTTACTGCGTACACGCGCGTATTGTCGGGACACTAGCCCTCTGCGCCTAAGCTACTCCACCTCACGCGCAGGCACCACCTTGGTGACCAGCGTCTCAAACGGCCGAAGCACGAGGAGGAACACCCCCGCAGAGATTAGGTTAAAGATCACGTGAGCATTGGCGACCACCTGGGTCGTCGTACCGCCAAGGGAGCGAACCAGTGCGATAAACGCACCGACAAAGGGGAGGAAGCACAACACCCCAAGGACGTTGAAGAGGAAGTGTGCCGTCGCCACACGCCGCGCCTTGTAGCTAAGCGGAAAGGAGGCGAGCAGCGCCGTGGCGGTGGTCCCGATGTTTGCTCCAAACATGACCCCAATCGCTTGCTCTAGATTAAGCAGCCCAGCACCCACGAGCAGTACCACCAGACCCGAGGTCACGCTCGACGACTGGATAATGGCGGTAAAGATAAGCCCCACCGCGATAGCGCTGTAGATCGAGGTAATGTTACTGAAGAGCGCGAGCAGCTCGGGAGCCTCCTTAACCGGTTCAATATAGAGCGCGATCAACGAGAGACTAAAGAAAATGAGGCCAAAATAGAATATTGGTTTGCCTAAGTGTTTGTACGAACGGCCGAAGTAGGTCACGAGAAAGCCAATAAGCACAAAGTAGGGCGCAATGTTCGTCACATGGAAGGCGACGAGCTGCGAGGTGATCGTGGTGCCGATATTCGCACCAAGGATCACGCCGAGACTGCTGGCGAAGGAGAGCACGCTCTTATCGACGAGTGCGATGAGTATAATCGTCGTCGCCGTGCTCGACTGTATGGCCGCGGTGAAGAGAGCCCCGAGCGCGACGCCGCGGAGCGGCGTCGCGGTCACCTGGCCAAGGAGCCGTTTGAAGCCCTCACCCGCGGCCTGGTTGATCTGCTTGCTAAACTTTTGTACGCCGAAGAGAAAGATAACCACCAGCGTGAGGACGGGGATGACAATACCAGTCACGAGCATTCTGTGTATTGTACCCCACGTCTACCCCACCTCGCCAAGCGAGGGTACGCCGAGGCGGCGGCGGGAGGTCTCGCCCTTAAAGAGCGTCCTCACGCGCGCGGCTACGTCGCCGCGCGCGCCCAGGTGCGCCGCATGCTGCATAGCGCCGAAGCTCGAGCCGAGGTACACCACGTGCTTGCCATACTTGGCCGCGAGCGAGTCGGTACTTTTAAATACTTGCTTCAGCCCCACCGACTCGCGCACCGCGCCGAAGAGGTCGAGCTGTAGCGTGCCCTCCTCGGCAAGGTTGATAAGCGTGATGCCAGTTGCGCGGTACTCTCTGCCCTTCTTAAACGCTTTTAAGAAGTAGGGGCGTATCTCTCGTAATATATCGACAGGGTTGTTGCTCGGGAACGGGAGCTTCACCTCGTAGCCGTGGTAGTGAAAGTCCTGTGTCTTAAGGAAGAAGAATACGAGTGGTGCCGAGAGCCCCCAGCGCCGCGCCTTGATGCACGCGTTCTCAATATTCTTCGAGAGCTGCGCGTGCACAAAGGCCGCACTCGTCGAGGGTGGCGTGAAGGTCTTGGTCTTACTTATCGACTGGTAGGTCGCGTGCCCGGTGAGCTCGAGCTTATTGGCCACCACGCCATTAAGCTCCTGCCATATTTCAAAATACGGCTTACTCGTATGCGCTCGCACCCACGCCTCATCTTTATTAACGAAGTCGAGTGCCGTGCGCACGCCATATTTAAGTAGTAGCGCCGAGGTCTGCGGGCCTATGCCCCACACAGCGCCCGCGGGCGTAGCCTCGAGAAATTTTTTAGCATCGCGGAGCGGTATAACCGTGAGGCCCGAGGGCTTGTTCCACTTCGAGCCTATCTTCGCGAGCGTCTTGGTGGCAGAGAGTCCTATCGAGAAGGTCATCCCGAGCTCGGTGTCGAGCTCATGTTTGATCTGCTCGGCGATAGCTTGATACGACTTGTGGTGCATGCGGCGCAGGCCCGTGAGGTCGGCGAAGCACTCGTCTATCGAGTACTCCTCTACGTCGGGCGTGTAGCGGCGCACTATCGCATACATCCGCTCAGAGAAGAGGCTGTACGTCTCGTAGTCTGAGGGGAGCACCACCGCGTCGGGGCAGAGCTTCAGCACTTCGTGCATCTGCATCCCCCGCTTCACCCCGCGGGCCTTACCCTCATAGGTGCAGGCCGAGACTATCCCGCGCTCCTTACCCGTCACCACCACCCTCCCGCGGAGGCTCGGGTTCTTCGCGACCTCACACGAGGCGAAGAATGCGTCACCGTCGATGTGGATGATCGCGCGCGGAAAAGAGGCTGGATTTCCCCAGGTCATACCCGCAATACCCTGTAGTAGAGTTTCGATTTACTGAATTTTTCGACGTGCATACAAATATTCTTTTAGCCTACGTTTTAATAATCGCTCACCCTGCGTCGTCTTGAGGTACCCTTCTCGCCGTAGCGCGTCCTTTTCGTTTGTACACGCTTCGTAATAAATAAGGTGCCAAGGCTTATCGTGTTTAGTCGAAATATTCAGTCCTCGATTATGTTCGCCAATACGGCGCTTGAGGTCGGTAGTAAAACCTGTGTAGAGGTCCTCATTCTTGTCGTTGGCTAGTACATAGACGTAGAACATAATCGAATCGAAACTTCACTACAGGGAGCACTTCCTCACCACGCCCGTCACCACCGCCTCTATCGAGAGACGCTCCTTAGGATATATATTCTTAAACCTCGCATTCGCCGGCTCGAGGTAGTACTTCTCCCCTGTCTTACGTAAATATTTAATCGTATACTCGCCGTCGACCGAGGCTATCACTATCTGCCCCGGCTTGTAGGTCTGCCGCCGCTCCACCACCACCATGTCGCCCTCGTGTATACCCGCGTCGATCATCGACTCACCCTTCACCTTCAATATATAGGTCGACTCCTTGTTGGGCGTGAGGTACTCGTCGAAGTTTATAGTGTCGAGGAGCTCCTCCTCGGCTGGCGAGGGGAAGCCCGCTTCGACCAGCCCCAAGAGCTTGGTCTCGCCGAAGAGCTTGCCCGGGAGTAGCCGCCCGGTCTTGTCCCGCTCTATCACCCCCGCCTCAAGTAGCTGCCGCACCACATAGGCCGCCGCACTCTTGGTCTTATACCCCAAGAGTTTGGTTACCTCGGCATACGAGGGCATACGGTGGTGCTTGTGGTAGAACTGCCCTATTTTCTCCTGCGGCTTTTGCATCCCCCCAGTATATTAGAACGTTCGTACTAATGCAAGAATGGTATGAAAACGGTCTCAGATAATTTCATTAATGTTGAAAACGTATTCCAGGGCGACTGCCACTTCAGGTAAATGGTGTTTTTTTATAGTAGCCAATGACACAACGAATCTCCGGTGATCTGTCACTATTACGTGGCGCGGTTGTTCGGATAGTGAAAAGACGTATTTTTGCATTATTTTTGGTTGTATCATCATTCTTAGTCCTTCTACTTTGAAAGCCGGACTCTCATCGGGATTAATTACGACAGAAGTACCATCTGGATAGTCCACTCTCTCTCCTGGTCTTGGCTTAGGAACACGCAAAGAGGTACTGTCCATTAATAATGTGACGTGCTGTTCGTCGTAAGAACCGCATTGCTCCAATCGGGCCGCATTATCGAGATTCAATGTGTCGATGCCGCCCATAGATTCTGGCCAAAGCTTTAGAGACTGTTCCGCTGAGTGTCTTGATGCAAGACTGATAATTTTGTTTCCACCTACATTGTCGCCTGAACCGTAATGAGACTGCTGAGCTGTTCGTGCGAAAGCAATCCCAACTATGGCGACAACCAGCGATGCGAGCGCTATTAAGCCCTGATATGTGTTTGCAAAAGTCGCAAAATCCATTGCTTAATAGTCCCACAGAATCACTGCCTTTGGAATGCGGCTACAAAATAGCATCCGCAAATACTATTTATTCCTCTGATTCAATCTGTTCATTCAAAAACGGGAAGCATTCTTTTGAGCGGTTAAATGACATCGCAGATACCCCACGATTCCTAGAGAACCCGTCAGCGAAGTCAACGATACTCTCTTTTTTTAAGAGTACAGCGATGAGTCGAGCGCAGGTGAGCAGGTTGTTTTGTCTCCCAGCGCCAATCCCATATGCTTTGCCGCGATCCATTCCTTTCGTGTAGTACTTGACGTCTTCATTTAGAGAAATCGTGTTGATGTATTGAAGAAATACAATGAGAGGCACACCAAACATCATTGGGATTTCTTTTTTTATCTCGTCGATAATATCATTTGGTGGAAAATACTTAATCCCATCACTGGTTTCGGAGTGGTCGAGCATGTAAGCGGAGCGGACAAGCAGGCAGCCGAGCAGCTCCAGCGAATGTTCGCTTCGGCGCCCCATATGTTCGAATTCACGAAAAATATCCTTAAAGGATGCGTCGTTCACTGGGAAAGCCCCATCTTTTCGTATAAAAGGCCACATATCGTTTGAGTTCGGTAACGCCCGTCCTTCTTTTGCCTCCTTACCTGGCTTCCCAACTCCGACGTCATATCCCTCCCCATTCCATATGATATGCAAAAGTCTCTGCTGTTGAGACGAGCCCCGAGGCCACGTGATTGCCTCCTGAATGCTTGCGTGCCGCAGAAGTTTGGCTTCTTTCAGGTCAGGCTTCTTAATCACTAGTGATTTGCGCGGATTTAATGCCATGAGTTGTGGATAAGTCGATCTTGATCGATTGCGGCTTTTCTGATAGGATCAAGAAGCCATGGCGAACAAGCAAAAAGATTATACATTAAAAAACAACTCCGGACAAGATCAAGACCTGAGAGTAGTCGAGCTTTTTGCTGGCGTCGGCGGATTTCGTGTCGGTCTCGAAGGCTATGGTAAACGAAAACTTAAGGGCTACCGCACTGTCTGGAACAACCAGTGGGAGCCGGCTACCAAGAAGCAACACGCCTCCGAAGTATATGTAGAGCGCTTTGGCTCTGAAGGTCACTCGAACGTGGACATCGCACAGGTGTCTGTTGCGTCAATACCAGAGCATGACCTGCTCGTTGGCGGATTCCCATGTCAGGACTACTCGGTCGCCCGTACACTAAGTCAGGCGAGCGGCCTAATAGGAAAGAAAGGCGTACTGTGGTGGGCTATACATAGAATTCTGAATGAAAAAGGTAAAAAAGCACCTAGCTATTTAATGCTTGAAAACGTGGACAGGCTACTTAAGTCTCCAGCCGCACAGCGTGGGCGTGATTTCGCAATGATGCTCGCCTCACTAAATGATCTCGGCTACATCGTCGAGTGGCGCATAATCAACGCAGCAGAATATGGCATGCCCCAGCGCCGCCGACGAATTTTTATTTTGGGGTACAAGAAAAGCACCGCAATTGGTAAACGGATTCTCAAAGCTAAGAATGCAGAAGCCTGGGTTACAAAAGACGGCACAATAGCAAAAGCATTTCCGGTACAAGACGTCAGCGCAACTAAAGATATCGAAATACTTGGCGATCTTCCTGTCATAAGTAATAACTTTAACAATGGGAAATCAAGCACGCAGTCTCCTTTTCTAAAAGCCGGTCTCGCAATAGATAGAAAAGTAACGACATTTGAAGTGGCGCCTCTGCACGCTGGCTCGTACGTTACTCTCGGGCAAGTACTCGAGAACGAAAAGAACGTAGCTGAAGAGTTTTTCATAAAAAAAGAGGACGTCTCAAAATGGGAGTATCTAAAGGGGGCAAAAAATGAAACACGTAAGGGAAAAGACGGCTACGTGTTTACCTACACTGAGGGCTCCATGGCCTTTCCTGATGCTTTGAACAAAGCATCACGGACAATTATCACTGCCGAGGGCGGGTCTGCACCTTCACGTTTTAAACACGTAGTAAGGACAAAGTCAGGCCGACTGCGTCGCCTGCTTCCAATAGAACTAGAAAGGCTCTGCATGTTCCCCGACAATCACACCGCATCGGCAGTCGCCACAAAGCGCGCATTCTTTATGGGCAATGCACTCGTAGTGGGAGTAATAGAGCGACTGGGTCGTTCACTTCTCAAGCAAATTGAGGTCGATACTTAACAGCTACGCTTTCCCTTCAATAAAACTTTCTATCTTGTGATAGGCGTAAATGATTGTAGTGTGGTCTTTGCCCATTATTTTCCCAATCATGGGAAATGAAAGTCCAAGCTCCTTGCGGAGGAGATACATAATTGTGTGTCTCGGCAAAATGAAATTACTCTGCCTGCGTGATCCGAGAAGGTCATCTACGTCAACTCCATACATAGATGCAGTATTGTTAATAACGCTCTGAATCGCATCCTTCTCTGCTTTCTCCTTGACTGCCTTTTCAACAACCGTATCAAGTCTCTCCGCCGTCTTAGCTGCGGTAGGTATGCGTTTGCGGATTCCACTAATCTTATTCAAGGCTGACTTGAAAAGCTGTTCTATCCGCTGTCGCGACAAATGCATTTCAGTTGCTATCTCTTGGTACGTTTGACCATTCTCAAGCCGTCGCTCAAGTACAAGAACTTCGTTCTCGTTAAGAGCCATGTCTTCAGGAGAAGCCTTGAGAAGATATGTTTGCGCGGATAGAATTTGTGAGTCCTTAGTAGCCGATTCTTCTAGAGAGTCCTCCGACATGACGTCTGCCAGTTTATGAACCAATGAATCACGAATCGCCGTTGCTTTCTCCAACGACTGCTTATTCTCTCGAAGAAATACTTCAACAATACCTTCAGCAAGAAATATAACGTGGTAGAAAATGTCTGCCTTCGGAAGCACTTTTAGAATGTTGTAGTTCTGATTCAATATCACCATGATCGTGTTCTTCTCCTTATCGAGATAGGCCTCTTTTGCTATAGACTCTTCCAATGAACCCCATTCATAGTCGAAGCGAAAACGTCGTCCTGCTATAGTAATAAAGCGCGCTTTGTTCTCGGATGTCTTTTTGGGAGTACGACCCCCGTCCGCCTCGGGGTCTTTTTCGATAGTACCGACCTCGTTCTCGGGACTTTCTCGTTCTTCCTTATCAAACAATTCACCCTCCTCGCTACGCTTCTTCGTATCAGCTCCTGGAAATGCCAGCTCCTTGAGCTCGTCTGAATTGTTCAGCGCCTTAAGTAAGTTGTCTTTTAGTGTCTCCTTAATTTCGCGAGGCAGGTCCTTAATTTTCTCCTCTTGGTGTCGCTGTTGTACTTCAGCAAGAATCGGTTTCAAATATTCACTGAATTTCTGAAAGAACTCAATGTAGTATTCGTTCTCTGTCTCGAACTCACGCTTGTTAATTGTAACCGGGAGAGTGTTCATGTGTATCTCGCCAGTTATCGCCATCTTGGAAGGGTGGTAAACATACCCCAATTTTTCATGAACTCGTATGAGCCGTTTATTTCTGTAGAGATTAAAACCGCTCTTCTCAACCGAGCCGACTTTCAAAATACCAGTCCAGCCCTTTATCACGTCGCCGCTACTGAGTGTTATAGAAAATTCTTTCCTGCTATCAGGAAATATGTCAGCAGATTCGGCTCGTATCTTCTCGCCATTGAGTTTTATCTCAACCTCTTTGTTGGCAATGAATGGACTGAAGCGCTCACTGAGATGCTTTTTCAAAACCTCAGGAAAAGTAGGGTAAAATTTAATTTTAAACTTCTCTATCTTGATGCGCGTGAAGGACTTGCCTTTATCAGCGCCATTTTTTATCGTAATCTCAAAATCATTCCAGTTACCCTTTGACAAGAAGTCTTCTTCATCAAACACCAGTATGTATTCCTCGTCGCTGTCTTGCGGAGAAGTTTCAAGCGTGAACTTGCCACCGAGACTCATACAAGATGCCTTGAGGCCAATTCCAAACTGTCCAAGTTCTCCCTCACGCTTCCTTGAGCTGCCAATCTTAATGCTGTTCGCAGCCACATCTTCTGACATCCCCAGTCCATCGTCTTCCACGATGATTACACCCTTCTTCTTGTCTATTTTGATGTTTATTGAAACTTTTCCAAGCTTTGGATTGATAACATCGATTGAATTGTCGATGAGCTCGGACAAAGCTTGTCCCGCCGTATAACCTGTCTGCCCAATCTTAGGAAAGAGGGTTTTATCGGGCGTAATATCAATCTTCTTGGTGCGGGTAGCCATAATGTTAGAGTCTAAATTCTTTTATTTTTGGAAAATGGAACTTCGCTTTTGCCTCTCGCACTCTACGTTCAATTTCCGAGAAAATCTTGTTGACCTCTTCCTCGGTGTACTCATATGCGCTTCGATTAGCGCAATTTCCAAGCACCTTAATCTTTTGGAGCACGGTGTTTGTGCGCTGAGTGCCCAAGCGCTTAAATCGTGCGCGTTTTTCTTCTTGCTTCATATACGTAAAGGATATGCTCCCTTGTAAGGATTGTCAACCTGTATGAAATACATAACTATTAAAGGCTCCAGACAATCGCCCAACTCGTCCCACATTTTCAGGGATTTTGGAATGCGGCTAAGGGAGAGCCCTAGATCAGCGTAGAAGCGCCCCACCCGCCCGGAGGGCTTGGCGCAAGGCGCGGTAGTCGGGGGTGGTCTCGGCCACCAGGGCCCAGAACTTTGCTGAGTGGTTAAATTCTTGCAGGTGACAGAGCTCGTGCACGATCAGATAGTCTTGCAGAGCGAGTGGGAGAAAGACGATGCGGTAGTTGAAGTTCAGATTATGCTTGGCCGAGCAGCTGCCCCAGCGCGTTCGCTGATTGCGTATCGCGACGCTATTGTAGGCGAAGCCATAGTGCTGGTTGAAGTGCTCAAGCCGCGCGTGTACCAGGGCCCGCGCGGCCTCTTTGTGCTTTTGGTATTCCCTCTTACCCGTTTGCTTGCGCGGCCGCCTGCGCCTCACGAGCCTCCTCAGCCTCAGTTTATAAATGATCAAGTTGTAGTAATCGTCCCACGAAATCTCCGTTTTCGGAATGCGGCTATGGGAGCCGCCCGCCCCACCCTGCCGGAGCTCCTCTCTCGGCTATCCCGGGCTGAAAAATCGGTTATGCACCTCGAGCCCGGCACTATTGATTATTTACCGGTATTTGCCTATAATGCAGAGGTCTTTCGGTTTACCATAAACCGTAAGGGTACTACATCCAAGGGCAGCCCTCCGCAAGGAGGGCTGCTTTGTGTTTATACTGGCCGATGCACCAAGTCGCGCCCCCAAATATCCTCTGTCAAAGTGAGCACATCTTCATACCCGTCTGCGCCCGTCCGCAACTCTTGCGAGATATTGTTTTTTGAAGAAAACACGTACGCCTTCTTTCCTTTGTTTCTAATGTACGAAATGAGCGCTAAGAAGTCTGAATCGCCTGTGAAGAGAACGGCGGTATCATATTTACTCAGGTGATGCAGCACATCGATGGTCATTTCGACATCCATATTCCCTTTCTCCTGAATAGCATCTCCCACGTCGCCATGCGACACGATTCTTTTAAGCTCCTTCTTTTGTACCGTGAAGCCGAGACCTTTCTTGAGATAGGTAAAGAACTTGTGCTTGCCGTCGAGACTATAATCACGTGTCCCCTCCTTGGGATATGCGGTGTAGTAGAAAACCTCCAGCGTAGAAGCGGCGAACCGTTGCTCGAGAAACTTCTTCAGTTTTTGATAATCGAACATCTTGCCCTTAGCCTTCTGTGCCTGCCACAAATTTGCAGCATCGATAAACACGTAGACGATTGTGCCATCAGACATCACTAAAATAATCCCACATTTTCAGGGATTTTGGAATGCGGCTACAAAAGAGCCCGCCCCACCCCACTCCGGAGCGCCGCGCTGAGCGAGCCCTCGCGCTGCTTGACTTTAAGCGCTGAGTATGCTATTATATACATTGTTTAAAAATTTGTTCTCTACAGGGGGTATCCGATGAATAGCACTGAAATCCGCACCTGGGTCGCACAACTGAGCCAATCGTTCGGTGACCCGCGAAAGCCCGTCGACACCGCTCCGTTGCAGCGGCTCCACAGCGAGCGCCGATACGGTGAGATGGTGAGCTCGATCGCGAGACACCTCGCGCTCGACCTCACGATCCGTGTCGGGCTGGTCAACTCGGGCGGCAAGAAAGACTCGCTCGCGTGGGTCGACCAGCAGCTCTATGGCCATTACGGCACGCGTGAGTTCAAACGGTCGTCGGTCACCGTGTACCTGCGTCGAGCATTTCTCGAGACGGCGCCGTTTGAAGCTGTCGTGCGAGCGATCTCACACGAACTCTCGCACGTCGTGCTCGATGCGACCATCAACCCGCTCCGTCGCGAAGAGAAGGTGGTCGACCTGGCAGTGATGCACTTTGGGTATCGCGGCCTGGTACGCAACTACTACGACGCAGTACCGACAACAGCAGAGGCCACGGCCTCGCCCGTGCAGGAGTGGAAGGTCGGGTACCTCACCGAGGAGGAGATCGCGTACGCTCAGAGGCTCATGCAGACATGAGCGCAACCAAGCCGAACGGCACAACCGTTCATCAACGAAGACCGTTGGTGAACGGTTTTCTATTTATTTAAGCGCCGGCACCACCCCACTGCGGAGCTCCTCGCCACTTGCCCCTACGGGCAGGCGCTATAGCTGCAGCGAGAGCGCGACCGTGTCGCCCTCGGCAATACCCTCCTTCTTACGCACCGCAGCCTTGAGCGGCAAGAGGTAGCTCGCGCGTTTAGTATCGGGAAATACCGAAGTCCTCCAGCTCGTCTCACCCAGAGTCACCACGACCGGCACCGAGCCCCGGCCGATACGCTTTTTGCCCTCTTGCGTCTGCTTCACCGCCTTCGCGGTCTTCGGGTCAAGCGTGGCGAAGTGCCATGCGCCGTTTCCTTCCCACTTCCACACCCGACTCTTCGTCCTAATCAGCATGATGCTCGCCCCACTGCCAGCGCGGCTTCTCACCGGTCGCGTAGCAGATCGCGATCAAGACCAGCGTGAGCAGGAGCACCTCGGGCACCCAGACTATGAGAGTGTCGCTCGCTGAGTGCGAGCCCCGATCGACACGTTTAAATATTTCGACCATCGCTACTGCGTAGACAACAAGCACCGCCCAGCCCTGCCAGCGGGCCGGAACCCATCCCCAGCCATATCGTTTTCTCTTAAACCAGAGCTCTCTTGAGTTCATGTACCCATGATAACGCATCAACCCTCACCCGGCCACAGTCACTCTCGACCAACGAGTGCTGGCTCACATTTGACCCCACATTTTCAGGGACTTTGGAATGCGGCTACGGGAGCGCCCGCCCCACCCCACTCCGGAGCTCCTCTCTGCTCGCGGCCACGGGCAGGGCCTCTATGCAAAAAATGGTTTGATCGCTTGGAATAGCTTCTCGTAGCCCTGCGCGTTTGGATGTAGGCCATCTGCCAGATCAATGGCCGTGTCGATTACCTCAAACACGTCGATAAAGCTCACTTGCTCCTCACTCGCCAGCGCACGCAAGTAGTCGTTGTACTCGCCAGTCGTGGCGTTCAAAAACACCGTACCGCTCTTTCTCATGTGCGCCTCGTCGGCCTTGGTAAGGCCGACGATACATACTTTGTCGGCACGGCTCTTCGCTTGCTCTACAAGACTGCGTATATTCTGTTTGTAAGTTTCGAGCGGCACGTACGTCTCGCTGCCACCCTCTGGATACTTCGCGTCGTTTGTCCCCACCGCAAAGATTACCACCTCAGGACGCACTGCGTCGCGCTCGATTGCGAATCGCTTCAATATATCCTCGGTGGAGTCCCCGCAGATGCCAAAGTTATAGACCCCCACCTGAGAGGCCTTCTCGAGCTCTCGACGTAGCCGCCCAACCCACCCGAGAGCCTCCGAGTCCCCCGCCCCGTAGGTAATACTGTCTCCCCAGACACCAATTTTCATACGTTCAGAGTATCACGAGAGCGCCTGCCCCACCCCGCGCCACCCCTGAGCTCCTCCTTGTTTGCCCCCACTGGTCAGCGGAGTATTGGCAGGCCTATGTTTATGGCCTGCCCTCTATACAGTCGGCCTTAAACCACGGGTACATGTTCGACATGTTCGCACACACTTGTGCATTGGGTATAGCTGCAGTGCGATAGGCCTGAGTCATTGAGACGTAGCAATAGTCTGCCTCGAGGCCTGTGAGCGTCTTGCAGTACTTTATCTTGTCCGCATCGGGAGCGGCATACGGACCAGTGATCGAACTTATCCTTCGTTGCGCAGCCTGGTTAAGCTGATCTCCCACGCAGCCCCAGCGCTGGCGAATCCCACTAATCTGCTGGCAGGAGCTGAGATCATACTGCTTCACCTCTGGTGCGACGCAGTACCCTTGCTGAGCGGCCATAGGAGAGTCGACGATTCCTTCATAGCCATTGCTGTCGGCGCAATAGCCCTTCGATGGGTCAGACTTGAGCGGCGCAGAGACAGCTAGCGCTGACTGTGACGCATAGCAATACGCTACGCCGGCAACAGTGGTCAGCTGATCGATACTCCTCTTTAGACCCCAAGCACCGGAGTCGGAACAAATGCCACTGTTCAATGCGAGAGGGCCTGGAGCGTACGATGCATGCCCCGAAAAATACGTAGGGGCCGACACCATCAGTCCGCCTCGCACCAGACTCTTAATAGCACCGTCTGCTTCTGCAATCTCAGCTTGCGAACGTTCGGCAGCGGACATATCTTTGTATTTGCGCTCACAGTGTTCTTCAACCATTTGCTTCGTCTTCGCTGCTCCAGTGAGAGCGGAGCTTGGTACTTGTCCCGAGTACTGCTCGAATGAGGTTCCTGTAGCCTTATCGAGAAGCGGCGTCAACACATCTTGGAATTGTTGTCCGCTGCCGAGATCAACCGCTGGGGCGGTAAATTCGATCTTTGGGGTTGCTCGAGCGGCGAGATCCTTCTTCCACTTTTCCATGTCGCTCTCCGTATGTACGCTATCGCCATATATATCCACCGATTGCGCAACAGCATCGTCTTCAGTCTTCACCACGATCGTCGCCCTTGGGTACGCACTCTGTAAACCCGTCTGTATATCCCTTATCTGCTGAATATTCGAACCATGTTTGAAAATGATTCGGAAGTTGATTGGCAGGTTCTGCGCATAGCTCATGCAAGTCGCGTAGTCTACGACATCTTTTTCGTCGGTAATGTTGAGCGCGTCGAACTTTT
The DNA here is from genome assembly GCA_041674945.1 of Minisyncoccota bacterium. Lineage (GTDB taxonomy): Bacteria > Patescibacteriota > Minisyncoccia > Phycocordibacterales > Phycocordibacteraceae > C7867-001. The sequence goes on along the minus strand of JBAYUT010000010.1, from coordinate 2,530 downwards.
GCGACTCGTTGTACCGCATGTACGTGAAAGCTCCAACAGCGGCAATTATTCCAACCAATACGATTACAGCTACAAGTATGTTTTTATACGACGAGCTAGGCGGTGGTACAGACGGTATCGGTTGTGGTTGTAATTGGATTTCTGGTGGCATAGAGAAATCATAGCACCCGCGGCCTAACCGCGAGCCGCCTATCTACTACGGGGCCAACCACGTAGTGAATAGGTTTACTTATCTACTACGTGGCCAATCTGAGATGATGATGCGTTTATTTTTCTCGTCGACCGAGAGCTCAAGCTTCTGCCTCTTCTCCCATCTAAATGCGCGGACGACCGCTATGGGGAGCGTCAGAGAGTAGCTCTTACCATTTGAAGTGCGTATGAGTGAGCGGATATTCTCGTCGCCGCTTTTGCGTCTGCCTGCCATTCCCTAAGGATAGTAAATTACCGCACTAATGCAAGGATTAATCCTTGCATTCATCGCGCAATGCTACGCGGAGAGCTTGAATATAAATATTGCCACCACCAGCACAACTGCGAGAATGATGAGCGGAATCATGTGTTAGATAGGCTCACTCAGCGCCGACTGTTTGGAGCGCTACATTTGCACGTTCATCGAATTCTTCTAGTTCTAGTGAGTCAAATAATGATTCTGCATCGACTCGTCTTTTTGTACCATGCGCAATAATGTAATCCTTTGTTTCGAGCCGCTCGAGGATGAAGCTCCTAAAAATAGCTTTCAATACCGCAACCGGTGGCGTGAAAAACTTGAAGCCTTCAAGCTCATGTTGCTCCTGCTCTAGAGCGTTTATCGGTAATGACGTTGAAGTGATCACGCGAAATTCTACACCCTCTTCTGTCGGATACACGGGCACAACCGAGAATAGTTGGTATTTCTTAACATACAGTTCTACCTTCGGCCGCCCAGTACCTTTCATCATTGAGTAAGTCACGACCCAGCGATCTGCGTCCCAATCGCCATGTTGTTCTGCGAGCTTTCTTACGATTCTCTCAGCTTTATTAAAATCTGCTTCACACACGTAGATATCCACGTCTCCATTCCTATTCTCCCCGCTTCGTAAAACCCGAGAGGCAACACCGGCAATGGCAACGCCGCCGAAGACCCAATAGCGTACATTTTCGGCTACGAGCGCGGGCAGGACTTCCTCAAAAATTATCTGCAAGTGTGCGAGAGGTCGCTCATCAGCCTTATTCATGACAGCAAGTGTCCCACAAAATCTGCATTTTTGGAATGCGGCTACGGGAGCGCCCGCCCCGTCCCGCCGGAGCTCCTCTCTGCTTGCCCTCTCGGGCATGGCTATTAGTCGATCGGGTACGCACTCGTAATCTCCTCGCCCGCAGCGATATCGCGTAGCGCGACATCACTTTCTCCATCTAAAACCGTATTTGGGTCAGTGGCCCAGTTCACATAGCGCTCGGGTATCTGCATAAGTATCGGCGTGCCGTCGGCACGCGTATCAAAGTAGCGCTTCTGGTCTTCTGGGAGTGTCTCTACCTCTTCCTTCGTAAGCACTTTAGGGTGCCATACGAATACGACTTCCCCCTTTTTGAACGGGCGCTTCGTGAAAGACCCTAGCCCCTCGATGGGCGATGGTCTGACTATTATATTGTCGTCTTCGTACACACTCACGATTTCATTATCCAAAACTGCCATGCCCTAAGGATAGTAAATAACAGGACTAATGCAAGGATTAATCCTTGCATTTGGCACGACACAATACACAGACATGATGCTATGCATTTAATGTACCTCTTCAGCTGATAGGAGATACTTTGAGTACGGCAAGACCGTGAGACGAAATTGTTTTTCGGACGTTTCTGGTTCTATTTCAAACCGATAAAATATTGGATCCCAGACACCCACCTCTAACCTACTTAAGTCCGAGCGCGTAATGTAGCCCTTATTTACTTCATACCCATCTGCACCGGGGTCGTCATTTTCGCCCATGACTCTGACTTTATAATGCGGTACCGACACGTGATTATAACCAACCGGCACGATCGGCATTCCTTTCACAACCTGAATCCTGCCAGTCACAACGACACTGCGAAACCCGAAACCATCTCTACTTGCAGAAACGATTTTGAACAGCATAAGGAAAGCCACAAATCCAAAAGCTGCCCCTACCACCACAAACATAGCTAGCCGAGAAAACGTACCATCGAAATTGATACCAAAAAAAACACCAACCGACAGAAAGCACATCCCGATCGCCATGAATAAAACAAATACATAAATGAATACTTGTAATATATAAGGCAAGAGAGTCCTGGCAGTAAGATCACTCAACGCCCAGCCCAATAAACTAAATGGTATAAACAAAATAAAGCTCACAACACTAGCCACTCCCAAGAGAGTTGTAGCAATCTCCAATACGACACTAAGGGTCTCCATATATTAAAGATTAGGCTTTATTACACACTGACGCGAGCGAAGATTCTCGTCTTGGTTAAGCACCAAGGTCTCGCCCTCGCTCACGATCTCTACGTTGCCGTCGACTACCTTGAGAGC